>CAMYXV010000001.1 GCA_947303055.1 uncultured Bacteroidales bacterium
CCCGACATGAAAAGCGAGTAGTCATTAAAATTGAAGGCGTCGCTGCCGTTGCCACAATGGCGTTGAGCGCAAGTGATATAGAAAAAATTTAAAAATCATGAATATTTCAGTAGCAGGAACCGGTTATGTCGGTTTATCAATCGCAACTCTTCTCGCGCAGCATAACGATGTCACGGCTGTTGACGTCGTACCGGCACGTGTTGACTTGGTGAATAATAAGAAGTCTCCGATTCAGGATGATTACATTGAGGATTACCTCGCCAACAAGCCTTTGAGTCTGAAGGCAACCCTCGACCAGGAGGCTGGTTACCGTGATGCCGAGTTTGTGGTCATCGCTGCCCCGACTAATTACGACAGCCAGAAGAATTTCTTCGATACTTCCGCTGTGGAGGCAGTCATCGACGCGGTTTTGAAGGTGAATCCGGATGCAGTGATGGTGATTAAATCGACCATCCCGGTGGGTTACACTCGCGGACTTTATGTGAAATATCTGAAGAAAGGCGTCAAGAAATTTAATCTTTTGTTCTCTCCAGAGTTTCTTCGCGAGAGCAAAGCTCTCTACGATAACCTCTACCCAAGCCGTATTATCGTCGGCATCCCAAAGATGATGAAAGGTGCTGAGTATCAAGAGGAAAACGAGGCTATCAAGGCTTTGACTGATATCGATTGGCTCACCGAGCGTGCTCATGTCTTTGCAAAGCTTCTACAAGAGGCAGCTATCAAGACAGATGTGCCGACGCTGTTTGTTGGCATGAAAGAAGCCGAGGCTGTTAAGCTTTTCGCAAACACCTATCTGGCTCTTCGCGTTAGTTACTTCAATGAGCTTGATACATATGCCGAAATGAAAGGTCTTGATACTCAGGCTATTATCGATGGCATCGGTCTGGATCCGCGTATTGGTTCACATTATAACAACCCGAGCTTCGGCTATGGTGGTTACTGCCTCCCGAAAGATACAAAGCAGCTTCTGGCAAACTACGAGGATGTGCCTCAGAACATGATGACTGCCATTGTCGAGAGCAACAGAACAAGAAAAGATTTCATTGCCGATCAAGTATTGAAGATGGCTGGTTATTATGCATATTCTACAAATAACGAGTACAAGGCTTCAATAACCGATAAACAATCACCTATAACCATTCCGACCATTGGAGTTTACCGTCTCACCATGAAGAGCAACAGCGACAACTTCCGTCAATCGGCCATCCAGGGCGTGATGAAGCGCATCAAGGCCAAGGGCGCCCAGGTGATCATTTACGAGCCGACATTGGAAGACGGTAGCACATTCTTCGGAAGTTTGGTGGTTAATGATTTGAAAAAATTCAAGGAGCAGAGTCAAGCTATCATTGCAAATCGATATGATTCATGCCTTGACGATGTGATTGAAAAAGTTTATACGAGGGATATTTTTAAGAGAGATTAAAATGATTAACGTTGGAATTATCGGATGTGGTTTTGTAGGCGGTGCGCTGAAACATTGGTTGGAGCATAATAATCCTGAATGCAAGTTGTTTATTAGCGACCCGCCGAAAGGTTATAATGATGATTTGAGCGATATCGACATTGCTTTTTTGCAGATTCATGTCCCTACCGAAGACGACGGCACACAGGATTTGACACTTATGAAGGAGCTGATTACAAAGCTTCCAGATGTTCCTGTGTTCGTTCGCACTACCATTCTCCCTGGTTCCAGCGAGCGTCTTACGCGTGAGACGGGGCATCAGGTCTATTATATGCCAGAGTTTCTTACCGAGCGCACATATATAGAGGATTTCAATAAGCAGACGATGGTGTTTACGGGTGCGCACGACCTGCTCGCCAAGATTTTTGTCGGCAAAAAGTTCACTATAATGTCACCATTGGAGGCCGAGCTCACAAAATACATGCACAACGTGTTTGGCGCTTATAAGGTTACTTATTTCAACGCTTGCCGCGAATACTGCGAAAAGATGGGTGCCGACTGGCGCAAAGTTCATACAGGTGTGTTGCTTTCGGGCTATATCAACGATACCCACACTTACGTGCCTGGTCCGGATGGCAAATTCGGCTATGGCGGCAAGTGCTTCCCAAAAGATGTGAATGCCTTCGCAAAGATGACTGAGGGCACGCCTCTGGGAGTGCTTTTGGAGCATTTGCATGAGTTGAATGTGCATTTTAGAGGGGTGGAGGAGCATATAATAAGATATTAATATATACATAAATATATTGATAATCAATAAATTAGCATAAAAATTTTTGCAAAAAAATGTTGAAGGAATAATTTTATTTTGTACTTTTGCGGCGTACAAGTAACTTAAAATTCAACATTTATGAAAAAGTTAGTTTTTATGCTGGCTGTCAGCTTGCTGGTGGTGAGCTGCAGCAAAAAAGATGGGTTGACAACAGTTCAACCAAGTGATTTAACTCCAGTCCGTGTTAGTGTTAATGATTTCAGTATCTCGGTTGACACAATTCCGTCGAAGGACGGGCCTATTGGCGACTACACGGGCGTTAAAGCCATCACACTCGCTTTCTACACTTCAGGGGGTACCGAGCAGTACAAGGTGACTCAGTTGCGTGCAGATGCGAGTACTTATGAAACCTTTGGCGAGTTCAGTTGCTCGCTTCCGATGGGTAGCTACACTATGGTGGTGCTAGGCTACGGTTTGAATGAAGGCGAGCCAGCCATCACGCTAACAAGCCCCACTGAGGCCACTTTTGGTGACTATCCGGCTCGTGAAACATTTGTGGCGACACAGGCTGTGAGCATCACAAACACTACGGCGGTCGAGATTAGTGCGACGTTGAGCCGCATCGTTTCAAAACTCAAGGTGCACTCTACCGATGGATGCACCGCAAATGCAGTCAGTGTGCGGAGCACATTTTCCGCAGGAGGCAAGGCATTTAACCCAACCACGGGTTTGGCAACAACAAACATTGGTTTCAGCAATGTGCTTCCCATCCAGAGTTCTTTGGGCAACAGCACAAACTCAATCAGCTACCTCTTCCTCGATACGGATGAGCAAACGATGACAGTCACCATCGATGTGTTGGACGAAGATGGAGAGTCAATCTCTCACAAGGTGGTCAACAACGTGCCGTTGCAGCGAAACCGCATAACTACTCTAACGGGTTCGCTCTACAACGCCAGCTCGAGTAGCAGTTTTGAAGTTGAGACTGATTGGCTGGAAGAATTTAACATCACGTTTTAAGTTGTAAAGGTTAAAGGTTGCCTCTAACCTTTAACCTCTAACCTTTAAAAAAATGAAAGGCATCGTTCTTGCCGGAGGTTCCGGCACCCGTTTATATCCGATAAC
This sequence comes from uncultured Bacteroidales bacterium, assembly GCA_947303055.1. Lineage (GTDB taxonomy): Bacteria > Bacteroidota > Bacteroidia > Bacteroidales > F082 > Limimorpha. The sequence continues at coordinate 3,297 of CAMYXV010000001.1, forward strand.
GAAAGGCGTCAGCAAGCAACTGCTTCCGATATATGACAAGCCTATGGTGTATTATCCCATTTCGGTTTTGATGCTTGCTGGAATCAGAGATATCCTGATTATCTCGACTCCGTATGACCTTCCGGGCTTCAAGCGCCTTTTAGGTGACGGTTCTGACTACGGTGTGCATTTCGAGTATGCAGAGCAGCCTTCACCCGATGGTTTGGCGCAGGCATTTATCATTGGTGAAAAGTTTATTGGAAATGATAGTGCTTGCTTGGTGTTAGGCGATAATATCTTTTATGGCAGCGGCCTCACAAAGATGCTCAAAGAAGCTGTAAAAGAAGCTGAGCAGAACAAGAAAGCAACTGTTTTTGGATATTGGGTTTCAGATCCTGAAAGATACGGCGTGGCTGAGTTCGATAAGCAGGGCAACTGCCTAAGCATTGAGGAGAAACCTCAACATCCTAAGAGCAACTATGCCGTCGTGGGTCTCTATTTCTACCCCAACAAAGTGGTCGAAGTAGCCAAGACCATCAAGCCTTCTGCCCGTGGCGAGCTTGAAATCACCACGGTGAACCAGCGTTTTCTTGAAGATGGAGAGTTGAAAGTTCAAGTCTTCGGAAGAGGTTTTGCGTGGCTCGATACAGGAACGCACGATTCATTAAGCGAGGCTTCAACCTTTGTTGAGGTTATTGAAAAGCGCCAAGGCCTTAAGATTGCTTGTCTGGAAGGCATTGCATATCGTAACGGTTGGATTACCGAGGAAAAGATGCGTTCTCTTGCCCAGCCGATGCTGAAAAACCAGTACGGACAGTATCTGTTGAAGGTGATTGACGAGATGAAAAACGAAATAAACTCTGAAACATTTAAAGAATAATAAAACATTACACTATGGAATTAAAAGGAAGTAAAACCGAAAAGAATCTCATGGAGGCCTTTGCTGGCGAATCCATGGCACGCAACAAATACACATATTTTGCCTCGAAGGCCAAGAAAGACGGATATGTCCAGATTTCGAAGATATTTGAGGAGACTGCAGCCAACGAACAGGAACATGCCAAGATTTGGTTTAAGTATCTGCACGACGGCGAGGTACCAGGCACTGAGGCTAACTTGAAAGCCGCCGCTGAAGGCGAGAACTTCGAGTGGACCGACATGTATGCCCGCATGGCTAAAGAAGCACGCGAGGAAGGTTTCAAAGAGATCGCTGCGAAGTTTGAGATGGTGGCCGCCATCGAAAAGGAACACGAGGAACGTTATCGCAAACTTTTGAATAATATCGAGGAAGGCATCGTCTTCTCTCGCGATGGCGACAGAATCTGGAAATGCTCAAATTGCGGTCATATCGTCATCGGCAAGAAAGCCCCGCAAATCTGTCCGGTTTGCAACCATCCGCAGGCGTATTTCGAGTTGAATGCTGAGAATTATTGATATCTGTCTATTATCATGACACATCTTACAGAAAAAGAACATGAAGCACAGATGGCTAGCATGCGCGAGTTTGACGAGCAGATGCCATGTGTGGGAATCTTCTGGTATGACTCGGAGGATCACTCGTTCTTTGGTGTGCGTAAAAAGGAGTTGACTCCCCAAATGGTGGAAGAGGCGGCTGATAAGGGAAAGCCTTTTATCAACTATCCGAATTTGCACCGTCAAGTTTGGGCAAAAGAGTATTTCCGCGCATTAGCTAATAATTCTGAGACAAAGTTCAAAGGTGATTACACTCAGATTCCTCGTGGTCGTGTTGCTTGGTCAGTTAATAAATTCATTGTTCTCGTTGGCAAATGGGCTGAACCGATTCAAGACAAATTGACAGAATTATTGGAAAAGGAGTTTTCGTTGCCATATTTTGAGTTTGTATATGATCCACATTGGGATTTGGGGCACGGTTGGAGTGGGGATATGCCGAAATAATTTATAAACATAAAGATTATGAAAAATCTACTAACATTATTAATTATGTGTCTCTGCTTTTTCACTGGCTGCAAGGCGCAATCGAAGGTTGACAATTCAGTGTCGGGTGATTTGAATCTCGACAAATATCTCGGCGATTGGTATGAGATAGCTCGTTTTGACCATAAATTTGAACGTGGAATTCAATTCTGCAAAGCCCAGTATTCACTACGTGAAGATGGTAAGGTTGCAGTTTTGAACACTGGTATCAAAGACGGCAAACATAGCGAGGCTAAAGGTAAGGCGAAGTTCACTGATAATCCAAGAGTTTTAAGAGTTTTGTTCTTTGGTCCATTTTATGGCGACTATCGCATCATGCTCTTAGATGAATATTATCAATGGGTTTTAGTTGGTGGCAGCGATGAGAGTTATTTGTGGATACTTTCACGTACACCAAAACTAACAGATGATGTAAAAGATATCGTCCTCGCCGAAGCGACAAGAAGAGGGTACGATGTGCAGAAGTTGATTTGGGTGGAGCAGGAATAGATATTAGTATGTGAATAAATATTACACAAAAAAAGAGAATAAATGATCATAAAATACAAATACATCAAAAAATATCTTTTATTGATGGCTGTAGAACAGCTTTTAGATGAGTATAAGGAAAATGGATTTGAAATAAAATCCCAATATCCTATTATTGGCTCTCTAAGAGTGGATTTATTTGCGGTCAAAGGAGATGAAAGGATAGCTATTGAGTTTGTGGATAATCAAACTTCTGATGATACAGTATCACGATTGCAGCAAATCGCGCAGGAAGAGGATTTTGTCCTAAAACTTATAGACATTTCAGCTATACAATTAGAATACAAAAACTTATGACATATTTAAAACGCATAAAAACAAGTAATTTTAAATGCTTCTCAGACGAAGTTGATATAGAACTTGGTAAGTTGACGTTACTTACTGGTGCTAATAGTACAGGTAAAAGTTCGTTGATGTACAGTGTGCTAGGTGCTTTGCAGTCACCGAGATTCCCATATGAGTATTCTGCCAATGGGCGATTTGTGAATATGGGCAGTTTCTCTGAGATGGTATTTAGACATGACAATTCCCTTCCAATTGGGGTTTCTTTTACTTTGGTCGATAACGGAGTCCCAATTGACATTGAAACGACGTGGGAGTATAGAGAATACAACGATCAGCCTGTTCTAAAGAATTACAAGGCACATTCTGAAGACTTCAAAATTAGTATCAAACCCAAAGAGGATGGTAATGAAACAGATTTTATACTTGATTTAGATTATGATCCTAGGAGTATTCTTAAAGTGCATGGTTTTGAACAGTTTATGTCGGGTCTTTTTCAGGTGTTTGATACAAACAATTTGACGAAGAAAGACAAAGACATTTCGAACAAAATCAGAGATGTGTACAAGAAACGCACTATTGTGAAGGACGTTCTTTTAGTAGCAAATGATAAGGGCTTGAATTGCCCTAATGATATTAGTGCTTCCGTAGCATTCGGAATAGTCGACGGCTTGATAAGAGATGCAATTAATCGTTATAAAAACAAAATGAACTTTATTAGTTCTTATCGTTTGGCAGCAGAACGCATTTATCTTGAAGAGAGTCTAACCGACGGGAAAATTCAGGCTTCGGGTAAAGGTTTTGTTAATCAAATGCTTTATTGGCGAGAAAGCAATCGTAAAAACTATGAATCTCTAATTAATGCCATGAGGTTCATGAAAGTACTTTATGATATTGAGCCGGAAAGAATAGGTGGTGGGCAGTTTAAAATAGGTGTTACTATTCATAAAGATGGCCCCAAAGCTTCATTAAGCGATGTGGGTTTCGGCATTTCACAATTGCTACCTATTATTGTTGGTGATATTGAACTAGGTAATGAATCAACGCTCTTTTCAGCGCAGCCAGAGATACATCTTCATCCAAATGCTCAAGCAAATTATGCCGACTATCTTGTCAGTCAAATAGCTCAAAATAAAAACTATATAGTTGAAACACACAGCGAATATTTACTCAATCGTATTCGACTGGCTATAGTTAAAGGTCAATTGAATGAAGACGATATTCGTGTTTATTATCTCTCTCAAGAACATGATACCACAAAATTGTATCCAATTGTTTTTACAAAAAGTGGGCAAATTAATGGTGCTCCTAGTGATTTTTTTGAGACATATATGATTGATGTGATGAATATAGCGATGGAAGCAGTGGGATGAAACACGATATTTTTATTGATAACAATATTGCCTGTAAATTTTCTAATCCGGCAGATCCAGAGTATAAGGAACTTATTCGTTGGTTGATGGATAATCACAAAATAGAGGATGGTAAAGATGATGATAGAGCATATTTAGTTGTATCTCAAAAGCTATTAGCGGAGTATTATCGTTCTTGTAGAGATGCTGTTGGCAAAACATCAATTCCAATGATTATAAATCAGTTAACAAAAGATGGGCGTCTTGCACGATTTTCTAATGAGGAAATCAAAGGATTCAAAAGTAAATATTTTACAAAAGCAATAGAAAAGAAACTAAGATCTAATAATGAAGATTGTGAGCATATTCCTCCAGTTCTGATGTCCGATAGGAAATATGCACTGACTTACGATGATAACTTCACATATGACTTGGAACATTTTCCTGGTTTTACTGTTATTGTACAAAAACGTCCCGAGGATATACCATATCGTTAAATAGCGTCTGGAGATATGCATGAATAAATAAGTTGTATTATTAATGCAAATTATAAATGTCCGTTATAGTAAATACGAAAATACAACCTTTGGTTGACGATTTGAGATGGGTATTGCCAGGTGAATTTTTGGCATCGACTGCATTCAAGCGGTGGATGGTGGAAAAGAATCTGGACGAGGATTGGAAAGAGTTTGTTAGTATTGTTCGTCAAAACCGAAACGTTGTTGTATTAGGTTACGACCATGATGCTGGTGATGCAAGGGATGCACTCGGATATTTGATAAATAGGATTTTTGAGCAACAAAAAACAAAGTTGCCTAAATTTGTGTATGAGTTGTTAGAGTTCTATTCGGAAGAAAAATCAGAGCATGTTGATGCATCAAATATTAAAAAAGATTTGTATGCTGCAGGGTATTCGAAAAAAACGGTATCCAAGTTCGACAACTTTTCTGATTCAAAGCTAAAAGTAATGAAAGAAACAGAGAATAATTCCCAGATGGTAAAACCAGTGACTAATAAGAAAAAGACACCAATGGTTTTTATCAGTCATTCTCATGGGGATGAAGATTTCGTTAAAGCTCTTGTCAATTTGCTGGAAGATATTGGCCTTGGCGCAAAAACAATGTTTTGTAGCTCTGTTAGAGAATATGGGATAAAACTTAGTGGCGATATATTTGAAACAATACGCCAATTGTTTCATGAGCACGAACTGTATGTGATTTTTGTGCATTCACCGCGTTTCTATAACAGTGTGGTTTCATTGAACGAAATGGGTGCTGCTTGGGTTTTAAGGACAGATTTTTGTTCTTTCTTAACAAATGATATGTCCTATGACCAAATGAACGGTGTTGTTAACAATGCGAAAATATCTATTAAGGTTGATGACAAAGATGCCCCATCTTTGTTGAACGAATTGTATAAACAGCTAACACAACTCTTTGCACTTTCAGAAATGGATATGAACAAATGGGAACGCAAACGCGATCAGTTCATTACACTTGTACGAAATTTAAAGTATGATGAGGTTAAGAAAACCGTTGAAGAGAAAAATGTTGACATGGAGTATAAAAAGCTTCAAATAGCCAAGATGAAAGCTGAAGCCGAGGACCGTCATAAGGCTTATATCCGTGGCAATATTGTTAAAGATTATCAGGGTAAACGCACTTTAAAAATATTCAATGCAGGGCAAAGTACTGCGCGAAATGTCCTGGTAGAATGGCTTAATGAAAGTGATCGTGTCATTGTTAGAGGTGAATTTTATAATATTGGAGAGTTAACCCCTCAAAATGCGCGAAGCTATACTTTGTTGTTATCTATCGGGTGTCCGGATACAATGAATCTTCGATACACATGGGATGATGATTTCGCTGTTGGAAATAAACTTGAAGAAACATTGCAATTATAACGAACAATGAAAAAGAATTATAGTAAAAATATCAGTTTGCGCTGTGTCACATGTGGGAGTGATTCAGATTTTGAGAGTAATGATGATAAAACATACATTGTATGCAAAAAATGTAATCGTGAATACCTTGGAGGTTATAGTGAATTGGTGGAATTAAATGAAGGCCTCATCAATGATGAAGTTATGAAAACCAAAAAAGAGTTAGCTCAAGATATGCAAAAGGAGATTACAGAGAGGTTAAAAAACGCTTTTAAGGGGAATAAGTATATTCATATTAAGTGAAAATTAAAAAGTAACTGATGTTTGCCAAGCAAAGCATGCAAGAGCGATGAAAGTTTGAAGAAAAAAGATTACAAGGCTAGACTGTCATATACTGTAATTGTGTGTCGATGACTTAAGGTCATATTCGTACCAAGTTCGAATCAAGTTAGAAGGATAGTGAAGGATATGGGACGAAGAAAAAGCGAAGAAATAAATATAAAAATTTAAAATATCTATAACAAATGATCACCATCGGAATTATCGCCTGCGCCCCCGTGCCTGGAGCCCTCAAAGACTGGTTGGAACACAACAACCCTGAGTGCTAGCTTTTCATCTGTGATCCTCCTAAGGGATATAATGATGACCTGAGCAATGTGGATATTGCATGAAGACTGGCCATCAGGTGTGCTACATGCTCGAGTTCCTCACCGAGCGCACGCATATCGAGGACTTCAAGAAGCAGACCATGGTCTTCACGGGCGCGCACGAGCTGAATGTGCATTTCCGTGGGGTGGAGGAACATATATAAAAAGAACACGGACCGCACCCGTGAAGTGCAATCCGTGTTCAAAAGGAAGCGTTCTGAAAGGCTGAAACAAGGCACTCTATTAAGCTTCTAAGCTACTAAGCGATTAAGCGGGTTGCAAATCGCGATATTCGTTTGCAGCGTCGAAGCAGGGGCAGGCCTTCATGGGGTTGAAAACGTTGTGGCCCATGATCAAGGCCTTGGGGAACTGAGCGTGAAGCTCTTCGAGTAGTTGGCGCATCGCAAGCTTTTGAGCCTCGGTGCGGGTGTCGGCAGGGCGACCTTCGGTGTCCAAGCCGCCTTCGTAGCAGATGCCAATGGAGTGGCGGTTGTGGTTTTGGCAATGGGCACCGATCATATCGTACGGGCGACCGTCTTCAATGGTGCCGTCGCGGCGAATCACCTTGTGGTAGCCGCAACCTTTCCAGCCGTGGGCACGATGCCAGCGGTCGATGTCCTCAACAGAGCTTTGCTGCCAAGGACGCACTGCGGAGCAGTGGATGATGATAAGTGTGATAACTCTCATAATGGTAATTGATAATTGAAAGTTGAGAATTGATAATTTGGTTAGAAGAAGTTCAAAGGTTCAAAAGGTTCAAGAGATAGAAGCTGCAACTTGAACATCTTAAATCCCTTAAACCCTTGAACTTTCACTGAGAGTCCGAATTAACGGTGAGGAGGATTACATAGCCATGTAGGCTGCGGCGGCTACCGCGCCACTGGTTGTGGCTGCACCGGCCAAGAGGAGGCCAATCAAGTAGGCCAACACTTTGAGGACGATGACCCACCAGGGGTCGTTAGCTTTGATACCGGCTTCTTGAGCCTTCTCAGGATTTGCCAGAATCTCTTCGATCTGGGCTTTTGTTAACTTGATTTTCATTGCTTTGAAGTTTTTAATGTTAATAATTCGAAAAAAAATACTATCTTTGCAAAAAATTTGAATAGACATGTGTACAGTCCAGATAAAGATAGATGATGCCAAGATGCGGCAGATCAACCCCAATCTCACCACCACCGAGAGTATTGGTGACTGGTTGCAGCGGGAGGTTGACGATTTACTCGACGATTATGTCAGCGATCTGTCAATGCCCCCTTGCAGCCGCACCCGAGAGGAGATGATGGCCATCTGCGACCAGCGTATGGACGACATCCTCACAGGCCGTTCCACCACCATCCCTCACGATGAAGTGATGCGCCGCATGAATGAGAAATACTAAACAACCGTCGCAACCCCGCTGCCTTGCGCCGTCTTTTGCTAGGGTTGAGATAGTCCAGAGCTCGGAGTCAGCTTCAAGTTGACCCTTAAACTTTAAACTTTGAACTTTGAACTGTCAACTGCTCTAAACTCTACACACTAAACTCTAAACTGAGCGAAGCTTACTCAGTCTCCGGATTCTCGCCACCTTCGCCCTTCGTGAACACCTTGGTGGTCACCGAGCTCGAAACACCGTCCTTCACGGCGATGGCCTTCACAGTGGTAGTGTCAGTGATGGTCAGAGCCTCAGAGTAGGCGGTGCTTGCGGAGGTAGGAGTGGAACCGTCAACGGTGTAGTGGATCGAGGCTCCTGCGGTGGCGCAGCTGATGGTTGCCGAAGTGCTTTCAGCAAACGGAGTCGTACCGCTGATTACCGGAGCAGCCACAGCGGGCGTTTCGGAACCCGAGCCAGAACCCGAACCCGAGCCTGAGCCGCCACCCGAACCAGAGCTTGAACCACTTGAACCGCTTGAACCGCTTTCAACCACCACAGTCGAGCCATCCGGGTTGAATGTGGTAGTGGTGCCGTTCTCAGCCACAATGACCACGATGGTGCTGGCGCCCGCAGCGGCGCGCAGGGTGATGGTCGAGGGCCATTCGCCTTCCAGATACACCTCGCCGTAGCCCGCCAGGCGACCGATGGTGATGGCCTTGGGGTTGGCGGCGGCGTAGGCGCAGATGGCCTCTTCCACATCGTCGATGGTGACAATCTCGCCAGCCACCATCACGTCGGCCAGCGTGTCGAGGGCGGCGCGGAGTGCCTTGCCGTTCACCGCATAGTAGCGGTTGGTGGCGTTGCCGTTGCCCTTGGGCGTGAAGGTCTGCTTGATGGTGCGCAGATGGTACTTCAGGTGCATCTGGATCATCTTGAAGATGGCCTGGCGCTTCAGCGCGGCAGGGGTGGTGTAAGCCTTCGCAGGCATGATGGGGTTAGAACGGACAAAAGTCTTGCCGTTGCGTACCACGTAAGTGATACCGTCGATGGTGCCAGCCGTCTTACGACCAGGACCGATCTGTTTAATAGTTGCCATGATTTTTTAATTTAAATTGATAGTTGATAATTGAAAATTGATAATTGAAGAAAGAGTCACCTAAGTTTCAGCCTATATCCAGTATGTCAAAGAACGCTTGTCATCAGAAGGTCAGTTGTTCTGTCTGATTGACGGTGCAATAATACAACTGTTTGAAAGTCAATATCTTAAATAGAAACTTCGTGAAACTTTCTTACAACTTTCAGTACTAAAATCAGTCGTTTACCAACCAAAAAAGAAAGTTATGGACATCAACATTCAGGGCAACCCAGGTACGGGCAATACCTTCCAGGAGATAAAAATCGGGCATGTGGAGAACTATGTTCCCAATGCCACGCAGGTGGTGAACAACTACTATGGCAATCAAGGCAAGCCTAAAGGCGAAGGTCCGGCCATCGACAAATCCGTTATCCGTAAGGCTATTCTCGAAGATGCAAGCAAGTTGCTCGATATGGTTTATAAGCCGAAGCAAGCCATCTGGATGAGCCTCTGGAACGATATTATCGACCTCCCTGCGGTGAAGATTGATATCTTCATACCAGGCAAGCAGAACGACAAACTCTATAAGCGAATCCTGTTTGCCGCTATCGTTCACTACCTTGGCAGCGACGAGAACAACTGCCTGGGCTGGTTCAGCCACTACAACGCCTCCGACATCGCTGAAACCCTCGTGGGTTCATCCTTGAAGTCTATGCGTGGCGAACTCGGAGCACAGCCCTCCGACGAAGTCCAAACCGCCATCAACAACCTCATCAACGAGAAATACTCTTGAACCCTTAAACTCATGAACTCTTGAACCAATCATTAACCTTTAACCTTTAACCTTTAACCGTTATTTAATGACCGCTTCCGACCTATATCGCAAACTCTACTATTGCGGCTACACCGACATCGAGGCCTATCTGCATGACAACCCCGTTAACCGCTACATCTACAAGCAGTTGATCGAACTGAGGCAGAACGGCACGGTGAAGACGCCCACACTGACCCTCTTCAACGAGGTGTACTATCAGTGCGTGAAGGTGCAGACCGACCGCCTGCCGGGCGAGGAGGTGCAGCGCCGCTATCTGCGCGATACCGAGGATTGGCTTGGCTCATGCAATTCCGCCCTGCTGGTGATGAGCATCGTGTGGGCACTCATGAAACGCAAGTTCAAACCCTCCTTCAGCGACGAGTGCTTTGTTGAGCAGATGACCCCGGTCGTGAAGAATGGCGACTATTCCATCCTGGCCGCAAAACTGGTTCAGTTCATGACCTCCGAAAGCATCTACACGCCCTACGAGTTCAAGACCATGCCCAGCCCGGTCAACACCCTCCCAATAGGCAATTCTTACGAAGGTGATGAGATGTGGCGTACGGTCACTGAACATTTCACCCCCTCCGTGGTTGAGGGTCTGCTGACGCTCTATACCAACCGTGCCGAGCAAGGCGACCTGCTCAACTGCATTGTGGGTGGTATGTCGTACGAGGAAAAACGCGACAACACCGAGCTGGTGCGCCGACTGAGGGAGAACATCGAGAAGGGCGACTACCTGCCCCATGGCAACTATTTTGACAATCAGGATGACGACCCTGATACCGACTACGACTTCATGTTTGCCGCCAACCTCAAACAGACCATGGAGGAGGCCTACGACGACCGTGCCGAGCAATACAAGCAGGAGCGCGACACCTATAAATATCGTTTGGAGGAGCAAAAGAAAGCCCATGCCGCCGAGATTGCCCGCTTGGAGGCCAACTATCAGGCCGAGATTGCCCGCCTGAAAACCCTGCTGGAGCAACAGCCCCAGCCCGTAGCCCCGGCACCGGAAGCCGCAACCCCAACCGCCGCCGCCGAACCCGCCTTCACCCTCACCGAGATGGTGGCACTCGTGAAGGAGCGTTTCAGCAAGCCGGGTGCCGACGAGGTGAGTGCCATGTTCTACAGCCTTGCCGCCGAACACCAATACCTTAGCGGCGATGTACTCAAGCTTATCAACGGCATCGTTCCTGCCGTCTTGCAGCGCGACAGCCGCAACCAATATTTCGAGCTGCCCAACGTACAGCAGTTCAACAACAACCCCGGGAACGTAAACAACAACCCCCAATGACCAAGACCAGTCCTCAAAACAGCAAACGGAACTTTCAGCTTCGGCAAAAGTATCTGCACATCTTCTTCAGCTATACCAAGCGTTCGAGCGCCCTCCATAGCCTGAAGAGCATTGTGGATATCGAGTCGTTGCGCGAGGTGCAGAAAAGCATCGGCACCTTTGTGCCCACGCTGAAGGCTGAGATTGAGGGCTGCCTCTTCCCAGCCGACTTCAAGGAGCTTTGCTCCACGCTGGTGTCGTTTGTGCGACCCTTCTCCCTGCAGTCCGAGCTGATATGGCTCAGCAGCTATCTGATCGACTATCAGCAGGAGCTGCACTGGTTCTTGGAAAAGAAAGAGCGTTTCGAGCAGAAGTTCCTCTTGGGCGAGTTTGCCGATTGCTACGACATTTTAGAGGAGGTGAAAGGCAAAATCGGCGTGTCGCTCTGGTACTACGAGTCCATGTTCCTGCTCTACGAGTATTGGGACAAGCGCAAGGAGGGCGACCTGCTGATGTCGGCCTGCCTCGAACAGACCAAAGATGCCGACACCAACCACCTTCAGTCGCTCGTATATATGCTTCATCTCAGAAGCACCACCAACATTTCGCCCTACAAGTTCGACGACGACCTCGACTCGCTCTACAAGCAGAACAAGACCCTGCTGCATGAGGATTACTACCGCTACGTGCTCTTCCGCCTCAACATGTTCAACAACCTCCGTCAGGAGGAACTGTCGTTCAACATGATGTTCGAGTCGCTGTCGGCCTTGGTCGATCGCTATCTGATGGCGGTGAATGTCATCAAGGCATCGGCTGTGAATGAGAAGCTTGACGATGAGCTGATTGCCCGTGCCAGGTATCTCTACTCAAAAACCGACGACAAGGAGTTGCTGCCCCTGCTGGCCAAGGATTCCAAACGCATGAAGGCATCCTACTACAACGCCTCCTTCATCGGCATTCTCGACAGCTTCTATGGCGGCGACTACCAGCGCACGGTGCAGCTGTGCCGCGAGTATGTCAAGGGCGATGCCAGCCTGTTTGATGTGCTGGTCGTCTATTGCCGTTCGCTGGTCTATCTCGGTCAGAGCTATGAGGGCATCTACCCCTTGCCCAATGCCCCTGTCAACAAGTTGTGCAGCAGAATCTACAGCGTGCTCACCGAAAAAGACAACCACGAGACCGTCTATTCGCTCTACCAGATGAACAAGAACCTCTATGGGTTCCATCTGGCGGCCTCGATGCACGTGTTCGTGATGAAGGAGCTGAACGAGCCGGTTGAAGACCGCTACCGTGTCTATTGGACCAGCTGTTTCGACCCCGACTTTGCCACCTCGGCCTACTCCGACCCCAACGCAGCCGTTGAATACCTGAATTCCTATCCCGACTGCCATGCGTCGCTGGTTTGCAAGGCTACGCTGGCCAGGATTGAGGGCAGCGAGCTTCAGTCTGGCACAATATCCAACAATGTGGTGACACCTCACAACGCCACCGTTAAGATGGCCAACGAGGACTATGCGGCGGCCTACCAGCTGTGGAGCGATTTCTACGACGCTTCTGAGGCGTGGCTGCCCAACCGCCAGAAAGCGGTGAGGAACATGGTGAGCTGTCTCCACAAGTCGGGCCAGACCGGGCAGGCCATCACGCTCTATGTCGATTGCTTGCTCAACGATCAGGCCGCCACCCTCAAGGTTGACACCGATGCCATCATCAAGAGCCTTCAGGACAATCTCTATGAAGGCATCCGCCGCAATATCGACCTTGCCATCTTCATGGGTCTCAACTGCAAGGATGGCGTTGACAAGAGCTTCATTCTCCTGGAGTATTGCGAAACCAAGGAGGTCACACTGCCTTCCGAGCTGATAGGCAAGCTTGACGAGCCTCTCGACCGGCAGGAGGTGTTCTTCGCCATCTTGGACGACGACGAAACCCTGCGGCACTATTTCAATATTCCCAGCCTCAAGGAACGCCTGAACGAGCGACTGAAAATCATCAACTATCTCGTCAAACTCGACACCCCCAACAAGGAGGTTTATCAGCAACGGCAGAAAGAGGTGGAGGATGCCCTGCTGGTCTATCGCGTGTCAAAAAACCTCAACGAGGGCAAGATTTACGCCAACGACCAAGCCATCCTGAAATACAAGCTCACCGAGATTGACGGCCTTTTCAAACGCTTCATGCGTCTGTTCGATATGATTGTCAACGAGCACAGCCGCATCTATGTCATCGATTTCAAACATTCCACAGTGCTCTACACCCAGGACGGCTACGATGGCGAAAAGGTGAAGTCGAAGACCAGCATCAGCGAAAACGGCATCTACGAGGTGTTCTATTCGCTCTACGACTATGTGCTCGACAAGTTCCTCTACAGCGAGTTCGGTCTGGTGGCCTACCTGAGCACCCGTGTGCGTCACGGCGAACTGGAGAGCAAGCTGCGCCCCGAGCTGGCACAGCGCAACCTCATCCTCTCCATGAAGGACAACACCTATCAGGATACCTCCTATTGGCGTGAGCAATACAACCTGTCGCCAGCCGAGAACACCACCGTCAACACCGCCCTCGCCAAGTTCTCGCGCGACTTCGATGCCGAGGTCATCGACCTCATCAAGGAACGCCTGCAAATCTACGACCGCGAGAAGAAGCCCAAAGGCCTCTTCAACTACACCATCGACGAGAACGAGCTGGCCCACAAGACCATGGAGATTGGCATTTTGACCAAGGATGCGGGGGGAAGCCGCGAGGAGTTCTGCCGGCTGGTGATCAAGTGGCTCTGGCAGAAGACCGAAGTCTGCCTGACAGAAATCAGACATTACATCGCCGGTGAGTTCACCGAGAAGATCAATGGACTGTTCGAGACCCTGAAGGCCGACCTCAGCACCGAGGCACTCCCCGTGGGACACGCCTACTCTTTCCTTCAGGCCACCATTGCCGAGGCCTCATCGGTCATCGCCAGCCGCCTGAAGACCATCGAGTGCTGGTTCAACATCACCGGCACCAAGCTCGACGATGTTGACATCAAGCAGCTCACCTATCAGGTATGCAACAACACCCGCACCACCTACAACCAAATCAAGGTGGCGGGCAAGCCCCGCATCGATGGCGAGTCGTTCAAAATCAAGTCGTCCTACGTGCTGCACTATGCCGACATGCTGAGCAATCTGGTGGCCAATATGATCAAGCATGGCGTCGCCGACGAGACGGGCACCAAAGCCATCACACTCAACTTTGCCATTTCCGACAAAATGGTGGCCATGCATTTCGAGAACAAGGTGGAGACGGGGCAGGAGGAACACCTGAACCAGATCTTCACCGAGAAGCTCTCCAGCAAAGCCTCGTTCTTCAACGCCGAAGGCGGCAGCGGCATCGCCAAGGTCAACAAGATTCTGCGTGCCGACTTCCAGAACAGCGACAACGAGTTGAAGATATGGGCTGAGAATGGCACTTGTGTGACCGAAGTGAAACTCTTTACCGAAAATCTTAGAAGCAATGTGCAAGAAAGTGCTTGTGATTGAGGACAACGAGGCGAAACTGAACAAACTCAGGCAGTTTTGCGCCGACTATTGGCCCGGCTATCAGGTGGAGTGCCGCAGCTCTTACAACACCGCGCTGAGCGAGGTGGTGCATCGGGGCAAGTTCTACGACATCATCCTGCTCGATGTCAGCATGAACACCTACGAGGTGAACGGCGATGCCTCCGACGGCGAGCAGGAGCCGCTGGCAGGAGCCAATATACTGCGCTTCATGAAGCTGCGCAAAATCAATGTGCCGGTCATCGTGGTCACCATGTACGAGAGCTTTGTGGACGGCATCCGCATCGACAGGCTCGATGAGGGCTTCCGCGCCAAATACCCCGAGTTCTACAAAGGCTATGTCTATTATAACCTGAAAAACGAGGATTGGATCAACAAACTTAACGAATTAATGGCAGGGATATGATTAGGGTATTGATTATGGACGACACCCCCGAAAAAACCAGCAAGATAAAATCGGTGCTGATGGGGAAGTGCATGCTGCACGAGAGCGAAATCACCGTGGCCAAGTCAATCAACAGCGGACGGCGTATGCTTTCGGCTGAAAGCTACGACCTGCTTATCCTCGACCTGGTGATGCCTGTCAACGACGGCGAGGAGGTGGGTGCCGAGGGGCAGAGCGAAGGCTTCATTGATGAGCTTTCGCGCGTGGGCCGTCTGAACAAGCCTATCTATATCATTGCTCTTACGCAATACAAGGAGAAGATTGAGGAGAACCGCCAGACCTACGCCAAAAAGCTGTGGAAGCTGATACATTACGACCTGAAGCAGACCGAGTGGGAAGATGTGTTGCAGGATGCGGTGGATACCATCATCGAGACCAAGCGGAAACTCTTGGAGCATATCGCGAAGGAGAACCGCTTCGATGTGGGGTTGCTCTGCGCCCTTCCCGAGGAGTTTGAGATGATGAAGGCTGCCACCTCGCCCAATTGGGTGGTGAAGGAGGACGACCATTCGCCCTTCAACCTCTACACCCTTCAGGTGCGTACCGAAAACGGCCATTCGCTCCGTTTGCTGGCCTGCTGTTGCAATGCGCCCGGAATGCAGGCTGCGTCGGTGGCGGCATCCTATATGTTGAGCCGATATGGCCTCGCGATACTGTTTATGACGGGTTTCTGTGCAGGCTTCAAAAAAGACGGAGTGAACCGTGGCGACCTGTTTGTTGCCGACTCCGAATACGACTATGGCAGCGGCAAACTGGCACGCAACGCCAACAACGACCAGGTGCTCAACACCGAGCAGAAGCAGTATCCATGTTCATTTGAATTATTGGGCAAGCTTAATGCCTTCATTGCTGCGCAGAATATGCCCGACAAGTTGCGCACCGAGCTCGAAAGGGTGGGTTATCTGCAAGAGGAGATGGGCCAGCCCGCCATCCATGTGGCTCCTGGCACCTGTGGCTCGTATGTGGTGGGCGACGAAGCCTTTATGAATAAGCTGCGTAAGGAAGGCAACCGCAAGCTTACAGGGCTTGACATGGAAGGCTATGGCCTGTATCTGGCCGGTCACATGCTGAAGAAAGACTGTGTGCTGGTGAAAGGCATCGCCGACTATGGCGACGGTGTGAAAGACGACAAGTATCACCGCACCTGCTCCTACGCCAGTGCCTGGTTTGTGATGCGATTTATCAAGGTGATGCTGTAAAACCATTAAGCAACTAAGCAATTAAGCAAATCTATAAACTATAAACCATACACTATAAACTTTAAAAGCATAGCGTGCCATTGATCTTACGCGCAGTCAGTGCCGCACAAGGGGCTGAAAGGTCTTCCGCACAGCCTGGAAGCCCCCAATATAATGAGGCAGTGCAATCCCGCAAGTCTCTCAAATATGGTTCAATTCCCTGCGGGACTGCCTTATATTAAATGAACTTGTTGAACTCGTATAATAATTTAATTCATAAATATATGTTACCATTACCACTTTCTACTTATTTCAAAGAGCCTAAACGTATAATACTTGGAATAGTCCATCGGTTCTGGTTCTTGTTTCCGGACAAAACAAGTATTAAGATACAATATAAGGCGTATATGGGTCGTAAACTCAATTTAAGGAATCCTAAACGGTTTTCAGAGAAGTTACAATGGTTAAAGTTGTATGATCGCAAGCCTCATTACACTACAATGGTTGACAAAATCACCGTTAAAGATTATGTTGCTAATATCATTGGCAAACAATACATTATTCCAACATTAGGTATATGGCATCATTTTGATGAGATTAATTTCGATACATTGCCCGATAAGTTTGTATTAAAGACGAACAATGGTGGTGGCGGCGGTGGTGTCGTAATTTGTAGAGATAAAAAGAGTTTCGATAAAGAGAAGGCAAAGAATATATTAGAGGCTTCTTTAAAAGAAAGTATATATCGTGATTTTCGCGAATGGCCTTATAAAAATGTAAAACCGATGATATTGGCGGAACAAATGCTTGAGGATGATGGTGTGCATGGGTTGATGGATTATACAGACGAAGGTATAAAAGATTATAAGTTCTATTGTTTTAATGGTTGCCCAAAAGTTCTTTTGATTGCTTCAAACAGGTTTACAACACACAACTTAAATTATTTTGATATGGATTTTCGACCATTATCAATCACTTCTGTTGATGGTAACCCAGTAGATTCAAATCTAATAAAAAAACCTAGAACATTCGAAGAAATGAAAAAGGTGGCAAGTTTACTCTCTGAAGGAATGTCATTTATACGAGTGGATTTATATGAAGTACAAGGCAAAGTATATTTCGGAGAATTGACTTTTTTTGACTCTTCTGGTTACGATAACTTAAATTCAGATGAAATAGATTTGAAATGGGGTTCGTGGATAGAATTGTAAAATATTTGATTATTTGATGAATAGAATTAATGTAAAATTGTTTGTAAATATATTATTTCAATTTGTTTAGATTTCCAAGTTTTTATTAAATATGGCAACGACATCACGTATAGAAAATACAACCCGAAATATGACTTTCGCCACGATTTCTCAAATTGTGACCATTGGTCTTAATGTGATTAGTCGTGCTGTTTTTGTCAGAGTTTTGGCCGCTGAATATATGGGATTAAGCGGTTTGTTCTCAAATGTATTAGGCTTATTGTCGCTTGCAGAGCTGGGTATAGGAGCTGCTATTACTTATAGTTTATACGCACCAATAAAAAATGACGACCATGAAAAAATCAAGTCATTTATGCGTCTATATAAAATGACGTATTGGGCTATCGGTATTTTCATATTCGTTGTCGGTTTATGCCTAACTCCTTTTATTGACAGTTTTATTAAAGAACGCCCTAATATTCCTTATCTTGAGTTGATTTTTATACTATTTGTTGTTCAATCGTCAAGCTCTTATTTCTTTAGCTATAAGACTCATTTCTTTACAGCAACCCAAAACGATTATATACTTCAAAAGTACAAGATAGTTTTTTCTTTTATCCAGGTTGTACTACAAATATTTTATTTGTTAGTGTTCAAGGAATATTTCGGCTTTTTGATAATAGGTATTGTATTCCCATTTATAAACAATGTCTATGCATCAGTTAAAGTTGATGAAAAGTATCCTTACCTAAAAGAGAAAGCTAAAAAACTATCATCTGAAGAATTAAAACCTGTCAAAAAGAATGTATTAGCGCTTTTTTTATACAAGATAGCCCAAAAACTATCAGCTACAATAGATACAATTATTGTGTCCAAATTCATGGGTATTATCGAAGTGGCTATATATTATAATTACCACTATATCCTTGCATTTGCTGATATGTTTTTCATTCAAATACTTGGTGCTATTACGCCTTCGCTTGGTAATCTTTTGGTGGATGATGACAATGAGAAAAAAGTAAAAACATTTGGTACGCTTCAATTCGTCTATTACTGGGTTGGAACTTATATGGGCGTTGGTTTCATTGTGCTATTTAATACATTTGTTAATATTTGGCTCGGCCCCGATTATTTATTTCCTCAGGCCATTGTAATAGCACTTGCTATAAGCACTACGGTTACAAATTTCCAACGACCATGTTCTCTGATGCGTGATGCGGGGGGGCTGTTTTGGTATGGGAAGTTGCGCCCCGTTGCTTCAATGATTATTAATGTTGTGGCATCTATCTTGCTTGTTAAACTTATTGGGACAATAGGCGTTGTAATAGGGACAATTCTCTCAAAAGTTTTGACATACACATGGTATGACCCCTACATTGTTTATAAACATGCAATTAAAGGCTCATTGAAAAAGTACTTTATTAAATATTTGTTCCATTGGGGCATTTTCGCAGCATTTGCTTTTGGATGCGATTATTTGTACAAACTCACTTCATTAAATGGAGTTTTAGGGCTAATTGTAGGATTTTTGATCGTAACGTTAATTGTCAATGGCGGTTTCATATTGATGTTCAGGAATAGCTATGATTATAATTACCTTAAAGACAATGTATTTAGAACAGCACTCGTAAAGTTAAAGATACACAAATAGATAGTATTATGAAGATAGGTATTTTAACGGCAACGCGAACTGATAACAATGGCACAGATCTTCAAGCATTGGCGATGCTCAATATGTTTCGAAGGTTAGGAGCCGGTGATGTTGAATTAATTGATTATGTGTGCCAAGGGTTGGAATCATCCAGATATTTGCTTAAACCACTCTCTTTACGTAAGATATTATATTATCCTATTAAATTGTGTTTGCATTATAAACACGTTCGCTTCCGAGATCTATATTTTAAAAAATCGTCAACAAAGTTTAATCAAGAAACATTGGCCACTGCACAATACGAAAAAATAGTGGTGGGAAGTGACCAAATATGGAACTTAATTATAACAGATAATGACCTTTCGTTTTTTTTGCCTTTTGAAAGAAAAGGTCTTAGAAAATACTCTTATGCTGCCTCAATAGGGCGAGATGACATTCATTCATGGGAAAGCAAGTTTTTATTATCAGAAAAACTGAATGATTTTCAGACCGTTTCCGTTCGTGAAGATTCTGCGGTTAAAACCCTTTCTGAAATTGGAATCACAGCACGACATGATTTGGATCCTATTTTAATGGGAAGCGTTGATGATTGGAAAGGGTTTATTAAGAGAACAAGAAATGAGAAATATATGGTTATCTATTTTATGGATTCCCATTCATCAGCATGGAGTAAAGCAAAAGAATTAGCGAAAATAAAAGGTTGGGATGTTATCAATATTAACCCTGTTTTAAGAAGTTATGGTGGTGTTAGTACTCTTCGATGTGTGGGCGTGGACGAGTGGTTAAGTCTTATCGCCAATGCTGAAATGATATTTACTAGTTCTTACCATTGCTTGTCTTTCGCTATCCTATTTAACAAATCATTCTGTTTGGTTCCAGAAGATAATTCGGTTCAAAACAATGCAAGGATGATTGATTTGGTAAATAGAGTTGGTTTGCAGAAATGTATATATAATCAGTCGTATGACTATTCTCAAATAATTGATTGGGGCTCGGTGAACACAGTTGTCGGTGAATTGCGAAGGAAATCAGAAGAATATGTAAGATTAATTATAAACAATTGAATATGAATATAAGAAAAGAAGTAAATAAATATCCTCGGTTTGTCAGGTTTATAAGGTTTATATATCATGATATACTGGAAGGTTTTTTCAATGGTTATTATTGGTTTATGATTCGTTATCGCTTGTCTATTCATAATAATGAAGTAAATAAGCTGAAAGAGATGGGGTTTGAAGATGTTATAATCTTTAAATCAAGAACTTGGCGAATTGGTAAGGGCTTGGACAAGGCTTATCGAAGGTATTATACAGCTAATTATCAACACAACCCTTGTTTTATTAAGATTGCTGAGAACGATAAAACCATACAAAATGAAATTATAACGGCAAATCGCATTAAGAAGGAGAATTGGAATTTTACCCCCTCCATTTTGATTGCAGACCCCTGTTTTATGGGAAAGAGAAAATTATTGGCAGTTTCTTTTACAGATGGTCTCCATCCTATTCCAAATAACATCACTTCAGATAATTTAAAGATATTATGTGCTCAATTTGTTCAAATACATGAATCTTTGATTAAGGCTCATTTAGTACACGCAGATATTCATAGAGGTAATCTAATGTTAAATTCGGCTAACCATTTGGTGTTGCTTGACTTCGGAATAAGTAAGTTTCTTAACGAAGATAACGAAATAGATTATAAGGCCCGTCCAGGAACTTTCTATAAAAAGACCGAACAAGGTCGTATATATGACGATGCATATTCTTTTCTAAAGATGATCGAAAAATTGCCAGCTTGTGCAACGATTGATAAAAGTGATGAATATAAGACCATTGTTAATCGCATAGGATTAGCTCAGTTCGAAGTAAAAATAAATTAGAAATCATGAAAATAGAATTATTGACTATTTGGCACGAAATGAATTACGGTGCAGAATTGCAGGCGTATGCTACAGTCAAAATGCTTCAACAGCTTGGTCATCAAGTAGAAATGATAAATATTCAGTTGGCTGATTGCCATGTGTCTAATGTTAGAGGTAAACTAGCTAATATGGTCTCCTTTTTTGGACCTGTTTCTAAAAAATATAATTCGTTTTGGAATAAACACATTCCAGTCACACGAAGGTATCACACTATTGATGAGATTCAATCAATGCCCCCGAAAGGTGATGTTTATATGGTGGGAAGTGATCAGGTATGGAACCCAGAACTAACTGGTGATTTTGCGAAACTTTTTTTCCTTGATTTTGGCGACAATAATGTTCGTCGTATCAGTTATGCATCAAGTTTTGGCACATCTGAATGGATGGCTCCTGAACTAACCGAGGATGTAAGAAGTTTATTACAACGATTTGACCATATCAGTTGTCGTGAATTAAGCGGTGTTAGAATCCTCAAAGAAACATTTGAAAAGGAATCAACACTGGTTCTTGACCCAACCCTTTTATTTAAAAACTATAGGGAATTAACAGGCTCATTGAACCAACAAAAGTCGTTGGTCTTTTATCCTTTATATGATGACCCTGAATTAGGTGAATATGCATCCGTCCTTGCTGAACGATTACATTTGAAACTTGTTAATAACAAAAAAACAACCACGGTATTAGGGAAAATCACTTGGGATCGTGTGGGTATTGAAGAGTGGGTAAAAAACATTGCGGAATCTCAATTTGTATTGACGCGCTCTTTTCATGGCTTGGTATTTAGTTTGTTGTATAAAAAACCTTTCGCCATAATAGCAAATAGAAATAATCGTGGAACCCGGGTGTTGAATCTTCTTGAACAGCTTGGACTGTCGGATAGGTATTATAGAAGTTTTGAGGATTGTGATAATGCACAACCTTGGAATAAGGTCATAGATTATGATGCCGTTCATGCTAAAATAGAATTGCTAAGAACAAAATCCATAGATTATCTAAAAAACGCACTTAAATGAATATTTGTTTTATGACATATTTCCCCATGATTCCATATCGTGGTGGAGTTCAACGTGTGACTACAATATTGAGTCATGAATTGGTGCGCAGAGGGCATAATGTATGTTTTTTGTGCTATGACGCTAGTAGAGATAATCAAATGTTGGAAAGAGAAATTGAATTTCCACAATATTATTTGGATATTTCATCAAATAATAGGGGAAAAATAGGTGTCCTAATTCATAATTTTTTAGTTGAACACAAGATTGACTATTTAATAAGCCAAGAACAGGATAAGGGAAGTGAATTGTTATTGGAGGTGATTGATAATAGTGTTTCTGTGATATCTGTGCATCATGTAGTTCCATTAGCGGGGCGGTATGCGACTAGAAAGAGTATAATACGAATGCCAAGTGACACATTGAGAATGATTATTATTAAAACTATTGCATTAATTAGCCCCCGGTTTTTTTCTTGGTACCGGATCAAAAAAGAGCGTAATGTTTTTAATAAGGTTATTCGCTATTCTGATAAATTTGTCTTTATTTCAGAACGTCATCTTAAACGTGTGTTGGAATGCATGCCCAATGTCCCTAGTTCCAAATTAGCCGCTATCAACAATCCAAATACATTTGACACGAACAATCCTGTTTTTTTTGAAACAAAGAAAAATATCATTCTATGGGTTGGAAGGGTTGATGCTAATAAAAATTGTATGGATTTTATTAAAGCATGGAAGATGTTTTCAAAAACTAATTCTGATTGGGAGGCAATGGTTGCAGGAGAAGGACCTTTATTATCAGAATGTAAACAATGGGCAGATTCTCATAAAGTAGATAGGATTACTTTTTGGGGGAATTATAAAAATATGATAGATCTATATAGGATAGCTAAAATATTTGTTTCAACATCATATAGCGAATCATGGGGTATGTCTTTGACCGAGGCTATGTCTATGGGGTGCGTACCCTGTGTTTATAATACTTATGAGACACTAGCAGATATTATTAAGGATGGTGTTGATGGGATACTTTGTGAACCTAAACCCAGTCAATTAGCATATGCTTTGGCTAAGATTGCATGTGATGAAATAGGGATGGCCTCAATGGCTGCTGCTGCTCGGATTTCAGTGTCGCGTTTTTCTGTGTCAAATATATGTGACCAATGGGAAGAATTGTTGTTTACTAATAAAACGAAATAGAAATGACAATGAAATGGCTTAAAGAGAACGATAAAGCAAAGCAAGGGAAATATATATTATATTTTCTATGGCCGTTCGGTGCTTGGGTTTATAGTTTAAAAGAACCAAGAAGCAAATCAACTTATGTTGTTTTTTTCTTATTTTCTGTGTTATTATTATGGCACATGGCACCAGCCGGCGTTAGTGGTGATTATCATGACTTCTTAGGTGTATTAGATGAATTTAATTCCATTGATTTGACCACTAGTGAGTTTGTTGATGAAGTAATTGCTTTTTTCACTTTTTCGGATAATGCACCAAAAGAGCTGTATGGTGATTTTTTAACCTGGTTCACAAAACTCTTCACAAATAATTACCATTTTTTCTTTTTATTAGCGGCAATTCCAGTTGCTTTGTTTCAGTTAAAGAGTTTACGATTAGTGACGTCTGATGATTGTTTTCAACCAGGATTTTATGCTATTGTTTCATTAATGCTGATGATACTTCCTCGTGATATGATTTCTGTACAAAATCCGAGGTTTACTACCGGTTTTTGGCTGTTTGTCTGTTGTGCATTATATTTGTTTAACTCAAAAAAAATTAAAATTAAATACCTGTTTCCTTTGCTATTACTGCCTGTTTTCCATTCGGGTATGTGGCTTGCAACAATTATGGTTGTGTTTTTTTTAATCATCCCCAAAAATATAAGAGTATTGGAAATATTGGCAATTGGTTCAATTCCTTTTGTTTTCATTGATCCGGAAATCATGCCTTCTTATGACTTGGGATTTCTACCAAGCAAGCTTGCAAGTTGGGTGGATACCTACACGTCAGATGAGGCGTATGCCAATCTGGTTATGCACGAAGGTAAAGCTGGTTTTTATTTTGTAGGGCAAGTGATTTCTATAGGAACAAAAGTTTTGTATATCATTATGGCCGTTCAAGTGATTAGAAACAAGCAAACTTTAATAAGTAGAGAAAATGGTTATGCATTTTACCCTTTCTTTCTATTAACCTTTTTCATAGTTAATATGATTCAATTCGTCCCAGAATTAGGAAGTAGATATTATGGGGTATTAAGAATATTTACTTTTTTTATTTGGTATAAAACTTTTCATTTTTCTCGTCCAGCTATTTATAATTTGTTATTTGTTTCTTGTGCTTGGAAAATGTTGTTTAGGTATGGTTATGTATTGGGTGGCGCTTTGTCGGTTAATATGCCGCCTGATATTTTTGTTACCCCGCTGCCTTATCTTATTGGAAAGGGATTGTGGTGGTAATATTTCAAAGGGGAACTCTATAGAAAATTTGAAATCAGGTTTTATTAACACAATTGAATAAATAGTACAATGAGAATTTTGTGTTTAATCGAGTCACTTGGTTCTGGAGGAGCAGAACGACAGCTGACAGGTTTGGCTGTGATGTTGAAACAGCAAGGTATTGAAGTTGAAGTTGCATATTACATCAAGGAAGAATTTTATCTTGGCTTTTTACAAGAAAATAACGTAAGTGTCCAATATTTACCTAAGGCGGCAAGCGTTTATAAGCGTTTTTTTGTGCTAAAAGAATACATTCGCACGAAAAACCCTGATGTTGTAGTGTCATATTCACCAGCCACAAGCATGATAACTGGTTTGCTGAAAGCACTTGGCGCCAAGTTCAAATTGATTGCTTCGGAGCGTAACACCACCCAAAGCCTCAGCAGACGTGAAAAGAGTAAGTTCTTCTTTTGCCGTTGGGCAGATGTGATTGTGCCTAACTCATACGCACAAGGGGCTTTCATCAAAAAGCATTACCCAAAATACGAATCAAAAGTTAGTGTGATTACCAACTTTGTGGATACCGACTTTTTCTGTCCAGAGGGAGAAAAGATGTTTGACTCCCAGACTTGTAGGATGGCTTGTGTGAGCCGCTTGGCAGCACAAAAAAATGTATTGGGTTTCATTGATGTGGTGAAGCGGCTGAAAGATGAAAACGTACCCGTTCAGATTGACTGGTATGGTAGCACCAATACGGACTATGGTCAGAAATGTATGGACAAAGCTAAGAACCTTGGTCTTGATGGTATAATATGCTTCAAAGGTGAGACCAATGATATACGCACGGTCTATCGTCAGTATGACGTAATGTGTCTTCCGTCATTCTACGAGGGATTCCCCAATGTGGTATGCGAAGCTATGAGTTGTGGCACCCCTATTCTATGCGGCAATGTGTGCGACAATGGCTATATCGTAACAGATGGCGAAAACGGACTGCTGTTTGACCCCAAGAGCGTGGATGATATGATTGAGAAGATTAAAGCATTTGTGTCAATGACCGCAGAGCAGCGCAAAGCGATGAGTGAAGCCAACAGGCATAAAGCCTTGGGACTATTCTCTACTACAGCTTTTATTGAGAAATACAGAAAGATAATATTATAATGAAAAAATTATATTTGTTTACAGTAAAATATCCTTTTACGATCGATACTGAATGTTTCTTGGATGATGAAATAAAATACCTATCTCAGGTTTTTGATAGTATTGAAATCATTCCGCTACAGTTTGAAACGGCAGAAAAGAAACTTCTTCCAAAAAATTGTCAAGCCGTTTTACCGGTTTTCTCCAATAAGCTCTCATTCTTATTTAATGGACTGTTTAATTGGAGGGCCTTCCGCAAGATGTTCCCTCTTTTATTCAAGAACGACACTTTAACAGACAAGGTGCATCGTAGTGATTGGATAAAGGCATATACCACTGCAACAAATTTGCTGAACAACAAAGAAGTCAAGCGAATTGAGCGAAACTTACAGACATCGGATGTATGTTACTTCTATTGGGGTAAATGGAGTAATTTGTTAGCCTATTTTTGGAAAGATAAGTGCCATTTAGTATCGCGGTTTCATGGTCAAGGCGATTTATGGGAGGAGGATCATAGAGGGTTTGTTCCTATGCGAAAAGAGGTTGTTGAATCATTAGATGCGGCTGTCATTATCTCTTATAAAGGAGAAAAGTATTTTAAAGAAAAATATCCAGAAAGTAAAACTAAAGTATTCCCATTAGGTTCAAATGACATTACTTATATGATCCCAGAAAAATCAGAAGTAGTCAAAGTGTTAAGTTGCTCTACGGTGTCATTGCTGAAAAGGGTTACATTGATATACCAATCGCTACTTGAAATTAAAGACTTGAAAATAGAATGGACCCATATTGGTGACGGGGCGGAAATGGAAAATCTCAAAGTATTGATAGCAGAGAGAAAACATGACAATGTGAAAGTTAAGCTGATGGGGTTGATGCAACACGAAGATGTGTTAGATTATTATACAAAGAATAGTTTTAACGTTTTTATTAATTTGAGCACGAACGAAGGAGTCCCTGTTTCCATTATGGAAGCCATTTGTTGTAATATCCCCATTGTGGCCACTAACGTGGGTGGCAATTCAGAGATTGTTACTTCAGAGACAGGTCTGCTGGTAAGCGCCAACCCAACACCGCAAGAGGTAGCCGAGGCTATCACGGCTGTGGTGAAAGGCCATTATACCCCACGAGAGTACTGGGTCAATCACTACAACGCAGAAAAAAACTATACAGCATTTGCACAATTTTTAACCAACTTATAAATAAGATTATGCGAGACCGTTCACTTGACCTTGGCAAAGGTTTGGCTATTTTATTTGTCTACATAGGGCATAGCATATTGTATCACCCAATTAATATTGGAGCAATACCTTGGTGTAGGGTGTTGGCTGATATGATCACATCGTTTAATATGCCTATGTTTTTTATTATTTCAGGATATCTCTTTTCGAAGACGAGAAAGAGTACGGCTGAATTGTATAAAGGAAAAACAATGCGTATTCTAATACCTTATCTTTTTACAATGTTAATACTTGTTTGTGCAAAATTAGTACTTCCAACTTCCATGTCATATAATACAGCAGCCGAAGGTGGTCTTAAATCACTAATTATGAATGCATTGTTTTATGGTGGCGATAGATGGTTTGTTTATACGCTCTTTATTATGTTCATGCTACTTATACCTGTTAGAGGTCAGTTGAAGAACAAATGGTTTGACATTGCGGTAATCGGTGTGTTGACAGTAGTGTATTTTATGAAATTTATGCCTACAATATTCGCTTTGGAAAAAGTATTTTACTATATGGTTTTTTTTATAGCGGGTTACCTGCTTGACAAACATTATCCAGCAATCAAGGCTTGGTCGTTAAAATTCTGGTGGTTTGTTTATTTTGTTTTTCTTTTGGCAAATATTGTATTTGTTAGGCAATTATGCCATTTCCCATTTGTGTTTCGTTTCATACTTCCATTTTCTGGTTCTTTGGCGGTTATGACTATGGCATTCCAGTTGGAAAAGGTAATTGACAAGAGCAAAGTTGCACAGTATATCGAGTATTGTGGAAAATATTCGTTGCAATTCTATCTGTTTACCTTCTGCTATCCTTTGATTCGCTGGGGCATTGTTTCCGTACTTCATATTACAAATCCATTTGTCATCCTGTCATCGGTATTCGTACTGCAATTGATTACTATTACTATTATAGTCGAGGTAACACGGCGGATTAAATGGTTGAAAATACCTTGTGGATATTAATAATGGTTAAAGGTTAGTTGGTGATTGATGATTATGTTTGAATTATTTGTACGAGATTTAAAAAGATAAATAATGGAAAAATATTTTGTACTTCTTGGAGAAAACCCGCTCCTGTGGGGGCAGGTTTGCCATTTGCGTGAATTAGGCTATAAAGTCATCCTTGTGGCGTGGAGCGAGAAGCCCCGCATTGAGGGTGATATATATATCCAGAAAGATATTAAGGATGCACCGGCCATTATTGCCGAACTGGAAGCTCGTGGGCTTAAAGGCAAGGTGGGTGGAGCCCTGTCGAGCATCGACTTGGCTGCGCCTACGGTGAATGCCATCAACGGCTGGTGCGGCAACAAAACCATGCCCGAAAAGTTCAACAGCGTGCTCACCAAAGAGGAAATGCGCGATGCCTGGATGAAGGCTGGTGTGTTCAACCGCATTTCGAAGATGGACGATGAGTTCCCGTTGGAGGAGATTTACGGAGCTTCGCAACGGATGAAACTTATCTGCAAGCCCAATGTGGCGGCCAGCTCGCGTGGCATCACCATTTTGGAAAAAGGCCAAACCCGTGATGCGTTGGAGGAGGCATTGGCCAAGGCCAAAGAGACTTCTTTCGATGGCAAATGCTTGATAGAGGAGTTTGTGGAAGGCGAGGAGTTTACGGTGGATATGCTGGGTGATGCCTACGGCAATGTGAATTGCTACAGCAGCTCCATACAGCACCATTCGCTCTATGCCCTAAAGAACCACGTGACGGTGATTCACCATTGGAACTCCCGCAAGTATGACGACGAAACCTGGGTGCGCATTGCCAACTTCGGCATTGCTTGCTACAAAGCATTGGGCTTGCACAGCATGTTTGGCCATCTTGAAATCATTATGAAAGAGGACGGCTCTTTCACCCCAGTGGAGATGGGTGCCCGCAGCAGCGGCTTCATTTGCAGCCACACGGTGTGGAAAGCCTCGGGTCACGACTACCTTGGTGACTATGTGCGTATGCTGCATGGCGAAGCCATTGAGCCAGGCAACTATATGAACGGCAAAGATGCCTCGATGTGGTTTGGTTATGATATTCCTTCCCATAGCCATTCGGTGGCTGAAACCAACATCACTGAATTTCTTGACCCTCGTATCACCGTTCTTTTTGAAAACCATGATGGTTTGAAGGTGGGTGTGGACTATGGCGACTACATCAACGATGGTGACCGCGACAAGTTTGGCTATGCCATACTCTGTGGCCCACGCGATGTAATGACCTATGAGAGCGTGCAGGAATCGAACGAGAAGTTTTTGGACAAGTTCTTGGGACGTAAATAGCATAGAGCAGACATAGTGCAGCAATACTGATGGAAAGCACTTGGCATACTGTTCGCATAGTCAAAACCCCCGTTTGAGTATGCCATGACTATGCCTACACTATGCGATGAGTATGCCAACACTATGCGATCACTATGGGAAAGGTCACTTTACAGCGACGGTTCAAAAGGTTCAAGAAGTTCAAAAAGTTTAAGTATTGAAACCTGAAACCTGAAACTTGGATCTTTGAACCTTGAACCTTGAACTAATAAGCAATTAAGCTACTAAGCAATTAAACAAACAGAAATATGATTCCATTTTTGAGTCTAAAAGATGTCACCGCTTTGCACGGTGATGAGATTAACGAGGCCGTCACCCGTGTGGTGAATGGCGGCTGGTACCTCCAGGGTGAGGAGAACAAACGCTTCGAAGCCAACTATGCCAACTTCATCGGTGCCAAACACTGCATTGGCTGCGCCAACGGCTTGGATGCCCTGATTTGGATCTTCCGTGCCTATATCGAGCTGGGTGTGATGCAGCCTGGTGACGAAGTGATTGTTCCGGCCAACACCTATATTGCCACCATCCTCTCCATTACCGAGAATGGCTTGAAACCCATCTTGGTGGAGCCTAAGTTGAACACCTTGGAGATTGACGATGACCTGATTGAAGCCTCCATCACACCTAAGACCAAAGCAATCTGCATTGTTCACCTCTATGGCCGCAATGCCTACACCGACAAGATCGGTGCCTTGTGCAAGAAATATAACTTGAAACTTATTGAGGACAACGCACAGGCCCACGGATGCAAGCATACCGATGGCCGCACTACGGGTTCCATCGGTGATGCAGCAGGTCATTCATTCTATCCAGGAAAGAACCTTGGCGCATTAGGCGATGGCGGAGCAGTGACTACCAGCGATGATGCATTGGCTGAAGCTGTCCGTACATTGGCTAACTATGGCTCGCAAAAGAAGTATGTGTTCAAATATACAGGTCGTAATAGCCGTTTGGATGAGGTTCAGGCTGCGGTGCTCGATGTGAAGTTGAAATATTTGGTTGAGGACAATGCTCATCGTAAGCAGGTGGCTAACTACTATTACGACCATATCAGCAACCCGCTGATTACCTTGCCCGACCGCTTGCCCGATGAGCAGAACGCTTATCACTTGTTCCCGATCCTGGTAGCTGATGGCAAGCGTGATGCCTTGCACGACTATCTGGAGCAGAACGGAGTGGGCACAGTGATTCACTATCCCATCGCCCCGCACAAGCAGGAGTGCTACAAAGAGTGGAATGGTATGAGCTTCCCCATCACCGAAAGCATTGCCAACGAGGAACTGAGTTTGCCTATCGGCCCTGCTATTTCTCATGATGAGGTTGCAACTGTTGTCAAACTCATCAACCAATTCAAATAACAATTAAGCAACTAAGCTATTAAGCAAAAGATGAAGATTTGGATAATAAATTTTTATACAAGCCCCGACTGTGCTAACCCGCGTTATAATAAATTAGCTCGATATTTTATGGATGCGGGGCATGAAGTGATAACCTTCAATGCTAGTCGTGTTTCCCAAATATCCGAAAACGACTTCAAAGGTGGCTGTTTTCTTGAAAGACAATATGGTGATTTCAAATTTGTACATGTTGATGTACCAGCGTTTAATGGTAATGTGGTAAAGAGGATGTTCTCAATTTGGAAGTTTGCAAAGAACATACTTAAAGGTGCCAATCAGTTTGAACATCCAGACGTAATATTACATAATATTCATCCACCTTTTGATTATCCAATTGTTAGGCTTGCAAAGAAACTCAAATGTAAATATGTTGCTGAAGCGTGGGACTTGTGGCCTGAGGATTTCGTTACTTTTGGATTGGTAGGTCGCAATAATCCGGCTTTGAAGATTGCATACGCCATCGAGAGAAAATTTTATTATGCTTCCGATGACATCATCTTCACCTTCTTAGGGGCTTTCGACTATCTGAAACGTCAGGGTTGGATGAAAGAACAGGGTGGAAAAATTGACCCTGCTCATCTGCACTATATAAACAATGGTATCGATTTGGGTGAGTTTGAAAAGAACAAGGTGGCTTATCCACGTAAAGATGAGGATATGAATGATCCAAGCCTAACAAAGATTGTTTATTTGGGTTCTATCAATAAAGCCAACAATGTCAAGACTCTTATTGATGCGGCTGCTATTTTGAAGGACAATCCAAAGTATCGCTTCTTTATCTATGGCAATGGTGCTTATCGTCCGGAATTAGAGCAGTATGTGAAGGACAACCATATTGACAACGTGGTGTTCAAAGAAACTAAGATTCCTTTTGATGAGTGTGCGTGGGTGGTGAGTCAGGCTACAGTGAATGTAATGAACTATGAAAAGAATTTTGGTTGGGCTGGTGTTAGTTCAGGCAAAATGTTCTTATACCTTGCTGCGGGCAAGCCTATAGTCTGTAATATTGATATCGCTTACGATAATGTTATAGAAGATAAAGATTTGGGAGTTGCACATGATTTAACCACACCAGAAGAATTTGCCATGGCGATACGCAGCCTTGCGGAGCAACCTCGGGCAAGTTATGATGCGATGTGTGAAAGGGTAAGAGAAGTTGCAAAGAGATTTGATTATAAAGTGTTGGCTGCTCAAGAACTTGAAGTAATTGAGAATGCTGTTAGAGCTAATTAACGCCACTCTTTGCAAACGACCTTTGAACGAGAAGGTGTTTGCTGAGGCAACCGAGGAAGATTGGCAGCAGTGCTTTGACTTGGCATTGCAGCAGATTGTGCTGGCCATGACTTTCCCGGCTATGTCATCGCTGCCAAAGGAATTAAGGCCGTCTTTTACTCTATGGTCAAAGTGGATGGCATACACACAAAGCATTGCTGAGCACTCACAATATAAACGACAGGTGGTAGAGAAGATGGGCTCATGGTTAGTTGAAGAAGGTTTGTCAACAACTATTTTGAAAGGATTCTCTTTGTCGGCTCTTTATCCAAATCCGAACTTGAGGGAGTTTAGTGATATTGACATCTTTTCTGGTGAATCCTACGATGCAGTGAATGCTTGTTTTGCCAAGCATGGGGTGAAGGTAGATAGTGTGGATGGTCATCATGCATACCTTAAGGTTGACGGCATTTCAGTGGAACACCATTTCGCTTTTTCAAATACCAAAGTGAAAGATGGCTTGGTTGGCCCGGAAGAAGGCCTGCAACAATTGGCAGTTAAAGACCCACGGCCATCATCTATACAAGGGATCAACTTTCCAAACCCTGTTTTCACTGCCTTGTTTGTGGGCTGGCATGCTTATGAGCATTTCTTGCAAGAGAAGATAGAATTGCGGCACGTTATTGATTGGGCATTAGCCTTAAAACAGTTGACAAAACAGGAGGCTGAAACGCTGGATGAAATAAAACGAAATACAGGCTGGGGTGAGTTTTGTGATACTCTTACCTCGATAGCGATTCATCACCTAAAACTACCACAAGAATGGTTCTTGACAGAAGAGCTTACATCCTATGCGCATGAAGAGCGCGTTTGGAATGACATATTAAAAGCCCCACGCACTAAAATAAGCAAGTCATCAAACTTCCGCCGCATTTATATCGCTAAGCGTATGCTTAAGAATGGTTGGAAACTTGACCAGTATGCCGATGTAAGCGCAAAAAGATGGCTTTGGAAATCGTTTGTGGGGCATTTGAAAAAATCGTATTTTATTCAATAAAAACACTTTAAATGAAACATCTAATTATACTCGGAGCTGGTGGCATGGGACGGCAAGTGCTGTCGTTTGCCAAAACGTGCGATGGTTTTGAAAAAGAATATGACATCAAGGGGTTTCTTGATGACAACCTTGAAGCTATGAAGGATTTTCCTGGTTATCCCCCTGTACTGGGAACTGTTGATAATTACAAGGTTGAAACCGACGATGTGTTTTTCAACTCTATCGGTGACGTGCAGTCCAAGAAACGCTGTATCAACAAGATTCTTGCCAAGGGCGGCGATTTCATTACCTTGGTTCATCCCACGGCACAGGTGTCGCCTGGGACTAAGATAGGAAAAGGTTGTATGATCGGCTCTTTGGTGGGCATTGGGGTGGAGACAACTATTGGCGATTTCTGTCTGATTCAAAGCAAGGCAACCATTGGTCACGATGTGCATATTGCTGATTATGCCAGGATAGATTGTAATGTGGTGCTGATAGCAGGAGTCTATGTGGGTAATGACGTTTGTATCCATACATCGTCTGTCATCAATCACAATGTGAAAATTGCCGATGGTGCAACAGTGGGGGCTATGAGCTTTGTTATCAGAAACGTTAAAGCGGGTCAAACCGTATTTGGTAATCCGGCAAAAAAAATACTTGAATAATGAATAATCCGTTTTCACTTGAAGGTAAAACCCTGTTGGTAACAGGCTCGTCATCCAACATCGGCAGGAAAATTGCTATCCGTTGTGCTGAGATGGGTGCCAAGATAATTGTTGTGGCCAGAGACGAAGAGCGCATGAAAGCCACTGTGGCTGATTTGGCTGGCAATGGTCACCAGTATTACGCTGTTGACTTGTCGAATGCTGAGTCAATTGCTAATTTGGCTGAGGTATTGCCTGTGTTGGATGGCGTTGTGCTTTGTGCTGCAAGGTTCGACAGTACTCCTGTTAAGAACATCAAAAGAGAATTGGTGCAGGATATGTTCAACACCAACACTTTCGCCAACTTCGACCTGATACAGAAACTGCTGAAGAAGAAAAAAATCAACAAGGGAGGCTCCATCGTCTTCATATCTTCGGTTGCATCCATGCGACCCTATAAAGGCAATTCGTTGTATTCAGCGACCAAAGGAGCAATTAATTCGTTCTCCAAAGTGTTGGCAACCGAATTGGGTTCGCAAAGAATTAGAGTAAACTGCGTCCATCCAGGCATTGTGCCTCGTGATGGTGGTGTACGTGAGGGCGCATTGACCGTTGAGCAGCAAAGAGAAGAAATGGCAAAATTCCCATTGGGTATGGGTGAGACAGACGATATCGCTTACGCTTCAGTTTATCTGCTCTCTGACGTTTCTAAATGGGTAACGGGTATCGACCTGATAGTGGACGGTGGACAATCATTAATTTGAAGAAATAAAAAATAATCTAATTATGAAAGCATTTATTTTCCCTGGCCAAGGATGCCAGAAAGAAGGAATGGGTAAGGATTTATATGAAAACTTCCCCAAAGCGAGAGCAATCTTTGAACAAGCTAATGACATCTTAGGCGAGCGTTTTAGTGATACGTTATTCACTGCATCAGAAGATTTACTGATGGACACTCGCTATACCCAGATGGGCGTATTTATCTATGAGTGTGCGCTTGCTATGGGACAGGATGAAATAAGACCCGACTGTGTGGCTGGTCACTCTCTTGGAGAATATGCCGCATTGGTGGTTTCTGGCGTGCTGTCATACGAAGAGGGCGTTAAGTTTATCAAGAAACGCGGAGAGGTATTCTATGAGGCATTCCAGAAGCACCCCAGTGCCATGGGGGCTATTATTGGTATTTCTGAAGAGCAAGTGTTAGAAGTGTTGAAACGTGTGACAGAAGAAGATAACGAAAACCTCTATATTGCCAATTATAATGGCCCAGGACAATTAGTGATTACGGGTGCAAGGGGTTCGGTGAAGAAAGCATGCAAGATATTCAAGGAGATGGGAGCCAAGCGAGCCTTAGTATTGCCTCAGAAGGGTGTAGGACATTCACCAAACTCGGCAGAAGAAGGAGCTATTCTTGGTGAAGAGTTGAAGAAACTGCATTTCCGTGAGGCTCAGATACCTATTTATCAGGATGCCGATGGTTTGCCACACACTGATCCACAAGAGATTCTGGAGAATCAGATTAAGTTGATGACTTATCCTGTGCAGTGGACCAATATCACGTTCAATATGGTGAAAAACGGTGTGAACGAATTCTATGAGTGTGGTACAGATGACACACTCCAGAAAATTATAAAGAGAATGACCCCAGAGTCTCTAGTCACTTCGTTGGTTCATACCCCCATCTATGAAGGAAAAGTTCAAGATTTCGCGATAGTGAAAGAATAGTTTATTTATTAACACTTTAAATCATTAAACAATGACATTAGATGAATTTGTAAAGGCATTCGCTGCCGAGTTCGATGACACTCCTGAGGAGACCTTCAAGCCCGAAACTCATTACAGAGAGCTGGACGAGTGGGGTTCACTGGTGGCCTTGTCAATCATCTCCATGGTTGACGACGAGATGGACAAGCGCGTTACTGGCGCTGACCTGCGTAACTGCACCACCATAGAGGAACTCTATAACCTCGTGGAGTCAAAGTAAAACCAAACTTTGGGAAGCACACATCCAAACCGTGTGTGTGCTTCCCTTTATTCCAAAATGTTAATCTGATTATATGTCATCAATTAGTGTAAAAAACATAGCCATCAAAGGTATGGCAGGTTGTGTGCCGGAACGTGTGGAGGAAAACCGCAACTATCCGGGCATGACGGCTGAAGAAATTCAGAAATATATTGCAGCCACTGGTGTGGAACGTCGCCATTGCGCCATTCACGACGGTAGCATCTGCACCTCTGACCTCTGTCAGAAGGCTGCTGAAAAGTTATTGACTGACCTTGGTTGGGATAAGAGCGAGATTGATCTACTGATTTTTGTTTCTCATACCACCGATTATAAACTGCCTGCCACAGGCATTGTGTTGCAGGACAAAATGGGCATCCCTACTTCGTGCCTTGCTTTCGACATTACCCTTGGTTGCTCCGGCTTTCTGGTAGGGCTTGGTGTGATGGGCAACCTTATGGCCTCTGGCTCGTTTCGCAAGGGTCTTCTCATGGTGGGCAACACTCAGTCGGAATATGCCAGCCCCGAAGACCGCAGCATGAAGCTGTTGCTTGGCGATGCCGGTACTGTAACCGCCATTGAATACGACCCCAACTCGAAAGATGAGGTCAATATTACTTATATGTCCGATGGCTCTGGCCGCCAATTTGTTATCCTTCCCGATGGAGGTTCACGTAATCCTGTCAACGAGAAATCGTTCATCATGGAAGACTGTGGTGGCGGCATCCGTCGTACGCGCCTGCACGAAAAGATGATTGGCGACGAGGTGTTCTCCTATGGCACCCACTTCATCCCGAAGGTGTATGAGGAGATGCGTTCGAAGTTCAATATCGAACCTGACGAGGTGGACTACCTGCTGCTGCATCAGGCCAACAAGTTCCTTTGCGAGAAACTGCGCAAGAAATTGAAATTCCCGCCCGAGAAGGTGCCTTACAACATTCAAGAGTTTGGCAATACCAGCGGTGCTACCATTCCGTTGCTGATGATTACGGAATTGCAGAAAGAGCTTTACGACCGTCAGCTGAATATGCTTGCCGCCACCATTGGTGTGGGCTTCTCGCTTGGCGTGGCCCAAATCAAGACCCATGGCGGTATTATTGTTCCCGATTTGATGTATTTGTAATATGAACAATCCGTTTACTTTAGAGGGCAAGACTATTCTTGTCACAGGAGCCTCGTCTGGTATTGGACGTGGCATCTGCATCGACTGCTCCAAGATGGGAGCCAAGGTTCACCTGATGGCACGCAACGAGGAACGTCTGAACGAAACCCTTGCCCAGATGGAAGGCGAGGGACATGTGATACATAAGGCAGACTTGTGCAGCACGGATGACATCAACGCTTTGGTGGATGAACTGCCTGTGATTGACGGTGTGGTGCTGTGTGCTGGCATCATCAAGACCATGCCTGTGAAGAACATCAGCGAAGAGGCCATGACCGAAATCTTCAATGCCAACATTATGGGCGACATCAAGATTTGCAGTCGCCTGTTGAAGAAGAAGAAACTGAACCATGGCGGTTCGGTGGTGTTTATCTCATCGGTTTCCACATTCAACGTGAAGGTGGGCAACTCGCTCTATTCAGCCACCAAAGGCGCGGTCAACTCGTTTGCCAAGGCGATGGCTTTGGAGGTATCGAAGCAGGAGATGCGTGTCAACTGCATCCAGCCGGGCTTTGTGCCGTCAAGCATTTTGAGTAGTGGTGCCATTGAGGAAGATGCCTTCCTGAAGTTCTATGCCGAGCGTCATCCGCTGGGCTTCGGCACGCCCACTGACATTGCCAATGGTTGTATCTATCTCTTGTCCGATGCCTCGCGTTGGGTGACGGGCAGTATTTTTACCATCGATGGAGGATATACTCTGCAATAACATCAAGGTGTTGAGCTTTGTCAATGCTCCTGTTCCTTCCAACACGTTTTTGCTTGTTCGGGAGGATGGGCATTGCATTGTCATCGACCCCGGCACCAAGGAACAAGCCGATGTGCGTGACTATATCCAGTCACACGGTCTGACGCTTGACTATATCATCCTCACACACGAACACTTTGACCATTGTTGGGGTGTGAATTACCTGCTTGACTGTTTCCCGTCAGCCAAGGTGGTGGCCACCAAGTTGTGTACCGAATGGGTGCAAACCCCGATGAACTATTTCAACCAGCTGTATTACAACTCCGATGAGATGTACCAAATCAAAAAGGTGGATGTGATTGTGGATGAGGTGGGCTGGAAGTTGATGTGGGGCGATAATCCTGTCGTGTTTGTCAACACCCCCGGCCATACCAGCAAAGGAATGTGCATAGAAATAGGGGGTTGCCTGTTTACTGGCGACACCGTCTTATATCGTACTAAGCCGTTTATCAAGAAACGTTATGGAGGCTCGCTGCCAGTGTTGAAACAGAGCATTGATACCATATACCACTCTTATTCGGGCGATACCAAGGTGTTTCCTGGTCATGGAGATTCATTCCTGTTGAAAGAAACTAAAGAATTTTATTATAAATATTTTAACGACAAGAAAGATGAAATGTCTGATTGATAACATTGATATTAAGTGTATCGCAACCTGCTTGCCCGAAGGCATACTCGAAATGTCTTCATTGAAAGAACGTTTTGGTGAAAAAGCAGTGGAAGATACCGTTAAAGGCAGTGGCATTGAACGTTTGCATGTGGCTGCCGATCATGAAACCACGGCCGATCTGTGTGAACGTGCCGCAAACAATCTGTTCGAAGCCACAGGATTTGACAGAAATGAAATTGATGGAGTGGTGTTTGTGTCGCAGACCATGGATTACTTCAACCCTGCCACCTCATGTGTATTGCAGGGCAAACTGGGGTTGCCTGAAGAGTGTGTTTGCTTTGACATTGCATACGGTTGCAGCGGCTATATCTATGGCATGTTCCAAGCAGCCGTTTTGATTAGCTCAGGTGCTTGCAAGAATGTGCTGGTGCTGGCTGGCGACACCAATTCAAAAATGGTGGACAAAAACAAACATTCGTCGCTGATGGTGTTTGGCGATGCCGGTTCGGCCACATTGGTCTCCAAAGGCGAAAACAAAATGGGATTCCATATTTGCTCTGATGGCTACAACTACCAGACGGTGCTCAACGACAGAATGGGATTCCGCAAATTCCCAGAGAATACCCGTCCGGACTATCAGCCTGACCCTGCCATGAGTGGTGACGACGTGTTCAGCTTTATCGTGAATGTGGGGCCAAAGACCATCAAGACCGTAATCGAACTGATGGGTTGGGACAAGGACGATGTGGACTTCTTCGGCCTGCATCAGGCTACCAAAATCACTGTCGATTTCATGCGCAAGAAACTGAAACTGGCGCATCCCGAAAGGGCTCCGTTCGACATACAGAACTATGGCAACACAGGTCCTACCACCGTGCCGATGGTGCTGACCGACTACCCGCATCGTGCCGAGGGTATAGACACCTCCTCTTGGAACAAGGTGGTCATGGCCGCCTATGGTGTAGGACTTTCGTGGGGCAGTGTGGCCTGTGACTTGTCGAAGACATTGATACTTAAACCGATTAATCAATAAATTCAATTATTAACAATTAAATATTTAGAGTTATGGAATTAAAAGATTTTATTGCAAACTTTGCAGAACAGTTTGACGAAACCGACGTTAACGAATTCAAGCCCGAAACCGTTTTCCACGATTTGGAAGAGTATTCATCACTGGTAGCCCTTTCCATCATTGCCATGATCAACGAGGAGTATGACGTTACTCTCAAAGGTGATGACATGAGCGCAGCCGTGACCATCGAAGATCTTTTCAATATCGTTAAAAGCAAGATGTAATGGCTTTCTTAGAAGTTAAAAACGTCAGAATTGCCGGTATGAGTGCCGGTGTTCCCAAGCGTGTCATCAACAACATGGAGCAGTTTAACGATTACTCCAAGGATTATGATGCCGCAGCGTTTGTGGAACAGACCGGTGTGCTGGAACGCAGAGTGGACAACATTCCCACTTCCGACCTCTGTGTTCCAGCTGCCGTGCAGCTAATGAATGACCTGGGTTGGGAGAAGGCCGATGTGGATGCGGTGCTTTTTGTGTCGCAAAACACCGACTATATCCTTCCTGCCACCGCTTGCATTGTGCAGGAACGACTTGGCCTGAGCAAGGAATGTTATGCCATGGACATTGCCATGGGATGCTCGGGCTGGGTTTACGGCCTCAGTGCTGCCTTGTCGTTGATGCAAGGAGGAACCATAAAGAAAGCTCTGTTGATGTGCGGCGATGCCAAGCGTCGCTCGCAATACGACGGTCCGCTGTTTGGCTTTGCCGGAACGGTAACGGCATTGGTGTATGATGAAGGTTGCAGTAGCATCAAGTTCCATCTGGGAACAGATGGCGGCAGCTATGATGCCATCATCATCCCAGACGGCGGTGCCCGCAACCAGGTTACACCCAAGTCGTTCGAACTGGAAGAGTTCGATGGCAAGATGGTACACCGTCTGGAAAGCCGTATGAAAGGCATGGATGTGTTTGCTTTCGGTATCTCAACCGTGCCGAAGTCGGTGAAGCAGCTGTCAGAACACTTTGGAATAGACTATCAAGATGCTGACTACTATGTGTTCCATCAAGCCAACATGAAAATGAACAACATGATTATGAAGAAGCTGAAATTGCCGCAGGAGAAAGTGCCGTCGTGCATGTACTGGTTTGGCAACACTTCTTCAGCGTCTATCCCTTTGACCATCGTCACCCAATTGGGTGATAAATGCCAAGACCACAAGCGATTCCTTTGTTGCGGTTTCGGTGTGGGATTGTCGTGGGGTACGGTCGTGTTTGAAACTGACAACCTGGTGCTTTCAAAATTAGTTGAAGTTGAAGAAGACAAAAATACAAAATGGGTATGAGTTATAATCCTTTTTCACTTGAGGGCAAGA
This sequence comes from uncultured Bacteroidales bacterium, assembly GCA_947303055.1. Classification (GTDB taxonomy): domain Bacteria; phylum Bacteroidota; class Bacteroidia; order Bacteroidales; family F082; genus Limimorpha. Next base: position 43,662 of record CAMYXV010000001.1, read on the forward strand.
CTATTCTTGTCACAGGCGCATCATCGGGCATTGGCCGTGGTGCCGCCATCGAATGCGCTAAGATGGGCGCAAAAGTCATCATTACAGCCCGTAATGAGGATCGCTTGAAAGAAACCTTATCGCAATTGGAGGGTGAAGGACACGTGATGCGTGTTTGCGACCTTACCGACAACGAGGCCATCAAGGAGATGGTCAACAGCCTGCCTGAATTGCAAGGCGTTGTCAACAATGCAGGTTTCACCACCATCCAGCCCATACCTTTCATCAACGAGGAGGAGTTTCTCAAAATCATGCAGGTAAATACCATGGCACCTGTGTTGACATTGAAATACCTGATGAAGAAGAAGAAACTGAAATCAGGTGCTTCTGTTGTTTTCACCAGTTCATTAGCTGGTATTGGTACCATGTCGGTGGGCAATACCATGTATGGTTGTAGTAAGGGAGCTATCAGTGCCTTTATCAAAGGTGCTGCAAAGGAATTGGCTGCCAAGAACATTCGAGTGAATGCCGTGTGCCCCGGTCTGGTTGACTCCCAAATATTGGCATCGGGAACCATTACCGACGACCAATTGAAAAAGACTTTGGAATTGTACCCTCTTGGCCGTTCTGGCAAACCTGAAGACGTAGCTTGGGCTATGGTGTATTTGCTTTCGGATGCCTCCAGCTGGATTACCGGTGTGAACCTGCCCGTTGACGGAGGCCGTGAACTTTATTGATAAATGAATAGCGATGGCATTTTATAATTTACCAAACATTAGAATAGCGGCAGTGGCATCGGCTGTGCCGACCGAGGTGGTGAAACTGGAGAGTTTTGCCGACAAGTTCGGTGCTGACTATGTTGAAAAATACAAAGAGCAGACTGGTGTTCAACAGTTCAGAAAGACTCGCGAGCACCAGACCGCTTCCGACTTGGCTTTTGCTGCGGCAGAGAATATTATCAACACCAAGGGCATTGACCGCGAATCGATAGGTGCGCTGGTCTTCATAGCCCATTCCAAGGACTATTGGCGTCCCGCCACGGCCTGTGTGCTTCACAAGCGGCTAGGGCTGAACAAGGATTGTGCTGCTTTCGACATCAGCTTGGCTTGTTCGGCAGTGCCTTACGGCATGTATGTGGTGGGGTCAATGATGATGACTTCCGATATTGACCGTGCATTGCTGCTGGTGGGTGAGACCCCACAGAAAATTACCAATCCTGATGACAAGTCATCGTGTATGCTGATTGGCGAGGGCGGTGGTGCTTTCCTCTTGGAGAAGAGCAATGCCGAAGGTGCCGGCATCAGTGGCATTTGCCGTTCATTCGGCCAAGGCTACAATGCCATTATTATGCCCGGTGGTGGCTTCCGAAACCCTAATCCGCCAACGGAAGAGTATGTGTGGAAAGACGGCAACCGTCGTTCGATGTATAACGTGATGATGCGGGGCGAGGACGTTTTTGCCTTCACCATTTCCGACATACCCAAGACTATCAAGGAGTATTTGGCCAAGGTGGAAAAAACGGTTGAGGACTTCGACTGCTTGGCAGTCCATCAGGCCAATAAGTTCATCCTCCAGATGCTTTGCAAGAAGCTGAAAGTGGGGCAGGAGAAGATGCCGATGTGTCTCGATCGCTACGGCAACACTTCGGCAGCATCCATCCCTATGGTGCTGGGCGATGTGTATGGCAATAGAGATGATGCAAAAGACATCAATGTTTTGATGAGCGGTTTTGGTGTAGGTTTGAGTTGGGGCGTTTGCTCTGCAAAGATCTCTCCAAAAGACATTCTGCCCATCATTGAAACGGACGAAATCTTTGAAGAGGGTATCATCAACACACCAGAGGATTATTATAACTTAAGCAAATAAAGAAAAGTATGAACATCAAGAAAGCCATAAGTGAGGCAAAGAGTATCATCAATGCTGACAACATCATACTGTACTTTCCCAACGTCAAGGCGAAAGAGCATCGGGTGAACCTGCATGTTTCGGATATGAAGCAGAAGGGGGATGTGGATGCCAATGATGAAACACGAAACGCTTATAACCTCGGAGACTATTTCGGGGTTATTGTTGTGAATTGGATGCTTCAGCGAAAAGGGCTTTCTCTTGATGACTATGTGGAGAAGAAGAAGCATCTTTTGACGGTAGGTTCCGGGGCAGTGAAGTCCTATCAGAACATGACCATTTGGGGGTCTGGTGTTGAAAGGGAATTGCCACAAAGGTTCAGAAGGTTCTTCCAAAAGAGTTGGTATAGGAAGCTGGACATCCGTGCCGTTAGAGGTCCCAAGTCAAGAGAGTATTTGATGAGACTTGGACACAAAGTACCTGAGGTATATGGTGACCCTGCCATATTGATGCCGCTGATTTACAGTGATTTAACGGGGGGTAATGAGGGGTATGATATTTCCATTATCCCTCAGTTAGTTACAGAGAAGGGCATTCGGGAAAAATATCCCGATGCCCACATTATCAGCATGAATACTAATGACTACAAGAGTGTCATAGACCAGATTGTTCAAAGCAAGTTGATTATCAGTTCCTCACTGCATGGTGTGATTCTGGCAGATGCATACGGGGTGCCATCTGTATGGTATCGCGGTCTTGGTAAAGACATCGACTTCAAGTATCTGGATTATTACGCCAGTACGGACAGAAAGCCAGAGACAATACCGACAACGATAGAAGAGGCAATGAACACCAAACCATTGCCACTACCTGATTTGAAACCTTTACAAGAAGGATTGTTGAAATCGTTCCCATACGATTTGTGGGATAAATAATAAAAACATGGCAAAAGCATACGTATTCCCCGGTCAGGGAGCCCAGTTCGTAGGCATGGGCAAAGACCTCTATGAGAGCAATCCCAAAGCCAAAGAATTGTTCGACAAAGCCAACGACATACTTGGCTACCGTATCACCGATATTATGTTTAATGGTGACAGCGATGACTTGAAACAAACCAAAGTCACCCAACCTGCCGTCTTCCTGCATTCAGTTATCTCGGCACTGTGCATGGAAGATTTCCACCCCGATATGGTGGCCGGTCACTCCCTTGGCGAATTTTCGGCTTTGGTGGCCGCTGGCGCATTGACCTTCGAGGATGGTCTCCGCTTGGTATATGCCCGTGCCATGGCTATGCAGAAAGCTTGCGAAGCTGCACCATCAACCATGGCAGCCATCATCAATCTGCCAGATGAAACCATCGAGAAGGTTTGTGCTGAGCTGAGCAAGGATGGTCAAGTGGTAGTCCCAGCCAACTACAACAGCCCCGGTCAAGTGGTCATCTCTGGAAATGTGGAGGCCATTAAAGAGGCTTGTACCAAGCTAAAAGAGGCTGGTGCAAAACGTGCTTTGCCTTTGGCTGTGGGTGGCGCATTCCATTCACCGCTGATGGAGCCAGCCCGCATTGAGTTGGCTGCTGCTATCGAGAAAGCCCCAGTGAGCAAATCTATTTGCCCTGTGTACCAGAATGTGGATGCATTGCCGCATACCGACCCAGTGGAAATTAAGGACAACCTGCTGAAGCAGTTGACCGCCCCCGTCCGCTGGACTCAGAGCGTCATCAACATGATTAACGACGGCATGACCGAGTTTGTTGAGTGCGGTCCAGGCCAGGTGTTGACGGGGTTGATTGGTAGGATAATGAAGTAAATAATAAGACTATGTATAAACACTTTTTCAAGAGGGTTTTAGATATCCTCATATCAGGTATTGCCTTATTGTTAATTGGCTGGTTCTTGATTATTGTCACCATTTTCCTTCACTTTGCGAACAAGGGGGCTGGTGCTTTCTTTTTCCAAGAACGACCGGGTAAGAATGCCAAGATTTTCAAAGTCATCAAGTTTAAGACCATGACTGATGAACGTGATGAAAATGGTAATTTACTGCCTGATTCACTGCGATTGACAAAAGTTGGGAAATTTGTGCGCAGCACGTCTGTTGATGAGTTACCTCAGTTGATCAACGTTTTCAAAGGTGACATGTCGTTGATTGGCCCTCGGCCATTGTTGGTGCAATACCTGCCATTATATTCTCCAGAGCAGGCACGTCGTCATGAAGTGCGACCGGGCATCAGCGGCTGGGCACAATGTCATGGCCGCAACGCCATCAGCTGGAAAGAAAAGTTCGCATTAGACGTTTGGTATGTTGACCATTGCACTTTTTGGACAGACATCCGCATTATATTCATCACCATCAAGAACGTGTTACAACGCAAGGATATTGACTTTGACGGTGCTGCTGAATTGAAAGCGTTTGATGGAACGAACTAAAGAAATAATTAAACATCAGTAATATGAAAGGTATAGTATTAGCAGGCGGCAGTGGTACCCGCCTTTATCCAATTACAAAAGGAGTTAGCAAACAGTTGCTTCCTATTTATGACAAGCCGATGGTGTATTACCCCATCTCGGCCTTGATGCTGGCGGGCATTCGTGACATCCTCATCATCAGCACGCCTTACGACCTGCCGGGCTTCCGCCGTCTGCTGGGCGACGGCTCGGACTACGGTGTGCATTTCGAGTATGCCGAGCAGCCTTCACCCGACGGCCTGGCACAGGCATTTATCATCGGTGAGAAGTTCATCGGCAACGACAGCGCTTGCCTGGTTTTAGGCGACAACATTTTCTATGGTGCCGGTTTTACCACCCTGCTCCGCAATGCCGTGAAGGATGCCGAGGAGAACAAGAAAGCCACCGTGTTTGGCTACTGGGTGAGTGACCCCGAACGTTACGGTGTGGCGGAGTTCGACCGCCAGGGCAACTGCCTCAGCATTGAGGAGAAACCCAAGGAGCCCAAAAGCAACTACGCCGTGGTGGGCCTCTATTTCTACCCCAACAAGGTGGTGAACGTGGCCAAGACCATCAAGCCCTCTGCCCGTGGCGAACTGGAAATCACCACGGTGAACCAAGAGTTCTTGAAAGACGGTGAACTGAAAGTCCAAGTCTTTGGCCGTGGCTTCGCATGGCTTGACACGGGTACGCATGATTCGCTTTCAGAGGCATCGACCTTCGTGGAGGTGATCGAGAAACGCCAAGGCCTGAAGGTGGCTTGCTTGGAAGGCATCGCCTACCGTAATGGCTGGATCACGGAAGAAAAGATGCGCGAGCTGGCCAAGCCGATGCTGAAGAACCAGTATGGGCAGTATCTGCTGAAGGTAATTGAGGAGAAGAAAGCGGAGATAGACTCGGATTCGTTCCGCTACACTGAATAATGGTGGGTGACTATGGCAACAGTTGATGATGTAAGAATCATAGAGCTGCCCAAGTTCTTGGACGCTCGAGGCAACCTTTCGTTTGCTGAGCAATTGAATCATATTCCGTTTGAGATTAAGCGGACGTATTGGATTTACGATGTGCCCGGTGGTGAAGCCAGAGGTGGACATGCTTTCAGGCAGAACCAGGAAGTGGTGGTTGCCTTATCCGGCTCGTTTGACGTGATTGTCGATGACGGCAACCAGCGAAAGACCTTCGCCTTGAACCGTTCCTACTACGGGCTCTATATCCCCGCAGGGCTTTGGCGTACGATGGAGAATTTTTCCACCAATTCATTGGCTTTGGAGTTTGGATCCATGCATTATGATGTGAACGATTACATCTATGACTATGAGGAATACCTCCAGCTTCGCAAGGCGATTCCTGAACAGAAACCATTGGTTGCTGTTAACGAACCATCGGCCTCGACTGCGATGCCAGTAAAAAAATACAACGTCTTCGACTGCTCCATGGTGGAACTCGACCGACACCACAGCGACCGCAAGGGCAACCTCACAGTGGTGGAGAACGGTCAGACCTTGCCCTTTGACGTGAAGCGCGTGTACTACCTCTACGACGTGCCAGGTGGCGAGAACCGCGGCTCGCACGCTCATAAAGAATTGAGCCAGCTGATTATTGCTGCTTCTGGCTCTTTCACTGTTACGTTAGATGACGGTAAATGCAAACGGTCGTTTTTCCTCAATCGTCCTTACCAAGGTTTGTATGTGAAACCAGGAATGTGGCGTGACTTGGAGGACTTCTCCTCGGGAGCCGTCTGCATGGTGCTGGCCAGCGATGTGTATCTGGCTTCGGATTATATTAGGGATTATCAGGAGTTTTTGGAGTTTAGAAATCAATAAACATCATATTATGTCAGAAAGAAAACGTATTTATCTCTGCCTCGCCCACATGTCGGACGAAGGCCTTGAACAAAAGTATATCAAAGAAGCATTCGACACCAATTGGGTGGTGCCGCTTGGACCGAACGTTAACGGATTTGAAAAGGACCTCGAGGAATTCGTGGGTCAGAACAAAAGGGTAGTGGCCTTGTCTGCAGGTACTGCTGCTGTACATCTGGCTTTGATTGCCTGCGGTGTGAAGTCTGGTGATGAAGTGTGCGTGCAGAGCTTCACTTTCTGTGCTTCGTCGCACCCGATTACTTATCTGGGGGCTACACCAATCTTCATCGATAGCGAGAAGGATACCTGGAATATGGATCCGGAACTGCTGGAAGAGGCCATTAAAGATCGTATTGCCAAGACGGGCAAGAAGCCAAAAGCGATTGTCCCTGTGGCTTTGTATGGAATGCCTTATCAGATTGATAAGATTATGGCCATTGCTGAGAAGTATGATATTCCAGTTGTCGAGGATGCTGCCGAGGGCTTCGGTAGCCGCTGGAAAGGTCAGGTACTGGGCACCTTTGGTAAATACGGTGTACTATCGTTCAATGGCAACAAGATGATTACCACTTCTGGTGGCGGTGCTCTGGTGACCGCCAACGAGGACGAGTGGCGCGAGATTATGATGTATGCCACGCAGTATCGCGAGAGCTATCCTTATTATCAACACGAGAAGATTGGTTTCAACTACCGTATGAGTAACATCTGCGCTGGTATCGGCCGTGGTCAGATGACGGTGGTGAATCAGCACATAGAACACCACAAACACGTACAGGCTCTTTACGAGGAGCTGCTGGCTGGCGTGCCCGGCATCGCCGTGCATTCGCAGCCTAAAGGTCACACAGATAGCACAGATAACACAGATAAGGTTCCTGTCTTCGACAGTAACTATTGGTTATGTACCATAACCCTTGACCCCTTGCTCCGCATCAAAGGTCAGGAGAACGCCTACAAGACCATCGTGACCGGTGCCGTGGGTGGCGCTGCCGGTGTGATTCATGCCGCTTCGTCAGCTGTTACGAACTGCCAGCCTAACGACAACGTTGAAGCACTCCGCGTCTTCATGGATGCCGCTGGCATTGAGGCCCGTCCCGTGTGGAAGCCCATGCACAAGCAGCCAGTCTATAAGAACTGCCCCGCCTATGTCAATGGCGTTTCAGAGGCCATTTTCAAAGTGGGTATGTGTTTGCCTGCCGGACCGTATGTGAGCGACGAGGATGTGAAGTATATTGTAAGCTGCATCAAAGATGCAATTAAGTAGCCTTGATAGTCAGCTGGGAAGTTGATAGTTGAATGTTGAGAGTATCAATGGTTATCACACAAGCGATATTAGATGATTTATCGAGGCGGGCGAAGAACTCGCCTCGGTTGCGTATGAATCTCGATTTACGTAACTCAGAATAGGACTGTTCCCAAAGGATGCTCAATGCCATTGAACCCGGTTCTCCTGAATGCATACACAGACATCAGCATACATCGGAAACCGTTGTTTGTATTAGAGGCCGAGTGGTGGAAGAATTTTATGACGAGTTGGAGCGTATCTGCACGGATTCGATCGTGCTAACACCCAATGGCCCCAACGTAGCAATTAACATCCCTGCCGGCCAATGGCACTCTATCCGTGCGGTGGAATCAGGCTCTGTGGTGCTTGCCGTGAAAGATGGGAAGTATGAGCCGCTGGGAGAGGAAGATATATTGGCTCTATAATTCAGGTTTTTTTAAGCTTTTTCTCATTTATGTATAAGCCGCTTGGCGTGGAATATAATGGGGTAACATTCTAACAATGAAAAAGAACAAGCTAGCATACGAACAGGTGATTGATAATCTCAGCAGAGCCGGTGTTGACTACTATTCTTCTGCTGAGTATGAAATACAAATCCTTAAAAGCGCTTTTGAAAAATGCGATGACTCTTGTCTGTACCCTTATGTCCCTATGAGATTGGTGGCTCTAATGGAAGGCTATTTTCAAGAGCTTTATTCCAATATCATCGATGCTGATGTTAAGTATAGAAAGAACTTTGCAAAGCTTGTGAAAGATTTGCAGTTTGAGTCACCCATCATTGATTCTTTTGAGCGGAATACTATCACATTTGGCGAATATGCGTCAATGTTGTTGTCGTGCAACAAACATGAAGATGTACTGACCAATATTTCTACCTTACTTGACACTGACAAACTTAAAGAGAAGTTTAAAGATACTAGCATACTGTCAGATGTAAAAGAAGTTTTCTATTATCGACATATATTTTGTCACGAGATTGCCGGTAACATAATATTAGAGCATAGTAAAATCCTGAAAATGATAGACTCTGTATCTGATTTTATGAGAATCGCTGGTGACTTCGTTTCATCAATCTTATATCCCAATGCTCCCGAATTAACACCTGATATTATTGATGAGGCCATGAGAGACTTTGAGGCAAAAGACAAGGAACTTCGTGAGCTAATAAAATGGTTGAAAGAAAATGTGGATATTGAATATTTGGGCACTGATTTCAACTTTATGGATGTCTTTGAGGAATATAGGAAAAGACGTACAGAAAAAGTGTGTGAGCAATATGCCGATGGAACAATCTATGGCTACATCTATGCCCAATCAATGGCCGAAATAACAGAAGAACTCATAAACGGTTTGAAAAAGAAATATAGGGTTTGGTTAAGGGCATATAATTTACCGCACTAAGGATTTATGGTATGACGCAAGACGAACGCTGGCTTGCGAAGTAACAAGAAGTAATGGATTTAATGGAAGCTAATCATCAGAATCCATCACGACATAGAATATAGGAACACGATATGCTGAACTGGCTCAAAACCACGAGAAAAAAGATGAATGCAGGGGAGTTGAAAGAATAGAGAATAAAAAGTTTGAGAAGTTGTTGGAGTTGGGGGAAAAGTGTAAGTGGGTGAATCAGTGGAAATGAGCATTTTTTGTATCTAATAATCTAAGTATTATAACATTATGACTATGATAATACGCAATGCTGGTGATAAAGATCATGACAAAACGTATTGCGTGTTTGCTATCCGTGTGAATAGAGATGGCTCAACGGGTCAGCGTAAACTGATGGCCGATGTGCCGTATTATCTGATGCAAGGATTCTCAATAGACGGTGATACGATAAGGATAGAAAAACATGCGGACACTCTTCTTCGGGACAGCATATTCAACCAATCATATCAAAATCAAACAACTCGTGCGCATTTGAATTTTAGTGCCATTGTGGGAATGAATGGCTCTGGAAAAAGCACATTAGTTGAATATATGCTTCGGTTGATTAACAATTTTTCGGCTTCGGTTTTTGGTGAATATAAGAAGAATGTGGCAACAGACAGATTGCATTTTATTGATGGTGTTGATGGCGAGCTTTATTATTATTCAAAGGGATTGCCGTATTGTTTAGCAGTTAAGAATGACAAGGTTTCCCTATCCCATTACTCATTCAAAAGGATCACTGATGACAATGGTGCGTTCCTGTTTGAAAGAGATTGTGATTTTTATAATAACCACAGAAGCGGTGACAATGAAAAAAATCATGCTCCTTTTTATGAATCCACCAATCGTGACATTAAAAATTTCTTTTACACGTTAGTCTCGAATCACTCTATTTATGCGTATAATGCAAATGATTTTGAAAATGAATGTTGTGATAATTTAGTAGAACGTCGTTTTGACAAGGAGTACTATACGAGTCATCAACTTGAGATGCCTGAAGAGATAAATACAAAGGAGTATTCGGTAGAAGAAAGATGTTGGCTGCATGGTCTTTTTCATAAGAACGATGGGTATCAGATTCCTTTGGTTCTTAATCCATTCAGAAAAGAAGGTTGTATTGACATCAACAATGAAAACAAACTGGCTAAAGAAAGGCTTGTGTCGCTAATTGTCAGTCCGGGCAGTGAGTTTCGCAGGATTAACGGCCATTTGGAAGTTGTCAGCCTCACTTTGAAGAGGAAGACTGATACATACGACCGAAACTATATAAACACAAAACTTAAGGCTGGCATTGACAACGATGAAGACTATGAGGCGATAAAATCCATTATCTTTGAAGAATGGCTTGATGTTTTGAATGTTGACAAAGACTTTGGTAAAGGGAAACGGTATTATGAAGATACAAAGAATTATGTTTGTTACAAAACTTTGAAGATAGCGAAACAATACCGCCAATACCAATTCTTTTTCGATAGGTTTCAAAAGAAAGCATGGAAACTTGTTGGTGATGATATACAACAATTGATAGAAAGATTATTACTTGATTCATCTCATATTACAGGGAAACTGTTCCAAGCGCTTAACTATTTGATTTTTGACATTTATAATGATGAGGCTATTGAGCAACCAATGCCACTCGATTCAATTAAAATGCAAAAAAAGGCAGATGGTTCAAAGATTGAATATCCACAAACATTTCTAAGCGCATCGAAGGTTAAACTGATACCATCCCCAATTTTTAATGTCACCATTGATTTGAAAGATTCAAATGATGGTAGGGTTGTTGATTTCGAGACTTTAAGTTCTGGAGAAAGGCAATTAACCTATGCGGTTAGTTCACTCCTATACCATTTGAACAATATTGATTCGGTGGCCGAAGACAATAATGGATTAAGGCTTGTTTACAAGAAGGTAAACATAATTCTTGAGGAAGTTGAGCTATATTTTCACCCCGAATTACAAAAGCAACTTGTAAAATACATCATTGATGGCGTTGGACAACTCAATTTTATGTCTATCCAAGGTATCAATTTCATTTTGGTTACACATTCGCCATTTGTTCTGTCAGACATTCCGTCAACCAATATCCTGGCATTGACTAAGGATGGTATGGTAAGCGATGGTATTCGTTCGTTTGGGTCTAATATACACGACATGCTGAAGGATAGCTTCTTCCTTCAAACAGGATGGATTGGTGATTTTGCTCAGGATCATATACATCGACTGGTTGAGCAATTGCAGGAGAATCATTTAGATAAAGAAGAATGTGAAAAACTGCATAGAAAGATTATGCTGATTGACGAACCTGTAATGCGGACACTGCTTCTTGAAAAATATCATGATGTATGTTCTGAACCGATGGCCGAACAGCGCATTGCTGAACTTGAGAAAGAATTGAAAGAATTAAAGGTAGATAGACCGGATGTGGAAGTTAAATAAAGTTGGTGGCTCGATTCTGAAACAATATACACAAGAGTTGCTGGCCGATCTTAAAAAAGGGATAACAGAGAAACTATTGCCATCAGAGGTAAGTGTTTTGATTCCCAATTACGGGACATCTGTTGAAGATTTGTCGGTTTTAATAGATTTATTAACTGCAGAGCCACAACAGCTGATTGCGCTAAACACAGCAATCATGTCGCAACTTGTTTCAGGTTATACTGAAGCGGATTTGCTAGCGTATCAGAAAGCTAAAATAAAGAAAAACAAACAGTCTTCTGACATAAATCTTATCAATCAATACGAAGATGTATTAGCGCGGCTGAAAGAAGCCTTTGATTACAAGGGTAATATAACAAACAATCCCAATAGGGCGTACCGTTTGACCGAGATGAAAGGCTCAAATGTTTGTACATACTGTAATCGGCAATACATCTTCACCGTAAACAAACCAAGAAACAGAAGTCTTAGGCATATTGTAAGGCCCGAACTGGATCATTGGTTTTGTCAAGAATTATTTCCGCTACTTTCTTTGTCATTCTATAATCTTATTCCGAGTTGTCATATTTGCAATAGCACAGCAAAAGGAAGCGCTGTATTTAGTTTGTCAACACACATTCACCCATACATTCAGCACAATCCAAACCCTAACATATCTTTTAAGCCAGTGCCATCAACTTTATATCCTTCGCATATTGGAGTAAAGATTGACAGACGACAGGGCTCTCGAGAAGATGCAACGATTAAGGCTTTTGCGCTGGATGAGATTTACGATTTACATGGACATTTGGAAGTTGAAGAACTTTTTAAATTCAATAATACATACAGTACAGGATATTTGAAGATAGTGTTTAAGGATTTGCTTAATGAATTCTGTCCGACTTTAACAAAAGCCGAAGTCTATCGGATGCTGTTCGGAACAGAATTGGACCCGAAAAGATTCGGAGAACGACCGATGAGCAAGTTGAAATATGACATATTGAAGTATCTTAAGGTAATTTGATATAATGACCAAACAAATGGAAGAAAGAGTAATCAATCAATTTGGTGTAAAACCCATATATATAGACAAGAACGAAGGGAAAATCCACATTGACAATAACTATGTGGAGGAACCTTCTTTTGCCTTTAAGAATGGGTCATACGAGTTGCTTGGCTATACTCCAACCATTCAACCGTCCATACATAGGCCGGAAGTTAATCAAATAATAAATTGGATAGAGAGGGATGCTTCTACCGACCAATCAGCCAGGATAGCGTTGCTTTATGGAAAGGCTGGTATTGGTAAGTCGGTGGTTATGCATGACGTTTTGGTTGCTTTGAATGATAATCCGGAGTACCTTGTTTATGGATTGAAGTCGGACCAGGTGGAGTTTGTGGATACGGATGACCTTGGTCGTAAAATACACTTGGCGCAACCCATTGATGTTGCCATTAGTGAGATGGCTCAGAAACATAAGCGAGTGGTTGTGCTTATTGATCAAATTGACGCTTTATCTTTATCGTTATCCTCAAATCGCGCTCCTTTACGTTCGGTGCTTAAACTGATAGGACAGATAAAAAATATACCACATGTAAGAGTTGTTATTTCGTGCCGTCCATATGACTTGGAGTATGATCCGCTGCTTGATGAATTGCGGATAAAAAACAAATGGGAATTAAAGGAATTCACGCCAAATCAAGTTACCCAAATTCTACATGAAAACAATTGTCTAGAACGGGTGAGTGATAATTTGATGCGTTTTCTGGGGAATCCCCTCAACTTGTTCCTATTCTTAAAGGTTAAGCCCAACGAACAACTGACCGACTCGCTGTCAACTGATTTGTTGTACCATCAGTTGTGGAGGAAATATGTGACCGATGACAGTGTTCGCAAAGTGAATAAAGATAGGCTGTTGACATTGCTTGATGCTATAGTGTCGGAAATGTACAAACGTCAGGAACTTTCGTTACACATTAGGGCTTTTGAAACAGAATACGATGCGGAGTTAAGATACCTTTTCACCAACGAACTACTTCTGGTAACAAAAAATGGGCATATTCAGTTCTTTCACCAGACGTTGTTTGATTATGTCTATGCAAGAAGGTTTACTGAGCATGGATATGATTTGCTTGAAGGGCTGAAATCGCAACACCAAGGTCTATTCTCAAGGGCGGCGGTGAAAAGCATTTTGACTTTCCTCCGTGAGCAAGACCCGGCTAAATATATTGATGTAATAAACCAGTTGCTTTATGCTAAAAACGAGTATGGCAAGCCCGTTTATCGCTATCATCTGAAATCGCTTGTGTTGAGCAATATGGCCTTTTTTGATGAGCCTTTAAAGGAGGAAACAAATCTTATTGCCAAAAAAATATTTGACGATAAGGTATATATGGATGTGATTTTCGAATCGGTCCATACAGTCAACTGGTTTGATGTGGTATGGCAAACAATTAACAATAGAGGTGGTTGGAAATCGTTAAGTACAGACTATAAGGAAAAAGTAATGCTGATGTGCCAGAGAACACTTTGGTCTGATGCTGCGGTTGTGCTTGATAGAGTTGAGAGGTCATTGAATTGTAATAACGAAGCGGATTGCAAATACATCGGCAATTTGATTCAGTATTATGATTTGCGCTGCGACAGCAAAAAACTCATAGCTTTTTACAATAGACTAGTCAAGACACGAAATCCACTGGAATATACACATCTTTTAAAAAATATTCTGAAGGAAGATCCTGAATTTGTATGTCAGGAGTTGAAAGAGAATATTAGGCTTCAGTTACAGGAGAAGGAAACAGATAGCTTTCATCGCATTAAATTAAGCCATGAAACTGAAATGCTCTATCATGAGTTGTTGCAAAAACACCATAAACGAGCCATACAACTCTTGATTGATTCGTTGACTCTTGTTTATGAATCAACGAAATATGAAATAGAAGGCTCCGATATATATAATTCATTAGAGTTTTTTACTTTCCAAAGGACATCAGGCGGAAATTTCGGAACCAAGTTTTCAGAGGATGCTGTAAACATTATTCTTGATGATTTTACCCAAAATGCTGATAGCGATCTCACCAAACGGTATCTTTCAGAATTTAGCTCAAGCAAACATGAAGGGTTTGTGTTTATTGCATTATTTGTATATGCATCGTGCCCGAACCTGTATAAGGATGAGTTTTGTAAGCTTGTTGTAAGCAGGCAGGTGCTGTCTAACGCCCCTACTTGGGTGGAATATCAAGCTGTGGAAGCTTTAAAGGTAATATTCCCATTGTTGTCGGGTACTCAGAAGATTGCTGTCATTGATAGGATTCTTGCCATTGAAGATAATGGCGAAAAGAGGCTGTATCCTAAGGAGATGAGAGCGGAGAGGGTGGAATATCTTCATCCTATTCTTGATATTGATATACACAAAGGTAAAGCTCTTGAGGTTATACCAATTGGCGAGCTGAGGAAACTTTCGTGGACAGCCTATCAGGAGCGCCAAAGAATTGATAGGAAGTTTAATAGCAGGCGTTTGGAAAATGTTAAGCCGTCAAGTTTTTCAGTCCATTCGGGTTGGAGTTCCCTAACTGTTGAGCAAGGTGTTAAAATGAGTTGTAAAACTTGGTACAACTCGATGCTTAAGTATAACACGAATGCCCATCATGAATGGAATAAACCCTCATTGACAGGTCAATGTGAATTATTCAGAGAGGTGGTGAGCCGCAATCCTGATAAGTATTTAGAACTAATTGACAAGATAATCCAAGATGACGAGATTTTGTTGGCCTATCCAGAGGCAGGTATGCGTGGGCTGATTGATGCCAACAGGATAGCAGAGGCGGAACATGTGCTGCAAGGGATTCTTGGAGTAATTGGCAATGATGTTAATTCAGAAAAAAGGGGCTTTAGCATACATTCTTTCCTCTTTGCCATCAATGATATGATAAAGGGCGATACTATGCCTGAAAGCGTATTCAGATTATTGTGTAATACGCTTGTCAACGCCAAGGAACCCAAGGATGACATACATAAAGGAGAAAAGGACGTTTATAATGTCGGCATCAATCAGGCACGGGGTAATGCCGGATATATGTTGGTTGAATGTGCCAAAAACACACAACACAAGGATGAGGTTTTTTCGACAATAGAACAAATTGCAGAGACGGCATCGGTATATACAAGGGCTGCAATATTGTTGAATATGGCCGCACTAAATTTCTTGGATCAAAAAAGGAATGTAGTGTTGTTCAAGAAACTCTTGCACGACTATGATCCAAGGTTGATGTCAATGCCGGTTCATAATTACAATCCTTTGGTCTATTTCATCAACTATGCGGCTGATGATTTGATAGATTTCTTTAACCATGCGGCAAATTGTCCCGATTGCTATCGTGAGCAGGTTGTTATATTGTGGTTGGCATGGTCGCACAATAATCATGATGAAAGGTTTAAAACTTTGCTTGATACAATGTGCGAAAACAGTCAAGAAGCAAGAATTTCATTGTTACATTTCTTGAGTACGTTGGGAAATAAAGCTGATGAAGATGCGTCTGCTTTCGTGTTACGTTTCTTTGATGCTCGGTTTGATTCAATGGAAATGGGAGATGCTTGTGATGACCTGTTCCACAATCTTGATTCATGGCCAGAAGAATTGCAGTTCCAGATAGCAGATGCATTTGTGACTTCTCCATTGAGTTCTCACAAGACAAATTCGTTCATTGGCTACTTGGCCGGATACGCAATAAAAGACCCTGTCCAAACACTGAAATGGTTGGAACAAATCATACATGACAATGTTCCAGATGATTACTTTGTATGGAATAAAGTCATCGATGTAATCATACAATCCTACAATGGCATTAAGTCATTCAACGACAGCGCTTATCAAGATACTTTGGAGCATGCCCTTGATATGATAGATGGTGCCATGCTGAACCCTAGTAGGAAATACCTGGTTTCCAATTTCATCAACAAACTTGACAATGAATAAGGCGTATGAGTTGGAACAACTCCGACAATTGTTGATGAGTCCGGGATTAAAGTCGGGTCTTTATCTGCTTGATACAGATCTTTCTGATGAAGATATAGAGGCTTTTATAAAACATCAGGGCTTCTCGTCTTATGTGAAAGAATCCCTTTTTCCTTCAATAGAGGGGTCTGCATTCGAACTTTTTGTAATAGGATTAAGTTACAAATGTAATGATAAGGTAATAGACGGCCTACGAGGTCAGCTTTTTACGGCAGAGGGGAAAAGGAAGGAAATAATCATATATAGTATGTTTATACAGATGATACAAACACTTTTCCCATCAGAGAAGTCTGTTTTACAGGTTGTGGGTGAGATGGACTTGTCAATGATTTGTCATGAGGATTTATGTTTGATAAACGAAGCTCTAGGTCACAATAGTGAGGTTGTTCTATTAATAAGCAAAAACAAGGGAGCTTTTTCGCAAAAGTGTGATCCTATAATAAATAGAGTTTCTTTTAAAGAAGAAAAAAAATACATATTTATGGAAAATAGATTGGACAAGGTGCACATTTCATACAAACACGATGATGAACACAAAGATGTGTTAGAGGCTATAAAAAGAGGGTTGGATAAAAACAAAATCCCATATTCAATAGACGAATATGATATTCTTTATCGCGACAATATTGAAGATTACGAAAAAGAGATAGGATTATCAGGAAGAGTTATTATGTTTGTAATACCATCATATCTGAAGTCGCTAGCCTGTATGTTTGAGATGACACAAATGTTTAAAAATGGAAATGTTAGAGAACGACTATTCCCTGTAGTTGATATGAAAGGTATACGTCGAGACGGAGATGGGCTTAAAGAGATAAAAGATTATTGGCATAATGAAAAATGTAGAAAGTCTGAACAAATAAAGACAGAACCAGGTGGTTCGGAATTTATTCTCAAAGAAATCCAAAAAATCGATGAAATTATCAATACTATGAATAAATTGTGGGATTTCTTGATTAATGAGAATACGGGTGATTATAAAAAGTTAATTGAAAACGATGCAGCATTGCTGATGGAGGAACTAAAGAGATCGTTGCCTCAAGTCTCCGCTCCGATTGATAATGTTTTTGTTCCATCTGGTGATACTAAGCCAACCGAATATCAAACAGTTAATCAATATGGTGAGAAATCTATCTATGTTCAGAATAATTCTGGGAACATTATTATAAACTGAAATGTTATTATGCCATTAAAAAAGCCGCCTATGCAGACGGCTCGATAATTTTACACTAGTGTGGTTTTTAGAGAGTGCCGAAGCGTGGATGAATGCCTAGATTTCATTCAAGCCTGTAGAGTTCTTCTCCAGGCGTGACGAATCCCTTTCGCTGAATGACCTCTTTGCAGATATTAATCAGTACACCTCCATGTGGGATTTGGCCTGAACATCCACTTGTTTAACGTCGCTATCTCCATAGTCCGACGACCTAAATGGCGGTGCAAAATTACAAAAAAATCATGACATACCCGATAGAAATCAAAGGAAAGACAAAAAAGCAAGTCACGAAGCTGAACCTTTCTGGTTGTAAATTAACTTCTTTCCCTGAAAACATATTTGAATATACCAACCTTACAAAGCTGGTTTTGAGCAACAATAGGATTAAGGTTATCCCAGCGGATATACTGAAATTGAAGAAGCTCAAAATGCTTGATTTATCGAACAACGAAATAAAAGTCTTGCATAGTGCTGTATTCAAACTACCGAAATTGAAGATTCCGAATGTTTATGGAAACCAAATAAAAAAGTTCCCTAAACAGGTGTTTGAATCACATTTGGAAAAGATAATTGTTGGGAAAAACCCAATGGAAAACGAAGAAATAGAGAAAATAAGTTTGCTTTGTGAGGTAGTCGCAGATAAGAACCAATTCAGTTCTTCAACGATAAAAGTAGAAGAATCAAACAAGGGAGAAGTTAAAGTGGAAGATATGAAAAAAGACAAAAATACTGAGCAGAAACACAGCATTTTTATTAGTTATTCGCATAAGGATATGGAGTGGTTGGGTAGAGTAAAAACCCACTTAAAGCCACTGGCAAGATATTATAGCATTGACGAGTGGGATGACCAAAAGTTGAGGACAAGCGATAAGTGGAAAGAAGAAATAACAAAGGCTTTAAACAATGCTACGATAGCTATATTGTTGTTTTCTCCTGATTTTATGGCTTCTGATTTTATCGTCAATAACGAACTACAGCCTTTGCTCGATAATGCCAAAAGTGGTGGGGTGAGGATTATGCCTGTATTTGTAAGGCCGTGTGCAATGTTTGAAGAGAGTGGCCTTTCGGATTATCAGGCACCAAGCGGTAAGGAAAGGACATTAATTGAAATGAATGAAGGTGAAATTGACAGGACGTTGATGAAATTGGTTGAAGATATAAAACATTTTATCAATAAGAATAAATAAAAGTTGAAATAAACAAATACACAATAATTGCAATGAAGAACATACTTGTGACTGGTGGTGCCGGGTTTATCGGCTCGAACTTGATAAAGCGTCTTTTCGCTGACTTGAAGGGCGCAACGATTGTGAACATCGATAATATGAATGCCTATTACGATGTCAGTTTGAAAGAGTATCGCTTGAAGGAACTTGATGCGATGGTTCCCGAAGGGATAAACTATAAGTTTGTGAAAGGCTCAATTGCTGACAAGGCTTTGGTGGATAAACTCTTTGAGGACTATAAGTTCGATGTGGTGGTGAACCTTGCAGCCCAAGCTGGAGTTCGCTATAGCATCGAGAACCCTGACGTGTATATTGAAAGCAACATCATTGGTTTCTACAACATCCTCGAAGCCTGCCGCCACAACCCCGTGGAACATCTTGTGTATGCATCGTCATCCAGCGTGTATGGCGGCAACAAGAAGGTGCCGTTTGCGGTGGAGGACAGGGTGGACAACCCCGTTTCGCTCTATGCCGCCACCAAGAAGAGCAACGAGCTGTTTGCCCATTGCTACTCGAAGCTTTACAACATCCCATCAACTGGCCTTCGTTTCTTCACCGTGTATGGCCCTGCCGGAAGGCCCGACATGGCCTACTTCGGTTTCACCAACAAGCTGCTGCGTGGCGAAACTATCCAGATCTACAACTACGGCAACTGCCGCCGCGACTTCACCTACGTGGACGACATTGTGGAAGGCATAGTGCGCGTGATGGCGAAAGCCCCTGAGAAACGCAATGGCGAAGACGGCCTGCCTCTGGCTCCATACGCGGTTTACAACATTGGTGGCGGCCAGCCGGAGAACCTGCTGGACTTTGTGCAGACGTTGCAAGAGGAGCTTTTGAGAGCTGGTGTCCTACCGCAGGACTATGACTTCGAAGCCCACAAGCAGCTGGTGCCTATGCAGCCTGGTGATGTGCCGACCACGTATGCAGATGCTACGGCTTTGGAACGGGATTTCGGGTTTACTCCAAAGATTACGCTGAGAGAAGGATTGCGGAAGTTTGCGGAGTGGTATAAGGCTTACTACAAATAGTTGTAGGTTTACGGCTTAAAAAGGCGTTCGGCGGTTTTACTGGACATAATCATATAGAAGAAATGTTGCCAATAAAAGAATTGACACCTGTAGAAAAGGAAATTGATGTATTGTTGGGGAAGTCGGCTTTCTACCTCCAGACCTATCGTGCGATTGATGCATTGAATATGTTGCAACAGGCACGGGAAATGGCAGAAACAAATGAAGTGAATAGTCAGATAAGAGCTGTCATCTATAGAAATATGGGGCAAGCCCAGTTTCAGTCGGGAAAATTCGACGATGCGATGAGCAATTTTATTCTCAGCTATGAAACCTTTGAAGATGAAAACGACAAAGCGGCAGCAGCAGGATTGATCGCCGATTATTACCTGCAGGCTGGGAAGTGCGAGGAAGCCCATGGATATGCTAACAAGGCTTTAGGTTTGGCTAAAGCTCCCGAACTGATGGCACACCCATACCAGATTATGGGTGGCATAGCTATTGAAGAGGGAGACTATCCTAAAGCATTGGAATTAATGAACAAGGCTGCGGAAAAGGCAGAAGAGGCTCATTGTATAACCGATCTGGCCATGATTATCATGGATATTTCGGTTATTTTTGTGAAGATGGGAAAACTGGAGACGGCTCTTAGTGAGATGTTCCGGGCGGAACGCTATGTGAAGGAATGTAGGAATTGGGATTTGTATTTGCGCTGTGCCATCAGACGGGCTAAGGTTTTATACAAGATGGGACGAGACGAAGAGGCTAAAAAACTCGTATGCGCATTGGAGGAACATAAGCGATAGAAGATGGGTAAACTGATGTTCAGTGCAGCGGAAATAAACGCGCTCCCTACCATTTTGGACGTTGTGGAGCAACTATCTGTCGTGGAGAATCAAATGGCGCTTAGAACGTCGTCAATCATACCGCCCATGCAGTTTTTTGACGAAGGCCGCTACAGTTTTGTGTCGGATTCCCATAATCACAATATTGTACGCCTGATGCCAACGTCACAAACGCCATTTCTATTCTTTCGCGGGCAAAGCCGGTATCATGATCCATGTTATCCTACATTATACAGAGGGGAAAAGGAAGGAGAGCTGGCGTCCGAAGAGGATGTGGCAAGCAATCGCATCAAAATATGTGAATTCTCTTTTTTGTTGGGCACACATCCTGTTTTTCGCGAAGTAGCGCTTAATACCCATGTGGATATGGTGGCATTGGCTCAACACTATGGGCTGTCAACGGAGTATCTGGATATTACCAACAGTAAGTGGGTGGCAGCTTTCTTTGCCTCAACTCGTTATGAAGGTGACACGGATTCATATTGCCCTGTAGGGAGAGACTATGCTGAAGGATATGGTGTGATTTATGTTGCGAAAGATGTTGTGGATCAATTTTCGGATGCTTTTTTTGAGAAGAACGAGGTGATCGGTTATCAGTATTTCGAGCGCCCCTCAAAACAGTCGTCATTTGGATTTAAGCTGAATAAAGGTGAGGATTTCAATCAGCTGCCTTATTTTGAAAAAGTGTTTTTTAGGCACGATATAGAGGCCTCAAGCATTGTGTACAATATGGCATATCGTCAAAATCGGTATGTGCCAAGAGACGAGCTTTCGAAACTGGCGCGTATCATAGCTGATAGTAATGAGGTGACAAGACAAGCATTGTTTAAGTGTTGGCAGACCTATTATCAAGATAAGGATCTCGTTTATTTGGATAAGGTGTGTGCAAATAAAGGATGGAAGATTCGCGAGGATACCAAGCCGATAGCGAAGTTTGACGAGGCAGTTTTGGCTGACGATTGGAAAAAATGGAATGAATTTGGCCGTGAAAACCTGAAATCACGTATTCTACCGCTTATTGCAGTGACCAGCGTCCCATATGAAAATGAATAGAGTTGATCGGCTAACGTTATCCAAGCTGGATTATTAGCTGAAATGTTCGACGATGAATACAATTATGTTAAGGCTTACCAACAATTAGTCTCTGCCAAAGAATCTCATAGGACGATTGAAGAGATTGTTGTTGATTTGCAAAACGAGTTGCGACCTATAAAGGAGGAATCGCTGCTTGTTCATGCTATGCGGTTGTTTGTTGAACTGGGCAATAGATCATCATCACCGCTTTATGAGCATCTTCAATCGCCAATGCGACAAACGCCTTTGCTCTTTGTGTGAACTCTATAGAGAAAAAGTGAGTCAACGATTTGCAAATTATCTATCTAGAATAGGATTGCCATGATATTATTTGGGTCAAGTGGTTGTGAATAATGCGCGATATTAAATTTCGCCATACGTCTTATGTTTTGATTGGAAGGCTTGATTATAAAACAAAATAATCAATGAAATATGATATGCGGCATCAAGATAAGTGAGATTTGATAATTAGTGTTGATATGTAAAATATTTGTATATTTGCAAAAAATTATATCCACATGAAAAATAGGAATGACAATTTGTCAAAGATGTATGAAGGTGTGATGAATGGTTTTAGTTCACAACCCTATGTTCCAGGCAATTGGCCGATGGAAAATGGCGTGTACAAACAATATTCAGCTTTTGAAAAAACCAACAATTCTGTGGGAGGGACAAGTTATAATGATTAATTTTTCTGTATTATGCCAACATGGAGTGTACTTTTGAATGAAGCCAATAGGTTGGGGGCAAAAAACCCTAATGCTGCCATAAATTATATTGTTAGTCAAAAAAGGGATTTTCTCAAAAGATTATCAGAGAAAACAGGGAGAAATACTATTTTGTATTTCTCTGGTTTTCTACAAAAACAACCTTCAAATGATGCTTCCATAAATGATTTAGATATCAACGCTTTTATGGAAAATATCCATGGTTTGGATAAAAATGTCGGATTGGACTTAATATTACATACACCAGGCGGTGATTTGGCGGCGACCGAACATATTATTAAATATATAAAAACTTGTTTTCACGGCGACATTAGAGCTATAATACCACAGATGGCTATGTCTGCGGGATCTATGATGGCGGTTTCATGTAAGTCGGTTGTTATGGGAAAACAATCATCTCTTGGCCCATTCGATCCACAGCTAAATGGTGTGCCGTGCCAATCTGCTATTCGGGAGTTTTATAAGGCCGTTGATGATGTTTCAAAAAATGCCGCATCACTTGGATTGTGGCAGGCAATTCTGTCCAAATTGAATCCAACATTTTTAACCCTTTGTGCACAAGCTGATGAGCTTGCTGAAGAATTGACCGAGAAAATTTTAGCAGACAAAAATATTGACGAGGCTACTAAAACTAAAATCAAAATGTTATTTGCCAAAAATGAAAACACCAAAACACATAGACGTCATATAGATAGGGATCAGTGCAGAGAAGCTGGCTTGGATATAATCGATTTGGAGGATGATAATGATCTGCAGGATATTGTTCTAAGCATACATCATTGTTGTATGATATTGGCGGAAAAGACTCCTGTAATTAAAATTGTTGAAAATAATATTGGCGGCTGCTATATAAGAAATATGGCCATGCCTTCTCCAGTATAATAATTAATACCAAGAACACTAATCATGTCATTGAAACGCATCCACCTCTGCCTCGCCCACATGTCGCCAACTGGCGCCGAGCAGCACTACATCCAGGAAGCGTTCAACACCAACTGGATTGCCCCGCTCGGTCCAAACGTCGATGCTTTTGAGGAGGACTTAGAAAACTTTTTCAACTCTACACCAAAAATAGCCGCCATTTCATCCTGTACTGCCGCCATCCACATTGCACTCCTGCTTTTAGGCGTAGGCAAAGGCGACGAGGTGCTCTGTCAGTCATTCTCATTCTGCGCAAGCTCAAATCCCGTGACATATTGCGGTGCCACTCCAATCTTCGTTGATTCAGAGGAAGATACATGGAATATGTCGCCTGAACTTCTCGAAGAAGCCATCAAAGACCGCATCGCCCAAACGGGTCGCAAACCGAAAGCAATAATTGTGGTTGACCTCTACGGTATGCCAGCCAAATGGGACGAAATAACCGCCATCAGCCAGAAATACGACATTCCCGTTATTGAAGACGCTGCCAACGCCCTTGGCTCGTATTACAAAGGCAAGCCCTGCGGCACTTTTGGCGATATCGCGACGCTTTCGTTCAACGGCAACAAGATGATAACCACTTCGGGCGGTGGAGCTATCATTTGCAAAGACGAGGCGACTAAGAAACGTGCCATTTTCCTTGCAACACAAGCCAAAGAGCCATTTTTGCATTACGAACACGAAACCATCGGCTTCAACTACCGAATGTCGAACATCTCCGCAGGCATCGGTCGCGGTCAGATGACGGTTTTGGAGGACCACATCAACCATCATAAACACGTTCACAAACTATATCGAGAATTATTTTTGAACACTAATCTCACGAATAACACGAATATTTTTGTTCAAGATAATCCTAACGCTGATTTTGACTCCAACTTTTGGCTTACCACAATCCTTTTCAAGCAAGAACTCGACACCGAAACTTTCTGCCTTGAGCTTGATAAATCCGGCATAGAAGCGCGTCCACTCTGGAAACCAATGCATCTCCAGCCAGTTTATAAAGATTCTCCAGCATTCACCAACGGCTTTTCAGAATATCTGTTCAAACACGGCATCTGCTTGCCAAGCGGCCCGTGGGTGATGGATGAGGATGTGAAATATATAGTTGAAAAAATAAAGTCAACAATTATCGATTGACAAGCCAAATAATACATGAAACAACCAGTGAGGTCTGATTCTATTTGGAGTCAGACCGTTTTTGTTTTTAATAATTAAAAATCTTGCGCATATTTTAAAAAAAATCCTATATTTGTAGTCAAATATACAGCCTTATGATACAAGAATACAAAATTTTCGACGGCGGAATATGGGTGCCACGTCACGAGTTGAAGCGATGCTACGATGAAACGATCAATAATTTAAAAACAAACGGAAAATATTCTCATATCAATAGCCGAACATTAGGTCAATTATATGTATTTGATGAATTAATTGCTAAATGCGACAAAATTTTGTAATTTTGCAAATTATACTTAAACAATGGCTATGGCAAAAAAAGCATTAATCACCGGAATCACTGGTCAGGACGGCTCGTTTCTGGCTGAGTTTTTGATAGAAAAAGGCTATGAGGTGCATGGCGTGCTGCGCCGCAGCTCGAGTTTCAATACAGGTCGCATCGAACACCTCTACCTCGACGAATGGGTGCGCGACATGCATCAAAAACGCCTGATAAATCTGCACTGGGGCGATATGACCGACAGCTCGAGCCTCATCAGAATCATCAGCGAAATTAAGCCTGACGAGATTTATAACCTTGCGGCTCAGAGCCATGTGAAAGTGTCGTTCGACGTGCCGGAATTCACTGCCGACGTCGATGCTATGGGCACTTTGCGACTGCTGGAAGCTGTAAGAATTGCTGGCCTTACCGACAAATGCCGAATCTATCAGGCTTCAACATCAGAGCTCTTCGGGATGGTGCAGGAGGTGCCGCAAAAGGAGACTACACCGTTCTATCCGCGCTCGCCATACGGAGTCGCCAAGCAATACGGCTTCTGGATTATGAAAAACTATCGCGAAAGCTACGGGATGTACTGCTGCAACGGTATTCTTTTTAATCATGAAAGTGAGCGCCGCGGTGAGAATTTTGTCACAAGAAAAATCACCCTAGCCGTCGCTAGAATCGCCCAAGGATTCCAGGATAAACTTTACCTTGGAAACTTGAATTCCTTAAGAGATTGGGGCTATGCCAAAGATTACGTCGAGTGTATGTGGCTGATTTTGCAGCAGCCAAAACCTGAGGATTTCGTCATCGCTACAGGACAATATCACACCGTCCGCGAGTTCTGCACACTGGCATTCAAAGAGGCTGGAATCGAGCTGCGTTGGGAAGGCGAGGGCGTCAACGAGAAAGGAATCGATGTGAAGACGGGTAAGGTTTTGGTTGAAATCGACCCGAAATATTTTAGACCAGCTGAAGTCGATCAATTACTTGGCGACCCGACAAAAGCGAAAACTCAGCTCGGCTGGAACCCAAGCAAAACATCCTTCGAGGAACTTGTCCGCATAATGGTGAAACACGATATGAAGAAGGTTCGCAAAATGCATCTCCGCGAACAAATGGATGATTAATATGGAGAAAAATTCAAAAATATACGTTGCCGGACATCGCGGAATGGTAGGAAGTGCTATTGTGCGTGAGTTGCAAAGGCAAGGATATAACAATTTGGTGTTGCGCACGCACAAAGAACTGGATTTGACCCGTCAGGATCAGGTTGAGAAGTTCTTTGCGGAAGAAAAACCAGAATATGTGTTCCTTGCTGCTGCAAAAGTTGGTGGAATCGTGGCAAACCAGAGTGCTTTGGCCGATTTCATGTACGACAACATGATTCTCGAGATGAACGTCATCCACGCCGCTTGGAAAAACGGCTGCAAAAAGCTGGAATTCCTCGGTTCGAGTTGCATATATCCTCGTATGGCCCCTCAACCGATGCCTGAATCATGCTTGCTCACTTCAGAGCTCGAAAAGACCAATGAGGCATATGCTTTAGCGAAGATTTCAGGTTTGAAATATTGCGAGTTTCTGAACCGCCAATACGGCACCGACTACATCTCGGTGATGCCGACAAATCTTTACGGCCCGAATGATAATTATCATCCTGAACATTCACATGTATTACCTGCATTGATTCGTCGTTTCCACGAAGCGAAAGTCAATGGTTTACAGGAAGTTACATGTTGGGGCGATGGCTCGCCATTGCGCGAGTTTCTCTATGTTGACGACTTGGCAAATCTCTGTGTCTTCCTGATGAACAATTACAGCGGCAATGAAACTGTCAATGCTGGCACTGGCAAAGAGTTGACAATCAAAGCTTTAACTGAATTGGTTGCCAAGGTTGTCGGCTACAAAGGCGCAATAAAATGGGATACTACTCGCCCGAATGGCACCCCTCGCAAGCTTCTCGACGTTTCGAAAGCCATAAAACTCGGCTGGAAATATAAGACAGAGTTAGAAGACGGCATAAAGTTGGCATACGAAGACTTCTTAAACAACCCAATGAGAGCCGAGCGATGAAAACTGTCGAGAAACGTTATCTTTTGGTGTTTATCCTCGTCACCACCTGCTTCGCGCTTTGGGGTTTCGCCAACGATATCACCAACCCGATGGTGAAGGCGTTCTCGAAGATTTTCAGGATGAGCGTCACCGACGGCACACTGGTGCAGGTGGCATTTTACGGCGGCTACTTCTGCATGGCTCTTCCTGCAGCCTTGTTTATCAAGCGGTTCAGCTACAAAAGCGGCATCCTTATGGGCCTCGGCCTCTACGCCATCGGCGCTCTGATGTTCATCCCGGCAAGGGCAATCGGCAGTTATTACCCGTTTTTGATAGCCTATTTCATCCTCACCTGCGGACTGTCATTTTTGGAAACTACAGCCAACCCGTTCATCCTCTCCATGGGTGAAAAAGAGACTGCGACAAGGCGTTTGAACCTTGCCCAGGCGTTCAATCCTATCGGCTCGCTGCTCGGAATGTGGGTCGCCATGAACTGGATCCAAGCCAAGATGAATCCTCTTTCAACAGCTGAACGTGCTACCCTCAACGACGCTGAGTTTGAAGCTTTGAAATCTTCCGATTTGTCAGTAGTTGTTGGGCCTTACGCCGCTATCGGAATAGTGCTCGTCGTTATTTTTATCCTGATTTTGATAACAAAAATTCCTGCCAAAAAGATTGAAAACGACGGGGTTTCTCGTGCTTTCGGACCTACAGTCAGGCGTTTGTTTGCCAACAAATCTTATCGTGAAGGCGTGATTGCCCAGTTTTTCTACGTTGGGGCGCAAATCACCTGCTGGACATTCATCATCCAATACGGAACCAAGGTTTTTATGGCTGAAGGCATAGCCGAACAATCGGCTGAAATCATGTCGCAGCGACTCAATATCATTGCTATGGTGCTCTTCTGCGGCTCACGTTTCATCTGCACTTGGCTGCTCAAATGGTTCAAACCCGCCAACATGCTCGCTATCTTTGCTTCAATAGCTATCTTATTGACAATCATAGTGATAACCATCGGCGGACGTTCAGGAATTTACAGTCTCGTCGCAGTTTCAGCCTGCATGAGCTTGATGTTCCCGACCATCTATGGTCTTGCACTTAAAGATGTTGGACAGGATGCTGAAATCGGTTCCGCAGGCCTCATTATGGCAATCCTCGGTGGCAGCTTGCTCCCGCCACTTCAAGCAATGATTATCGATGCCGGACACACGCCGTTATCGTTCATCGTCCCAGCAATTTGTTTTGTAATAATATTACTTTATAGTACCCGACAATCTGCGTAATCTGCAGTTCGCTTTAGCGAACCATCTGAGAAATATTTGGTTAGATTAAAATCTGTGTTATCTGCGAAATCTGCGAGAGATTTATTATTTTTGCAAAAAATAGTTTAAAATGAAAAAAGTCTTCGTCAGCGGCTGTTACGACCTCCTTCACAGCGGTCATGTCGAGTTCTTCCGTCAAGCCTCGCAATACGGTGATTTGTACGTTGGCATCGGTTCCGACGACACCATCTTGCATTACAAAGGCCATCGCACGCTTTACGACGAAAACGAGCGACTTTTCATGGTGAAGGCTATTCGTTATGTGAAGGACGCTTTTATCAACGCAGGCAGCGGAATCATGGATTTCATCCCAACCGTCGATGCGCTTAAACCTGATGTTTTGGTAGTGAATGAGGATGGCGACCGCGAGGAAAAACGGCAGTTTTGCAAAGAGCGCGGCATCGAATATATCGTGTTGAAACGTGTGCCTAGCGAAGGTTTGGATGCTCATTCCAGCACCTCTTTGAAAGAGCAGATCTGTCAAATTCCGACCCGCCTCGACCTTGCCGGGACATGGATCGACCAGCCTTACGTTAGCGAGTACGCCCCTGGATGGGCAATCACCATCTCCCTTGAGCCTACTTTTGAGATTCGCGAGCGCTGTGGACTTTCCACCTCAACGCGCAATATGATTAAGAAGATTTGGCCTGTCAAACTTCCCAATATGGACCCGGAATTCCTTGCCAAACTGATGTTTTGCTTTGAAAATGACCCCGAGCGTGGCGACGGCATCATCAGTGGAGCTCAGGACTCCATCGGCATCTGCATGCCTGGACTGGTGCGCCATTATTACGACAAGCGTTACTGGCCTCTGAAATTTGAAAGTTGTAATGATGAAGAATTATTGCAATGGCTTGAAAATCATTTAGTTATGATCCCAATGGAGCCTCGTAAACCAGGATGTTCGGTGGTCGAAGGCAAAGATATCAACGAAACGAAAGTCAAGGCATTGGCAAAAGCAGCCGACAACTGCTGGAACGCCATCATGCTCAAGGACTTAAATGATTTCGCAAAAGCTTACCAAGCCTCGTTCAACGCCCAGGTGGCAATGTTTCCTGCCATGATTCAAGGCTGTGTGCAATCTTACATCGATGCCTATAAAGACAAGGTTCTTGCCTATAAAATGCCAGGTGCCGGCGGTGGTGGTTACCTCGCTTGCGTGGTTGAGGACGCAAATCTATTTACAGAGGAACATCAAGAAGCCATCAAATTAACAATAAGAAGAAAATGAAACGCTATTGCCAAACTCTAACTCTCGTCGATGACGAAGAAATGATTGCTAAATACGTTGAAGCTCATGCTCACGTCTGGCCTGAAATCATTGAAGGTCAACGCGAAGTAGGCATCCTCGATATGCAGATTTATCGCAAAGGTCGCAATCTTTTCATGATTATGGATGTGAAAGATGACTTCGACTTCGAAAAAGATATGGCACGACTCGCAACCCTCCCTAGCCAAGCCGAATGGGAAGCCTACGTCTCTCAGTTTCAAGGCTGCTCAGCGAATGCGAGGAGTGACGAAAAATGGCAGCTAATGCAACGCATTTTTTAATTATCTTTGCAAAAACTATCATTATGTCCAGAAAGAAAACAAACAGCCTCTCAACGTTCGTAAACACTATTTTGCGAATCTACGGCGAGCATCCGTTCAAGCCGATGAACTACAAGCAGTTAGCAAAGATAATGGGTGTGCGCGACGCTGCAGGCAAAGACGTG
This sequence comes from uncultured Bacteroidales bacterium, assembly GCA_947303055.1. Taxonomy (GTDB): domain Bacteria; phylum Bacteroidota; class Bacteroidia; order Bacteroidales; family F082; genus Limimorpha. The sequence goes on from CAMYXV010000001.1 coordinate 73,488, forward strand.
ATATTTCAGGTGCTCGAGACCC
>CAMYXV010000002.1 GCA_947303055.1 uncultured Bacteroidales bacterium
AAATCAGTCCGACATTGCCGTACCAGCCATTGTATTGTGCCGAGAGGTTGAGTACGCCGCTGGGATGCACTCCTGCTTCGGCAGTCAAGCGCAGCCCATTGCCGAGGTCGTAATAGCCATTCACGCTATAGAAGAATAAGGTGAATCGCTCGATAACAAAGTCTCTGTAATTCGACACGCGGGCACCCACATTCCAAGGATGCTCTTGGTCAAACAGGTTGCCTTCCACACAGAAAGTGACATTCATCGGCTCAAAAACAGTCTCCATACCGCCATTTTTACGCAACGGTATAGGTGCCGTGTAACGGTTGGTCAAGCCCAACTGGAAGTTGAAATGGCGGTTGCGCCAACCTAAGTCAAACACTCCATTGAATTCCTGCAAGTTGTAATTCGGGAATAACCGATGCAGATAACGGTTCTCCAAATAAAGTGTGCCACAATTGGCCTTGAGTAGATTCACCTGGTATTGCAGGTTGATGGCATGACGGTTCAACGTTGTGCCGTGATAGCCAAAGCCAATGTTGAAGTTTTCAGCCAATTGATGATTAGCTTTCAAGGCCAAAGATGCACTACTGCCCGAGGTACGTGTGTAGTCGTACTCGCCATAGGTCTGAAAGGTCCACTGCGCGTTTGCAGCAAAGGTAATGAGCAGCAAACCAAGAGTAATGAATACTTTTTTCATAAGTTATAAGGTGGTGCAAAAGTAAGAAAAACCGCGACGAGGACTTTCCCGCCGCGATTTCTATTGGATACGTTGTGTCTACAGTCTTTCGTTGACCACATCCCAGTCAATGATTTGCCACAAGGCATTCAGATGGTCGGGCCGGCGGTTCTGATAGTCAATGTAATAGGCGTGTTCCCACACATCAAAGGTCAGCAAAGGCTTAAAGCCGCGTTGCACAGGATTACCTGCATTGGTCTCCTGCGTGATTTGGAGTTTTCCTTCCTTGTCGACAGAGAGCCACACCCAACCTGAGCCAAACAAGGTGGCACCTTTCTTCGTAAACTCTTCTTTGAAAGCATCGAAGGAGCCGAATTGTTGGTCAATCCATTGGGCAATCACACCCGTAGGTTTGTTGTCGGCTTTCGGAGCACGGAACTGGGTGAAATACAGATTGTGGTTAAGAATCTGGCCAGCATTGTTGAACACACCACCGTCGGCAGTCTTCACGATTTCCTCCAAAGGCATCTCTTCGTATTTTGTGCCTTCGATAAGGCCGTTGAGGTTGTTGACATAAGCATTCAAGTGCTTGCCATGATGGAAGCCTAACGTCTCTTTACTGATGACCGGTTCCAAAGCATTTGCCTCATAGGGCAATTTAATGAGTTCGTATTTCATGGTTTTAATATATTGTGATTCAATTCTATTATTAAACGTGCTTAATCAAAATAATCACCTTTCCCTCGTTTTTTAACGATTCCAGTGTTTGGTAAAACTTGTCACGCGACGGAACGTCCATCCAGGCAGTAGGCTCGTCGAAAATCAACACGGGAGAATTTCCATACAGTTGTCGGGCGAGAGCCACACGTTGCCATTGACCCATGCTCAACTCCTCTCCGTCATCAAACAAACGACCTAATGGGGTCGCATATCCTTTAGGCAATCGTTCGATGAATTTGTCGGCACCTGTCAGACCGGCGACATATTTTACTCTTTCTGAATCAAGATGTGACACATCGCCAAAAGAAATGTTTTCTTCCGCTGTACAATAAAAACGGACAAAATCCTGAAAAACAGCCCCAATTCCATGGCGAAGTTGCTTTAAGTCATAGTTGCGAATATCCACACCATTAATCAAAACAGAGCCTTCGTCAGTCTCATACAATCGGAGCAACAGTTTCAGCAAAGTTGTCTTTCCAAATCCGTTTTCTCCTTCAATCTGGGTCACGTCTCCTGCTTTGGCAACAAGACTATAATGTTTCAAAACATCATGACTCATTTTCGGATAACGGAAGGTGATATCCCTAAACTCAACACTTTCCACCCTCTCAGGAAATGGAATCGGGTTTTCAGGAGTGCAGATTGTGGGTTCAAGATCCAGAAACTCAAACAAATTGCCAATAAACAACCTATTATCATATAAGCTAGTAACGCTGCTGACCAAGCTGGAAAGTTGTGTTTGTCCGCGCCGAAAAGCCTCAAAGAGCATCACGAAGGAACCAACTGTAATGGCTCCATCCGATGTGCTATTAATGAGAAAAAGCGTGACAAAAAACAGCGCAGCCATCTCGACAAGGGCACTCGTCATATCATAAACGGCAATACGGCGCGAAATACGTAACAAATCCAAGACATATGCTTTACGGATCTTGACGAACCGCTCACGAAAGTATGATGCAAGGCCAAACGTACGCATCTCCTTAGCATAATCCTTGCTGTTCAATAGAGCAGAATAATAATTCGTTCGGCGAACATTCTGGGTGTTTTCTCGACGAAATGCATAGATTTTCCGTGCTTTGATGATTCGAACGACAAAGGAAGGCAGCACAGCAACAATCATGACTAGAATAATCCACTTAGATGCAGTCCAAAGCATGGCGACTATACCAGCAATTGTAATGGTAGAACCAATCAGTCCCATAAATCCATCCAATATTCGCATGGGCCTGTAATTGGCTTCAGTTTGAGCTCGATGATAAGTGTCGTGATACTCGGGATTGTCAAAATAGGACATATCCAGTCTAGCAGATTGGCTTTGTATCCTGTCGCTGATATAGTCCATCAAACGTTGTGTCATGATGTCGCTATTGACGCCATCTAAGACAGTAACCATCCGATTAATAAGAAATATCAAACAAAAAATGCCTAGTAGTATATAAGAATTCACCTCTACCCCAAAAAGCACAGGAACCGTATCATTGGAGACAGAATCAACCAAAAACTTAAGGATATAGAGATTTAGCAAAGGAAGGACACTCGATATCATCACATACACAATGCGCAGCCAAAACGACCGACGATCACATTGACGGATGAATTGCAATGCTTTGAATAATTGTTTCATAGAATACTCCTATTTTGCTTTGATATGCACCATTCAACTAGTCACATGCAACAAATATGGTTTTATCGTGCAGCAAAAATAATCTTTTTTTCTTTCCAAACCGATTTTTGTTCCTGAGTGTTGCAATTAATACGAAAAAAGGCTCCGAAGAGCCTTTCACTTATTGATTCATATACATCTGATAAAGCGGAGAGTTGGGCTCCGACTTCAATCGCTTCAACGCACGGTCGCGGATCTGACGAGTGCGCTCACGCGAGATGTTGAGCTTCATTGCGATCTCCTCCAAAGAGTATTCGCGCGAAGTGCCCAATCCGAAGTACATGCAGATAATGGTGCGTTCCTTCTCGTTGAGCATATCCAACGAACTGCGGATGGCCTTGCTAGTCGACTCCAGCTCCACAGCTGAATCGGTCTGAACCTCGTCCTCTGCGACATAGACGTCCAAAAAGTTGGCATCGTCTTCATCGTCCAAAGGAGCGTCGGTTGAGACGGCACGCGAGTTAAGGCTCAACAGTTGGTCCACCTTGTCCTCAGGCATACCCAGTTCATCGGATATCTCCTTGAGTGTTGGACGACGTTCCAACTTCTGCTCAAGAAGCGAAATAGCCTTCTTCACCTTCGCCAAAGCCCCCACTTGATTCATAGGCAGACGGATGATGCGCGCCTGCTCGGCCACGGCTTGAAGGATGCTCTGACGGATCCACCATACGGCGTACGAAATGAACTTGAAACCACGGGTTTCATCGAAACGTTGTGCCGCTTTCACCAAACCGAGGTTGCCTTCATTAATCAAGTCTTGTAGGCTAAGTCCTTGGTTCTGATACTGTTTGGCCACCGAAACGACGAAACGCAGGTTGGCCCTTACCAGTTTGTCCAAAGCGGCTTGGTCGCCTTGCTTGATGCGTTGCGCCAACTCGACTTCCTCATCGGTGGTCAGCAACGCCTCCTTCGCAATATCGGCGAGGTACTTGTCCAAAGTCCCCGCATTGCGGTCTGTAATCTGTTTTGAAATTTTCAGTTGTCTCATTTCTTCGTAATCTTATTATTGTTTATTGTTTCATATTCAATATCTTACTCTTCATATCTCTCCCACATGATTTTTTGCATAATCCGCTCTTCAGAGGAGGTCACAAGGCGTGACCTCCTTGAATCACAAAGTATAAACATTATCAAAAACCGTACCGAAGTTTTTGATTTTCAGAAAATTCTTTCTTGAATCAACATTAATTGTTGTAGTAGAAGGTGGCATTCATTCCGTTGGGATAAACGCCCTCGATAGTGGTACGACGTGAATGCCTGTTCTTTTGGGCGTTTTCAAGATCGGTCTTATCGTTGACGGCAATACCATTCACCTTGGTGATAACAAAGTCAACGGGAATGCCAGAGTTTTTGAAACGTCCTTGACGGATTTCCACAATCTTCAGGCCGCTCGAAATGTTGAGACGGCTCATGTCGTTCTGGTTGATGGGCTGCAGCATCAACCCGAATTCGGAGTTATAGAAGCTGTCGCCTTTCTTGACCACATCAATATTGCCGGCCTCGTTGAGCAGCGTCAACTCATGATGGTGATGATGGCCGTTACGATTCACTTCCACATCAATCTTGTCGCCTGGACGGTATTGTCCAACGCTCTCCTTCAACTGGGTCGTCGAGTTCACCTTTTTGCCATTGATAGCGGTAATCACATCGCCCGATTTCATGCCTGCCAATTTGGCAGCGCCGCCTTCGGTAACCTCTGCAACATACACGCCTTCAATATTTTCAAGGCCTTCCTTATCGGCAAGCTCCTGCGTGAGTTCGGCAATTTGCACACCGAGATAGCCACGTTGTGCCGTACCATACAGCAATAGGTCGTCGACCACCTTGCGGACAATGTTGGAAGGAATGGCGAAGGAATAACCTTCGTAAGATCCGGTATGTGAAGCAATGGCCGCATTGATACCGACCAGTTCGCCTTTCGTATTCACCAAAGCGCCACCACTATTACCAGGATTGACAGCTGCATCGGTTTGAATGAAGGATTCGACCGACGTGCCTTCACCCAAGATGCTGAGGTTGCGCGCCTTGGCACTCACAATACCAGCTGTTACGGTAGAAGTCAGGTTGAAAGGATTACCTACAGCCAGCACCCATTCGCCAATGCGCACATTGTCGGAGTCACCAAAGGTAAGATACTCCAAATCGGTTGCATCCACTTTAATCAAGGCCAAGTCGGTGGTTGGGTCAGTACCGATAATACTGGCGGTCTTCTTCACTTTATTATTAAAGGTGACTTCCACCTCGTCAGCACCTTCCACAACGTGGTTGTTGGTGACGATATAGCCGTCGGGAGTCAGTACCACACCAGAACCGTAAGCGACCATAGTGTTATTACGAGTCTGGCCAGGATAACCATAGATTTGGCCGAGTAAAGCTCCAAAGAAATCCTCATAGGTGTTGCTCTGTCTTACCACTTTGGTCATAATATGCACCACTGCGTCGACACTGCGTTCGGCAGCATCAACGAAATCGGGAGTGCTTTCCGCAGGCAAAAATGCCGTACGTTGCACACGGGCTTCCTGAACCTGTTCCACTTGTGAAACGGGCTCTTGTTGTTCAGTTGGGTTCGTTTCTTCATTCGTTTTTTGGGTTTGGTTGCCACACGATGTCGCCATCAACAGTCCGACGAGCATCAACATCATACTCACTTTTCTCATCTTATCTCAAATTTTAGGTTACTTTTTTGCTTTTTATAGTCTCATTAATGCTTTTTTTCAACCTTTATTGCGCTGAAAAGAGTATTTTTGTCGAAAAATTCAGCGGCAAGGGTATATCAAAATATGTGCCAGCCTACTGAAAACACAAGTGTTTTTCAATGTATAGAACAGATGTTCATCAAAAATGACACGATAACACTCCGATGCGCCGAGCCAGAGGATGCCGAGCAGATTTTCCGATGGGAAAACGACCGCGACATCTGGCGGGTCAGTGGGACGCATACGCCCTATTCCCGTTTTCAAATCGAGCAGTTTCTTTTAAGCAACAACGACTTGCCCGCCCAAAAGCAACTCCGGCTGATGATTGACTTGACTGAAAACGGACAAACTATCGGTTGTGTCGACATCTACGATTACGACGCTTTCAACAGCCGCGCTGGATTGGGCATCCTCATCGACAAGGAATTCCGACAACAAGGCTATGCCAAAGCTGCCTTGGCATTGTGTGTTGAATATCTTTTCCATGATGTATTGCTCCACCAAGTGTATTGTTCCATTGACGAAACCAACACGGAGAGCCTGCAACTGTTTCTTGGCCAAGGATTTGAGCTTTGTGGAAGGCGAAAGGACTGGATTAAGACGTTGGAAGGATATTTGGATGTGCATGAGTATCAATTGATGTCCCCAATAAACGTTGAAGCAACTCCCCCTTTTAAGGGGGCTGGGGGGATTAAACCGACCCCAACCGACCGATTCTCAGTTTTCACACCAGATTATCTTCAACAAAACGGCATACACACAGATAATCTGATATTTATTCCATTTAACCTTCCATATAACCCAAATCTAAAACTACGCAGTCGCGATTTACGTAATGACTGTCAATTGTCAGAAAAAATGCTGTGGAACCAATTAAAAGGAAAACAGACAGGTTATACCTTCAATCGTCAGAAACCCATACTTAATTATATAGCAGATTTTTATTGCAAAGAACTTGACCTAGTTATTGAGATTGATGGAGCCTCTCATTTCAGCAAAGAAGCACAAGATTATGACAAGGAAAGAAATAGGCAGATGCAAGTATTGGGATTAAAAGTCATTAGAGTATTGGATAGTGAAGTTAGAAAGCATCCGGAACATGTAGCTAAGAGTATTATGGACGAGATACTAACATCAAAATAGAAAGAAGAGAGCAAGGTTTAATCCCCCTACCCCCCTTTCAAGGGGGAACAGCTTTTACGAAGTTTGGAACATATATAAGAACAAATACGCAAAATGGTCAAAATAGAAACGAAATTTCCCAAAGAGAAAAAAAGCAAAAGCAACCGCAAAAAGAAAAACGGCAAACGAGCCAGGTTTACGGTGCTATTAGTCTTAGGCATCTTGTTGATTTTTGCCTTGGCCTTCGGTTATTGGCTTTACAAGACCATCATGTCGCCCAATGTTCAAACCGCTGATGGAAAGAATGTTGAGCTGTTTATCCCGACCGGCTCAGACTACAATCAGCTGAAAGCCATCTTGGCAGATGCGCATTTCATCGTCAACGAAAAGAGTTTCAACTGGATAGCGAATAAAAAAGAATTGCCTGACAACATTCATCCTGGCCACTATGTGGTGAAAAACGGTATGAGCAACAATCAGTTGGTCAACATGTTGCGGGGCGGATTACAGACCCCTGTGAAGGTCACTTTCAACAACATCCGCGACGTGAATATGCTGGCAGGACGCATTGCCACGCAAATCGAAGCCGACTCGACTTCCATCTCCAATTTGCTTCACAATCAGGATTACATCAACCAGCTCGGTTTCAACAAATACACCATCCCTGCCCTGTTTTTGCCCGACACATACGAGTTCTATTGGAATACCGATGCCGAAGGCTTTGTCGTCCGCATGTTTCAGGAATACAACAAGTTCTGGACTGAGGAACGTAAGCAACAGGCCCAATCCAAAGGCTTGACACCTATTCAAGTCAGCACATTGGCTTCTATCGTCAACAAGGAGACCAATATGAGCGACGAGATGCCTCGTGTGGCTGGCGTTTATCTCAACCGACTGAAAAACAACTGGCTGCTGCAAGCCGATCCCACCCTCGTCTTCGCATGGAACGACTTCACCATCAAGCGCGTGCTCGACCGCCACAAGGAAATCGAATCACCTTATAACACCTACAAATATCCTGGCCTGCCTCCTGGACCCATCTGCGTTCCTTCCATTACTGCCGTCAAGGCTGTGCTGAACGCCGAAGACCACCACTATTTCTATTTTTGCGCCAAGGAGGACTTCTCAGGCTATCACAACTTTGCCAAGACGCTTACCGAGCACAACCGCAACGCAGCCAAATATCAACAAGCCTTAAACCAAAGAGGAATTAAATAGCTAAGGTCCCTGAACCCGTCGAAGGGCCGACCGAAAATGTGACGGCGTTTCGACAGGCTCAGCAACCTGCATTAACTGAACAACTGAATAACTAAACAACTGATAAAATGAAAGCATTTAAAGCATACGACATCCGTGGCGAATGGGGCACCGACCTCAACGAAGACATCGCCTACCGCATCGGCTATTTCCTGCCTGATGTGCTCGACACCGACACTTATCTTGTGGGCCGCGATATGCGCCTTTCGTCCCCAACCATGTTTGAAGCCCTCACCCGTGGCCTCACCGATCGTGGCAAAAACGTAGATTTCATCGGTCTGTCCACCACGCCCTTGGTCTATTGGTCTACAGCGAAATATGGCTACGGAGCCTCCATACAAATCACGGCTTCCCATAATCCTAAACATCACAATGGACTGAAAATCTCCGCCAAAGACGCCCTACCCGTAGGTTATGACACTGGATTGAACCGACTGGAAGCTTTGGTGGCAAGCGACAAGGCCACAACACCATGCGCTGTGAAAGGCCAAATCAAGGAAAGGAATGTCTATGCCGATTATCTCGCTTTCCAAAAGCAATTTGTCGGACCTCACGACAACCTCAACATTGCCGTAGACTGCAGCAACGGCATGTCGTCCATCTTCGTCCACGATTTGATTGGCAAGGCGCATTACATCAACGACACTTTGGATGGCAATTTCCCCAACCATGAGCCAAATCCCTTGGAAGCCAATGCTCAGGAGCAAATCAAAGCCTTGGTGAAAAAGGAGAAATGTGACATCGGCCTGCTCTTTGACGGCGATGCCGACCGCATCACTTTCATCGACGAGAAAGGCCGTTTCATCAGTCCCGACCTCATCATTGCCTTCTTGGGCGACTACTTCATTGGTGAACAGCACCAGAAAGGCATTGTTTTGCAGGACATCCGTAGCTCACGTGCCATTCAGGAATACCTGAACAAGTACAAAGCCAAGGTAGAGACTTGGCGCGTGGGTCGCGCTTATGCCGCACTGAAACTCAGGGAGCTGGACGGCTGTTATGGAGGTGAATTGGCAGGCCATTACTATTTCCGTGACTTCTACTACTCCGACTCTGCCCTGTTGGCCGCCTCCGTCGTGCTTCGCTTGTTGGCCGAGCACAAGAAGGAAGGCAAGACTTTGAGTCAAATTATCGACGAGATTTCACCCTATTCCAACTCGGGCGAAATCAATTTCAAGATCGAACGCAAGCAGGAGGCCATGGATGCCGTCAAAAATCACTTTATGCAGATTGAAAAGCCTGAACGTTTCCTCGAATTCGACGGTTACCGCCTCGACTATCCCGACTGGTGGCTCAACATAAGGCCTTCCAACACAGAACCTTATCTCCGTTTCTTATGTGAAGCCAAAAGCGAGGCCAAACTAAATGGAATCATTGATACCGTGAAAGACATCGTTCAACAACACTCCTAATCCCGTATTCTTTGTTATTTTTGCAAAAAATTGAAGCGATGAAAAGACTGATATTTCTCCTTTCGACAGTACTGTTAATGGCTATGATGGGTTGTGAGAACCCCGCGAAATCGCGCCTTTACACCGAAGAAGGCTCCAAACAGTTGCTGCGTTACAGCGATTATGAGAAGGCCGAGGAGACCCTCACCAAAGCCATCAAATACGACAAAAACAACTTCGAGGCCTATTACTATCGCGGCTGTGCCAAGGTGAATGCCATGAAATACCAAGAAGCCATCGAAGACTTCCTGAAGGCCGTCGAGCTAAAGCCCGATTATGCCGATGCCTACTTCAACTTGGGTAGAACGTATTATCTGATTCATAACGAGGACAAGGCCTGCGAATATTACAAATTGGCCGACCAATATGGCAGGCCAAACTTGGAGGATTATTTGAAAAGGTGTAATTAGTGAATCTCTTGTTCTCCAAAAGCCTCCTCAGCAACGACCTCGCCCTCCTCGTTGTAGGTCTTCCAGACACCTGATTTCTTGCCTTTGGCGTATTGTCCTTCTTCCTTCAGGGCTGTGCTGGGATAATAGGTTTTGGTAGGGCCATCAAGCAGGCCGTTGTGGTATTGGCACTCCATTATTAATATGCCTGTGTCAGAGAACTTGTTGCACTTGCCCTCGGGAAGGCCTTCAACGAATTGCGTCTCTTCGGCAAGCACGCCATTGTTTGGATTGTAGATCCTCGACCAGCCGTGTACTTTGCCGTCTTTGTTGTCCTCCACCAAACGAAGCTGTCCTGAAGCGGGGTCATAGTACTTCCACTCCCCCTCTTTTTTTTGGTTCAGATAATAACCCGTGGCTATCACCCTACCATTCGGGGCAAAGGTTTTGTTCAAGGCCCTCTCCCCTGTCTTGTCAAACTCGTTAGTGGCCTTCAAGTTGCCTTGCTCGTCATAGTAACGGAAAGTGCCTTTACACTTGTCGTTTTTGAATTGTCCTTCGTAACGCAACTGCCCGTTGGGATAAAAGTCGCGCCAAGGCCCTTGTCGGCGACCTTTTGCATCGGTTTGGTTGAAGTCCTGCGCCACGGCGGAAATTGCAAATAACAATGCTGCAAGGATAAAGCAATATCTTTTCATGTTTTCTTCGGTTTTGAGGCTGCAAATTTAAGGAAATAACTTAATTTTGCCGCGATTATTGTATGGCCGAATATTCATCCATATTGCTGGAAAACGCGGTGGAGTCGCTTTCGAAATTGCCTGGCATCGGCAAAAAGACGGCACTGCGTTTGGCATTGCATCTGCTCAATAGCGAAGACCTTGAGACTGAGCAACTCGCTGACGCACTGCTGAAAATGAAGCACAACATCATGCTGTGCGAACGGTGCTACAACATCAGCGACACCAAGGTATGCTCCATTTGTAGCAACCCGCGCCGTGACGAGAACACGCTTTGCGTGGTGGCCGACATGCGCGACGTGTTGGCTATCGAACGAACGGCTTCCTACAACGGACTATATCATGTCTTGGGCGGGGTCATCAGCCCGATTGAAGGCATTTCACCCAATGACTTGAAGATTACGCAACTGGTGCAACGCACGCAAAAAGAAGACATCAAGGAAATCATTTTGGCCCTGCCTGCCACCATTGAGGGTGACACGACCAACTTCTACATTTTCAGGCAACTGAAAGATTATGAAGGGAAGATTTCGGTAATTTCAAAAGGCATTGCCGTGGGCGATGCTTTGGAATATGTGGATGAGGTGACCTTGGGACGGTCGATACAGAATCGTATTCCTTTCAGTCAGAAATAACGATTGAGTTCGTTCGTGACGGTGCTTCGACGGGCTCAGCAGCCGTCAAGTCTACAGAAGGGTTTCGGAAAACAGGTCCAATTGATTCTCGGTGAGATACAAATCTTGCGGTACCTCGTATTCGTAGGCCGTGATGAACCGCTCAATATTCTTTTTGATCAGCTTAATGGGTGTCGTCCGACGTGCCTTGCAGTAATTGCGCAACGAACGGTATTGCCCTGCCGACAATTTGAAGGTAATCGCATGGTAATGGTAATTGCGACGCTTCCGTTTCTTGTTCTGTGCCATAACACATTGATTTGAAGCCACGAAATAACAAAAATAAAACGAGAAAACAAAATTATCGCAAAAGTTTTCTATTTTTGTCCGCCTCAAAAACGGAAATCATGAGCATCACCGTCATAGGAGAGTCCAACATCGACATTGCCGTAGTGCCACATTCTGAGCCAATTGCGAAAAGCTGCACTCCTGGGTCTATCGCCTTCCATCATGGTGGCGTGGCCCGAAACATTGCGCATAATCTTTGCCTGTTGGGTCATAAAGTTCAATTGGCCACCGTGTTCGGCGACGATGGTTTTGCCCAAAACATGATAGAGGAATGCTATCAGATAGGCATTGCCCTTTCGCTCTCCTCACAATACGAGAATGCCAAAAGTCCCATTTTCCTCAGTTTCAACGACGAAGTCGGCAACATGCTTTCTGCCGTTTCCGACATCCAACTCAATGGTTGCCTCGATTTGGACTGGATTCGTAACAGAATCGATGCCATCAACCGCTCCGACCTGGTTGTCGCCGACACCCTGCTCAGTGTCGAGGCCCTCACTTTCCTCATTGACCATTGCCTTGTTCCGCTTTACATTGACACCGTTTCACCCAACCGAGCCTTGCTTCTTTCCAATGCTTTTAGAAACTCGTGGAAAAAATCGGTTTTTGCGCTGAAATGCAACCTCGCCGAAGCCCAAGCCATGACGGGTGAGAAGAATGCAGAGGATGCAGCCAAGCAATTGATTTCCAAGGGAATCAAAGAAATCTATCTCACCATGGGCGAAGACGGCGTTTGTTTTTGTTCCGCAAAAGCCTTCCGTCACTTTCCCGCGATTGAGACTGAGGCCGTCAATGTAACCGGCTCAGGCGACGCATTCTTCGCTGGGGTGATTCATGCTCATGCCATGGGAATAAAAGGTGAAGAATCAGTCGGCTATGGCCTCAAAGCCGCTTGTCATAACGTAAAAAGCGAAACGCCAGTCAACCCGACGCTTCGCCTTTCAGTATTCGATGAATAGCTTTGTTTAGAAGCTGAAACCGATACGACCCAAGATCATCACAGGATGCATCTTGCCCATTTCATTATAGCTGGTATTGCTGCTAGGCGAACTATTACCAATAGTGGTTTTCACGGTTTGGTCGCCCTTCACTTGGGCGGCACCAAGATCATAGAAACTGCAACCTATTACAAAATTCCTGGCCACTTCAAAGCCAATACCTGCCTGATATGCAAAGGAGAAGGCCGGATCAAAGCTTTGGGTGGTCACCGTCTTTGTTGTAATACCCGAAATGGTAAACGTACCAACCGTTTTCATATCAGTGATGAAACGGCAATTGCCACCTGCACCGGCTTCAACATAGATGCCCAACTGAGGATTAATCCTATACATATAGTTCAGGCCTACCATTGCAGGAACACTGATATACTTGGGAGTAGCGTCATAGGTAAAGCTACCTCCAAGCCATTGGTTTCCCATTGTGCTTTCACCATTACGATAAGCCGTCTTCAGATCCGAATTCGGTCCATTGTAAAATCCATCAACGGAGAGCATCACACCCAGACCCTGGACACCTACATTGAAATACCACTTGAGACCGGCATTGAAGCCGATGGCAGCACCAGCATCGTCGTCATCAAGGTCTAACGAAGATAAGGCAAAATCGTCAAATCCATCAAAATCAGCAAAATCACTCATCGGGAAAGAAGCTCCCAAAAACATGGCACCACGGGTTTGGGCCATCGCTTGGCTGCAAAAAATCATCATCACAGCCAATGCGAACATTTTTACTAGTTTTTTCATCTTTGTAATAATTATAGGTTAGATTTTTCGTTAGTAATAAAACGGTGCAAAATTACGAAAAATTTGTATTTTTGCATTTCAAACGATATGAATTATGCTCCAAAGATTCAAACAATTCAAGGAATGCCATCCTTTCACCACCCTGATGCTGATTGCCATTGCCATACGAATCATCGTCGTGATTTTCGTTCCTGGTTTCGGTTCCAACCGTGAGTTGCAACATCCTACCCTGTTCATCGGCTTTTTGGACAAGGTGAAATCGTGGTTCGGCATTAGCGAAACGCAGGGCATGATGCTCCTCAGCCGATCGCTTTATGCCATAGTCTCCCTCTTCACGGTTTCCATGGTGTATCGCATTTGCGACCTGACTTCCAACAAACAAAACGCATGGCTTTTGGCGCTCATTCCTGCCTTTAGCATAATCATGCCCTCGTTTGGAATCATTGAGAACACCAGTGCCTTCCTTGGACTACCTTTGCTGTTATACGGTTCCAATGTGATACTGAGACAGGAAGTGTTGCGCCAAAACAACCTCAAAGAAAACGTCCACCGCACATCATTTCTCATAGCAGGTCTTATGTTGGGCTTAGGCATTTGCGTTTGGTATGAGAGCGTCTTCATTGTACTAAGTATCTTGCTCATTCTCTGCGTGAGGCGCAATTTTAAAGGGGCCTTGATGACTTTCCTGGGCATTGTCATATCCATCGCCTTTATTTGGCTGTTGCTTATCATTCTCAATGTCGACCCTTTGAATTACATTAGGTTATGACCAAAGAAGAGGCTCGCGAGCGCATCGCCGCCTTGAGCGACGAACTGGAGCAACACAACTACAATTATTATATCCTTGCTAAACCTACCATCAGCGACTACGAGTTCGACATGAAGCTCGAGGAGCTGGCACGGCTGGAAAAGGAGTTTCCCGAGTACCTCTCTTCTGCCTCGCCTACCCAACGCGTGGGCGGCGGCATCACCAAGGAATTTCAAAGCGTCAAACACCGCTATCCCATGCTCTCATTGGCCAACTCATACAGCCGCGAAGAGATAGCCGAGTTCATCAGCCGAATCAAGAAGACGATTGACGAACAGGTGGAGTTTTGCTGTGAGCTGAAGTTTGACGGCCTCTCCATCAGCTTGCAATATGAAAAAGGTGTGCTCGTGCGTGCGGTGACCCGTGGCGATGGCACACAAGGCGACGACGTGACCACCAACGTGAAGACCATCCGCACCGTACCACTGAAACTGCATGGCGACTATCCAGAGTTCTTCGAGATGCGCGGCGAAATTGTGATGCCTTTCGAGAGTTTTGACCGCTTGAACGAAGCCCGTGCTGAGGCTGGAGACGACTTGTTCGCCAATCCACGCAACGCTGCAGCGGGAACGCTGAAATTGCAAGATTCCAAAGAAGTAGCGCGCCGCAGACTTGACAATTATTGCTATTACATGATGATGGACGGCCTCGAAAAACGTTACCAAACCCATTACCAAAGCCTGCAAGCCGCCCGCAAATGGGGCTTCAACATCTCCAACTTCATGGCACTTTGCAAGAGTATCGACGAAATCTTCGAGTTCATCGACTATTGGGACGTGAAACGCCATGAACTGCCATTTGCCATCGATGGCATCGTACTGAAAGTCAACAGTTATGCGCAGCAACAAGCCTTGGGTTATACGGCCAAGTCGCCGAAATGGGCCATCGCCTACAAGTTCAAGGCCGAGGAAGTGGAAACCGAGCTGCAAAGCGTCGATTTCCAAGTGGGACGACATGGCACCATAACGCCTGTTGCCAACCTTACACCTGTGCAATTGGCGGGAACAACGGTAAAACGCGCCACCTTAAATAATGAGGACTTCATCCGCCAATTCGATTTGCATTACGGCGACACCGTCACTGTGGTGAAAGGTGGCGAAATCATTCCGAAAATCATCGGCGTAAACCTCAACAAACGTCAGACAGGTGCAAAACCCGTGGAGTTTGTCAAGACCTGCCCGATATGCGGCAGTCTGTTGGTTCAAAATGAAGGCGAAGCAGCATGGTATTGCCCCAACAGTTCAGGTTGCTCACCTCAAATCCGAGGTCGCATTGAGCATTTCATCGGGCGCAAGGCCATGAACATTGAGAGCCTCGGTGAAGGCAAAGTGGAACTGCTTTACGAAGAAGGCCTCGTACGCAATGTCGCTGATTTGTACGACCTTACCTTTGAGAAACTCTTCGGTTTGGAGAAGGTTATCACCATAGAAGACGAATTTAGCCTGATGCCCGTAGCCACACGCAAGGTCAGTTTCAAGGAAAAGACTGCTCAAAACATCTTGGATGCCTTGGAAAAGTCGAAGTCGGTGCCGTTTGAGCGAGTGCTCTTTGCCTTAGGCATCAAGTTTGTGGGCGAGTCGGTAGCCAAGGTGTTGGCCAAGGCTTTGCATGACATTGACCACATCATCGGCGCCAGCGTTGAGGAGATGACCGGAATCAACGAGATTGGCGAGAAGATTGCCCTCTCTGTACGTAATTTCTTTGATGACGAACGCAACATTGAAATCGTCAATCGGTTGAAACAAGCTGGACTGCAGTTTGCCATGGCCGAGCAAGCCGCGTCCGATAAGGAGCAGGTGCTGGCTGGCAAGTCGTTCGTGGTCAGTGGCGTGTTCTCCCATTATTCCCGTGACGGCATCAAGGAAACCATTGAGGCCTACGGCGGCAAGAACGTGGGCAGCATTTCGGGCAAGACCGATTACGTTTTAGCCGGCGATAAAATGGGTCCCGAGAAACGAAAAAAAGCCGAATCCTTGGGCATCCCCATCATCACTGAGGCCGAGTTTGAGGCAATGATTGGTGTGAAACGAGAAACAGAAGAACCTGAATTAATATTTTGATTGAATTATTTACTACTTTTGCAGACCTAATTTTGATTCTTTGAATTTTAAATCTTAAATACTAACAAAATGAGAATAGAAAAAATCATTGCCCGCGAAATCCTGGATTCTCGCGGAAATCCCACGGTTGAAGTGGATGTTACTTTGGAATGTGGCGTCATGGGTCGCGCCTCGGTGCCTTCAGGTGCCTCGACCGGCGAACACGAAGCCCTCGAACTGCGTGACGGCGATAAGAAACGTTATGGCGGCAAGGGTACCCTGAAAGCCGTTGAGAACGTCAACAAGATCATCGCCCCGAAGATTGTCGGCATGTCGGCTCTCGACCAACGCGCCATCGACCACAAGATGTTGAAACTGGACGGCACCAAGACCAAGTCGAAGCTCGGTGCCAACGCCATCCTCGGTGTCTCGCTGGCCGTCGCAAAGGCTGCCGCCAACTACCTTGACATCCCGCTCTACCGCTACATCGGTGGCACCAACGCCTTCACGCTGCCCGTCCCGATGATGAACATCATCAACGGTGGCTCGCACAGCGACGCCCCTATTGCCTTCCAAGAGTTCATGATCCGTCCTGTGGGTGCTCCTTGCTTCCGCGAGGGTCTGCGCATGGGTGCAGAGGTGTTCCACGCCTTGGCCAAGCTCTTGAAGAAACGTGGTCTCAGTACCGCCGTCGGCGACGAAGGCGGCTTTGCCCCTGCCCTTAACGACACCGAAGATGCCCTCTCTATTATCTGTGAAGCCATCAAGGAAGCTGGCTACAAGCCTGGTGAGGATGTGAAGATCGCCATGGACTGTGCCGCATCGGAGTTCGCTTTCCGCAAAGGCAGAAAGTATTTCTACGACTACAGCCAACTCAAAGACGGTAAGAAGAAAGACCCCAACGGCAAATGCCTCAGCTCTGAACAACAGATTGATTACCTGGAAGAACTCATCAACAAGTACCCCATCGACTCCATCGAGGACGGCCTCGACGAGAACGACTGGGACAGCTGGAAGAAACTCACCGACCGCATCGGCGACCGCTGCCAGCTCGTCGGCGACGACCTCTTCGTCACCAATGTTGATTTCCTCTCCAAGGGTATCGAGAAAGGTTGCGCCAACTCTATATTAATTAAGGTGAACCAAATCGGCTCACTGAGCGAGACCTTGGATGCCATCGAGATGGCCCACCGTCACGGCTACACCACCGTCACCAGCCACCGCTCGGGCGAGACAGAAGATGCCACCATTGCCGACATCGCCGTGGCTACCAACAGCGGCCAAATCAAGACCGGTTCGCTGAGCCGTTCCGACCGTATGGCTAAGTACAACCAACTCCTCCGCATTGAAGAAGAGCTGGGCGACCTCGCGGTGTATGGCTACAAGAAACTGAAATAACCTAAAGGTTAAGCTATGAAAAAAGCCGAGGTGTTGCCTCGGCTTTTTTGTTTATCCGAACACGACTTTCAATCGTTTCATTGCCTCCTCCACCGTCGCTCTCGGGCAAGCCAAATTGATACGGAAGAAACCGCTGCCAGCCTCTTCGCCGAAGTCCTTGCCACGATTGAAACCCAATTGTGCCTCTTGGGTCATCTTTTGCCAAAGATCTTTTTCCGAAAGACCATAGCCGTTGAAGTCGAGCCACATCATGTAGGTGGCTTGAGGTTTGTGGAACTTCACTTTGGGCAAGTTTGTGGTCAGGAAATCGGAGACATAGTCGATGTTGCCTTGAACATAATCCAATAGTTGTTCCAGCCATTCATCGCCTTGAGTCATGGCGGTTTGTGTCGCCACTTTGCCGAAAATATTACCAAGATGAGCCTCCAAGGCCTCAACATAATCGACATAAGTCTTTCGCAACTCCTCGTCGGGAATGATTGCCGTTGAGGTGGCTAAACCAGCAAGGTTGAAGGTCTTTGAAGCTGCATGGAAAGTGATGCTATTTTGGGCAAATTCCTTATCCAACGAGGCAAAGGGATGATGTCGGTAGCTAGGCAACACCAAATCGCAGTGGATTTCGTCTGAAATGACCAACACGTTGTTTTTCATGCAGATCTCACCCAAAAGCAATAACTCATTCCGCGTCCAGCAACGTCCTACGGGATTATGAGGATTGCAGAGAATCAGCATTTTAGCTGTCTTTGTTTGCTCAACCAGTTGGTCATAATTGAACTCATAGCCATCATCTCTATCAATTAAGGTGTTGTAAACCAACTTCCGTCCATGGCTACTAACGGCATGATGGAATGGTGGATACACGGGTGGTTGGATAATGATTTCATCACCAGGTTGGGTGAAAGCCAACACTGCCATGTTGAAACCACATACCACACCTGGCACGAATGACATCCAATCCTTATGCACATTCCAATGATGATGGCGTAGAATCCATTTCCTAATGGCCTCAAAATAAGCCTCATCCTTGAAATGATAGCCATAAACAGGATGCTCCGCGCGTTCAATAACAGCCTTTCGAACGAAATCGGGGGTCTCAAAATCCATGTCAGCCACCCACATGGGCAAAACGTTGGAATTACCAAACACCTGTTGGCGCAAGTCATATTTCACGCAGTTGGTATTAGCGCGATTGATGATTTTATCGAAATCGTATTTCATTGTCGTATAGGTTTGATGCCGCAAAGTTGCGAAAAATTTCGCGGTTTTTGCCGTGGTAAAGGAAAAAAGATGTACTTTTGCAGGGTCAAACAAAGACAAAAGTTCTTTCATTCTTGGGGGAGTCGCATAGTGGCAATTGCAACAGACTGTAAATCTGTCCGGGAATCCGTTCGGTGGTTCGAGTCCACCCTCCCCCACAAGAAGCTGAAGACCGCTCAAGTGGTCTTTTTTTATGTTCCAACCAACGCATTCATTTCTATTTCCAACCAAAATGTCCGTTCGATTGGAAGAATATTCCAACAAATTGAAATTTTTATTCTCCTCAATCAATTATTTTAATATCTTTGCAGTTCAACTAACATTTTTTCATTATGAAGATTTTTGTCGCCAAACTTGCATTTAAGACTACTGCAGAAGATTTAAGGGCCTTGTTTGAACAGTTCGGAACCGTGGATTCATGTAAGGTCATCATGGACCACGAGACGGGACGTTCGAAATGCTACGGTTTCGTTGAGATGCCCAATGACAACGAGGCTTATAAGGCCATCGTGGAGACTGACGAGACAGTTTTCATGGGTAACGAGTTGCAAGTCAAGAAGTCACGTCCACAAACGACTGCAGCTCCCAAGCAAGAAAAACCCATCCGACCGAAGCGTCCGCATATCCCCTTCGTTCCGAAGACGGAGGAATAATATAGCCGATTTGCATTTTTTTTCATGCAAGTCAATTCACACTTGAAAATAATTCCGTATCTTTGCACCCGCAAAAGGGATGGCCTGGTAGCTCAGCTGGATAGAGCAACAGCCTTCTAAGCTGTGGGTCTTGGGTTCGAATCCCAACCGGGTCACGATAAAAGCCTTAACCAACAGTTAAGGCTTTATTTGTGATAAACAACAAAATATAGCGATGATTCAAGCGACAGGCATTCATAAATCCTATGACAGTTTAGAGGTGCTGAAAGGCATCGACCTCCATATCGCCAAGCGCGAGGGTTAATTAATATATAATGAGCATAGATTATTATAACATATTAGGAGTCAATAGAGATGCTTCCGAAGATGAAATCAAGAAAGCATTTCGTAAGCTTTCATTAAAGTGGCATCCAGACAAACATGTAAACGACTCAGAAGCAGACAAAAAAGCTGCAGAGGAAAAATTCAAGGATATTGCTAAAGCTTATGAAGTTTTGTCAGACAAAGAAAAACGTGACAAATATGATCGGTTTGGTGATGCAGATGCTCCAGATATGGGTGGATTTGGAAACTTTGGAGGAATGTCAGCAGTTGACATTTGCACGCCAAATCCGTCAGACATGATTCAAGCAACTGGCATACACAAATCCTACGGCTCGCTCGAAGTGCTGAAAGGCATTGACCTGCATATCAACAAGAAAGAGATTGTGAGCATCGTCGGTGCCTCAGGTGCGGGCAAGTCTACCCTACTCCATATCATCGGCACCCTCGATAAGGCCGACCGCGGACAACTACTCATCGATGGCACCGAAGTCAACAAACTGAACGATACGGAATTGGCCGCCTTCCGCAACCAGAAAATTGGTTTTGTGTTCCAATTCCATCATCTTTTGCCCGAGTTTACTGCTATCGAAAACATCTGCATTCCTGCTTACATTGGCGGCATGGGAAAGAAAGAAGCCATGGAAAGAGCCGAAAAACTACTTGATTACCTGAATCTTACAGACAGAAAAGACCACAAGCCATCCCAACTCTCAGGGGGTGAACAGCAACGTGTTGCCGTGGCCAGAGCGTTAATCAACCAACCTGCGGTAGTGCTGGCCGACGAGCCTTCGGGCAACCTTGATTCCAAATCAGCACAAGAGCTACACAAACTTTTCTTCCGCCTTCGCGACGAGATGAACCAAACCTTTGTCATCGTCACGCACAACCCGGAACTGGCCAAAATGTCGGACAGAACGATTACCATTAAAGACGGGAGGATATGACAAACCTAACTGGAAAGCAATGCACTTCACCCTTATGTCGTCATGGCGGAGGAACATCCGCTATCTCCTAAGCGCGAAGACGACACCCAAACGTTTAGGAGATTGCAGATCAAGTCCGCAATGACGTTTTCATGGTGTTAAAAACAATAAAAACAAAGGAGCATCGTTAACAAACAAATATACACGAATAAAATGAGAAAATCCTTTTTCTTTACTATACTTTTTGGCGCATCGTTGTTGTTGAGCGCCAATGTCGTCATTGCCCAAAACGCCGAATCCTACGAGTCGTTGATGAAGAAAGGCAACGACAAGTTTTCCGCCAAAGACTTCATCAGCGCGAAGACCTATTATGAGATGGCACTGAAACAAAAAGCCAACGACCCGACAGCCAAAAAGAAACTGGACGAAACCGTCAAAAAGATTCAAGAAGACGGTGCCCGTCAAGAGGTGTTCTATGCCCACCTCGACACAGGCGACCAGTTCTACAACCAACAGAGATATGAGGAAGCATTAACGGAATACGAAGCAGCCTTGAAGGTTTTCCCCGAAGACAAATATGTTAGCGGTCAAGCTACTGAGGTGCGTGCCATCCTGAAGGAACGCCAAGACAAGCAGGACGCTTTCGACACCGCCATGAGTCAAGGTGAGACATTACTTGCCGAGGACAACTTCGACGCCGCCATCATGCAGTTTGAAACGGCTATTGAGATCTTCCCTAACGACAAGCTTCCTAAGGAGAAACTGGCAGAAGCCAAGCAGAAGAAACAACTTTACAATGAGAAAGTTGCCCGTTTCGACAACCTCATGGAAGAAGCCCGTCAGTTTGGATTACGTAAAAATTTTGAGGCCGCCATTGGCAAGCTTGACCAAGCCTTGGAGCTCTTCCCCAACGACATGGAAGCCAATGCTAAACGCAATGAATACCAAACAGCCAAAGGCATCGCTGACCAATACAACGGCATCATCGCTACTGCAGACCAACTCTACGAAAACAAGGCCTACAAGGAGGCCAAATCCCAATACCAAAGTGCCTTGGCCGTGGTGAAAGGCGACCCCTATGCCACCGACATGATTGCCCGCCTTGACCCGCTCATCGCTGAACAAGATGCAGAAGAGGCCGCCCGCATCGCTGCCGAACAGGAAGCAGCGCGTTTGGCTGCCGAGGCTGAGGCGGCTCGTATCGCCGCAGAGCAAGAGGCTGCAAGGTTGGCAGCAGAAGCGGAAGCTGCCAGATTGGCTGCCGAGGCAGAAGCGGCAAGATTAGCAGCAGAAGCTGAGGCCGCAAGGATTGCTGCAGAGCAAGAAGCCGCTCGTCTGGCCGCTGAAGAGGCTGCACGCATTGCAGCAGAGGAAGAAGCTGCCCGTTTGGCTGCAGAGGCAGAGGCGGCAAGAATAGCTGCAGAAGAGGAAGCCGCACGACAAGCCGCACTCGCCGCTGCCGAAGCTGAACGTCAAGCCACCATCAAGACGATGCTGGATGCTGCTGATGCACTGTTCAACCAACAGGACTATGCCAACGCCAAAGTAAAATACCAAGAGGTCGTGGCTTTTGATGCAGGCAATGCCACTGCCACAGCCAAAATACAAGAAATCGACGGTATCTTCGCACAGATGGCAGCTGAGCTGGAAGCCAACTTCAACAATGCCATGAATGCAGGTAACAGCGCTTTAAGTGCCGAGAAATTCGCCGAGGCCATCACACACTATCAGACCGCTTTGGCTTATAAGCCCGAGGACCCGACTGCCATGGCACAGTTGGCCATCGCAGAGAAGTCGGAGAGCGACCGTATTGCTGCCTTACGCACCCAATACAATACCTTCATTAAGGAGGGCGACGCCAACTTCAAGACAAACACTTTCGACAAAGCCATTGAGGCCTACACCAAGGCCGAGGAACTTGGTTTGGAAACCTACCCCACCGAAATGATTGCCCGCATCAGCGAAATCATTGAGCAAAACAAGTTGTATGAACTGAACAGCGAGCCTATGCTGTTGGCTGCGGGACAAGCCCAACGCTTCGAGTTCAACAAGATTGACGTGGCCGTGCGCCGTTCCAACTACATCATCATCAAAGTGCGTAACCCGCACCCTGAGAAGACTTTCCCGATGATTGTATCTTTCGGCGGTGCCGGCGGTAAGAATGGTGGTTTCGTATTGCCCATCGCAGCCGTCGAAGAAGAGAAGACCTTCATCTTCCGCATCGGCTCACAATACAAGTGGTTCAGCGAAGACAACACCTGGATTGAGATTATCTCCGAGAACAACGAAGTGGAAATCGGTAAATTGGAGGTTTCAAGGAGCAATTAAAACACCTCCGTCGGTACAGCCACCGGCAACTCCACTGGCTCATTCGGCGTACTGACCGAATAGACGCTGTCGACCACATACTTGGTCATGCCACGCCACGGCAGGGTGCCAAGATACTCTTTATAGTGCAGCTCTACCATCTTACCTGTACAACGTTCCAATTGTTTGGCAACACTCTCACTCTTCACCGAGAAGTTGAACTCGTTCGATTGGATGGTATTATTGCTGTTCTTGGAGTTGTAGCCTGCTTGGATAAGCCTGCCTTCGTATGTCTTGAACACATAGCCTTTGTAAACGAACAAGTTGAGCTCGCCCGCCTTCACACCACTGCCAAAGACGTAGAAAAACTTGAAGAAGATAAAGACGGCCGCAGCCAATACGATGATAATACTTAAAGTGGTAAGGATCTTTTTCCCGATACCTCTTTTCTTGGGTTTTTCTGAGTAATTATCGTAATCTTCCATGATGCTTATTATTTATTGATTTTCAACTCTTTTTTATAATAATCGCAAATTGTCGTGATGCCACATTCCTCACATTTCGGCTTGCGGGCAAGGCAAACATAACGCCCATGCAAGATGAGCCAGTGATGTGCCTTGGATATCACATTTTGAGGCAAATGTGCCACCAATATCTTTTCGGTTTCCAGCACATTTTTTGAGTTTTTGGTCAATCCAATGCGATTGGAGACCCGGAAAACGTGCGTATCCACTGGCATAGCAGGCTGGTCGAATGCCACCGCCATCATTACATTAGCAGTCTTGCGGCCCACGCCTGGCAATTTCTGCAAGTCCTCCAGATTGTCGGGAACGATACCGTTGAAGTCGCGAACCAAAGTCTGCGCCATGCCCAACAGGTTCTTCGCCTTGTTGTTCGGATAAGAGATGCTTTTAATATAGGTGTAAATCTCATCCACTGACGAGTCGGCCATATCTTGTGCCGTCGGGAAACGCTGAAACAAGGCAGGCGTGGTCATGTTCACACGCTTGTCAGTACACTGTGCCGAGAGAATCACCGCCACCAATAGCTGATACGGGTCTTTGTAATGCAACTCCGACTCAGCGACAGGCATATGTTCCTCAAAATAGGCTACAAAAGCGTCGTATTTATCTTGGATTTTCAAATGATGTCCCCCTGTTCGTCAACCAACACACCCCAACTTACAGCCGTCAGCATGTCATCTTCAAAGAAGAAATCAATCAAACCATCTTCGAATGAAACACGCAGCTCTTCATCCTCATTTTCTTCTTCCAATTCCTTGAAGCCATGCTCCTCCATCAAAACGATGATCGCTTCCTTGTTGAGATTGAACACTTTCTCACCGTAAAGCGTAGCCTCTTCATTTTCGGTCTCGAAGCAGGCTACCACCGACTTGGTCACACCCTCGAAATAAATGTTCGTCTCAAGTTCTTCATATTCATAAAAGATAGAGCGGTTGCCCGTCTCTTCCATGTCGCTCAACTCCTCGTAGAAGTCAGGCATACCCAATTTCTTGACGGTCTCGTCAAGGGTCATTCCGAAAGGTATTTCACCGTAGCCTTTCAGCGGTTGAATGGTAAAGTCTTTCATCATAATTATGTTGATTCGGCCGCTAAAATAGGCATTTTATTGGAACGTCAGTCAAAAAACGAGAATTTTTCGCTTATTCAAACCGAATCGACTTGGTGGGACTGATGCGGTTGATGACCGAAGTCGGGATGAGCAGCATCAACACCCAAAGCAGGAAAGTGCCCAAGTTGATCAAAACGACAGTACTGAGATGCAACTCGATGGGCACAGCAGACAAATAGTACGTTGCAGCATCCAATTTGATGAGCCCGGTGTATTTCTGCAAGAGACAAAAGCCCAATCCGATGACATTGCCAATTAACATTCCGATAAGCAGAATGCGTAACGAACGGCGCAAAAACACCTCGCGAACGAATTTGTTACTGGCTCCCATGGCTTTCAACAAGCCAATAGTCGAAGTACGTTCAATGATGATAATCAGCAACATACTAATGACCGTAATGCCTGCCACAAGCAGCATCAATGCCATGATAAGCCAGACGTTAGTGTCTAAAAGGTCGAGCCAATCGAAGATTTGAGGGTTGCTCTCGCGGGCAGTATAAGAAGCCAATTCGGAAGGCAAGGCATAATACAGCTTTTCGTTGACTTGGTCCACATTGGCATTATCGGTCAATGCGATTTCCATCAGTCCGGCTTCATTGTCCTCCCATCCGTTCAACTTGCGGATTTGGTTGAGGTCAGCGAAGACATACCGCTCGTCAAACTCATAAAGCCCTGTCTCGAAAATACCTGAAACCGTGAACTTTCGTCCACGCGCCTGATTGTCCTTATCGATGAACCACACACGCACATCGTCACCCACATTCAGCAACATCTTGTTGGCAATCACTTTGGAAACCAGCACCTCAGTAGAGCGTTCCTCTGACGTGTATTTAGGTGTTTGGCCTTCAACGAGGCAAGTGTTGAAGTACGTCCAGTCATAATTCTCATCCACGCCTTTCAGCACCACGCCCTGAATCTCCTCCTCGGTCTTGATCATGCCCGCCTTGTTGGCCACCTGTTGATAATGGCTAATGCCATCCACGGCATTTAACCGACTGATTAACAACGAGTCCAACACAAACGGGGTCTCCTCCACCGACTCATTCTTGTCTAAGGATTGGACATGAATAGGAGCCACAAAACCAATCACTTTATCGCGAATTTGGTTCTTGAAACCTACCACAACCGCCCAAGCGATAAGCATCACGATGATGGCCAATGCCACACTCGTGACGGCTAATCGCATCACCGTCGATGACAAATTTTCTTTCGAAAGTGAAAAAATCCGGTCTGCTATGAATTTTGGGCCCGACATTTGCAGGTTTTTCAATAATTTTGCAAAAGTAAAAATAAAACCGAAATGAAACGACTATTATTTGCTATAGCATCCTTCTGTCTGGCCTTTCTGATGCCAACACAAGCCCAAATCTTCAAAATGGACGATGAACCCTCATTGGCTTTTGTTGATAAAGAGCATTATGTCTCTGCCGCCATGCAACTCGAAGACTATCTGCCACTAATCGAGGGCAAACGGGTGGGTATCGTCGGAAACCAGACCAGCATCATCGGCGAAACACATTTGGTGGACACCTTGCTTTCTTTGGGCATCAACATCAAGAAAATCTACACGCCAGAACATGGATTCCGCGGCACTGCCGATGCTGGTGCCAAGGTAAACAGCAGTAAGGACGAGAAGACTGGTTTGCCAATAGTTTCTTTATACGGCAAAAACAAGAAACCTACGCTAGAAATGCTGCAAGGCATCGACATCATTCTATTTGATTTGCAAGACGTCGGCGTGCGATTTTACACCTATATCTCCACCATGACCTACGTGATGGAGGCCGCAGCAGAAAACGACCTCCCTGTCATCGTCCTCGACCGTCCAAATCCAAACGGCTTTTATGTTGACGGGCCTGTTTTGAAACCTGAAAACAAGTCATTTGTTGGAATGCACCAAGTGCCTGTCGTCTACGGCATGACCATCGGTGAATATGCCAAGATGGTGAACGGCGAAGGCTGGTTGAAGAACGGCATCACCTGCGACCTCACCGTGATACCTATTAATAATTATAACCGTAACGCCATCTACGAGTTGCCATTGAAGCCTTCGCCCAATTTGCCCAACTGGGAATCGGTGTACCTCTATCCTACCCTTTGCTTCTTTGAGGGCACCAATGTCAGTGTAGGTCGCGGCACGGAGACTCCTTTCCAGATCTACGGTCATCCAGATATTCGAGGCAGCTATACCTTCACGCCTAAAAGTACAAGTGGTGCCTCCAAACCTCTTTTGGAAGGCCAACGTTGCCGAGGCGAAAACCTTGTAGAATTTGCACACGATTATGCTCACAACGACAATCAACTCCATTTGGAATGGATTATCGAAGCCTATCAGCAGTTGAAAGACAAAGGCTTCTTCAAAGACTATTTCCGTCTGCTTTCTGGCGACAAACAATTGCAACGAGACATCGAAAGCGGGAAAAGCGCAGACGAAATTCGCGCTTCATGGAAAAACGACCTTGATGCTTTCAAGACTATTAGAGCGAAGTATTTGTTATATTAACAGTTAGCCTCCTATGTCATTCCAGCACAGGCATGTGGGGAAGGCGGGAATCTATAGGAGGCGGTTCAAAAGGCATGTACTTTATTTGACGGCTTCAGAAAGAATAGATTCCATGCCCTCGCACAACCCAGCGTAGGAATGACATTCTTTCAGAAGCCTGCAATAACAAAAAATGAGCCTAAACCTTTTCCCCGAATACTTCTTCGAGCAAAACAACAAATTCCTGATAAGCTAGCGTTTCCGACAAATCAGACATCGCTTCACCCAAGGAGCGATAATACCATTCCACATCGGTTTTGCCATTTGGAGCGTGAAATAGTTTCCAAACCTCATCGCCAATTTCTCGGTAATCCCAAGCGATGCCGCGCATATTGGAGAGCTTGTCGCCAAGCGCTACCACTTTGCTGTCATGAGGTGCATTGGCCAGCTGCATGATTTGTGCCGTTTTTCTCTCGCGCCAAGTCAAACTTTCATTCGAAGGTGCAGTTTCATGTTGAACGAGTTCGGCCACCCTGTCACCAAACAAATCACGAATCTGCTCAAGGGTCACGTCGGTGTCTTCGACGGTGTCGTGCAAAATGGCGGCGGCCAACATTTCTTGGTCGTTAGTGATGGTGGCCACAATGCTAGCGGCCTCCATAGGGTGAATGATGTAGGGGTATCCTTTGCCACGGCGCTCGGTACCCCGATAGGCTTCGACGGCAAATTTCGCTGCCTTGTCGAAGAAGGTAGTTTCCAATGGGTTGTTCATAGTTATTAAATCAGATTGATTTTTTTAGCTTGCTCGTAGATGCGTTTGGCACGTTGTTGATGGTAGTCGTTTTCGCCATAAAGCGCTTCAAACAAACGTACCAAACCGGCCTCGCCATAGCCTTTTTCCAAAATGAAAACGATACATAGATTCTGGACAGCCACCGAATAGGCCACGATGTCCAATCCCGTGCCTGCCAACTGAATAAGTGCCAACTGATAAGCGCTCTCGCTGTAGTCATTGCACATCCTGACTATGTCACCAATGGTCTTCATGTTCATGTGCAGCAGCACGTTGTAATAAGGCATGAGATTGTCCTCGTAGACTTCACCTTGGTTGATGGCAGCAATCTTGTTTGCAAGGTTCTTGAAAGGCATCAATTTGAGGAAACTTCGGAATGTATCACCATTGAGTGGCACTTCATCGAAGTTGCCGTTAGTCACCATCGTTTGCACCATGCGTCTGTAGCCGTTGATTTCCTTGCGAATATGGCTGAACTGCTCGTCGGCCAATTCCAGCATTCCCGCGAGTCGAGTCATGTTGCGTTGGTATTCAAGAGGAATCTCCACATCGCTTTTGTAACCGATGTCATGGTACATGTTGGCCCACACATGTTGCAGAGTGCTACGCATCTGTAGCTCAAAACGGATTTGGTTAATTTGAGGAATTTCCGGGTCTTTATACAAAGCCTCGGGAATGCGACAGACATAGTGAAGCGACAAATAACCAAAACGGTCAATTTCTAACATCTTGCGCTTGTCGACGGAGTTTTCCCAGTCGATCTCAAACAGTTTCTCGGCCAAAGCTGAGATGATGTCGACCTCGTCGCAGTAATAAGTGATGATGCGGGCACCAACAACATCGGTAATGTCCTCCAAACTGTGATATTTATAGCTTTTCAGTTCCATCTTTCCAGCAAGGCTTTGCTCAGATTTGACGCGAGCCTCCAGTCCGGAAACGATGACGTGATTCTCGTCGAGATAAGTGCGCAACAACTGGAGAATGACCGTCTTCATCTTCTCGTAGATGGGCAGTTTCTCGCGATATTCGTTGAGAATCATCTCACTTTGCATGTCGAGCATCATAGTGGTCTGCTGTTTTAGACAATGGTGATAATGTTGGAAAATCCAGTGATGTCAAAGACTTCCTTCACGCGAGGGTCCATGTTGCGCATCACCATCTTGCCATTGCGCGACGAGACGCTTTTCTGCAACAGGAGAAACACACGGAGCCCCTGCGATGAGGTATAGGTCATGTTCGTGCAGTCGATGTCGATGTCGGTATTGTCTCCTTCCATCAGTGGGGCGACGTCTTTTTGGAACTGGTCGGCGTTGGAGCTGTCGACGCGCCCATCAAGCACCACAAAGGTCTTCTCGTCTTGTTTGTTTATTGTGACAATCATATTATCAATTTGTTATTTGTTTTTCCATAATCAATATGTTATTCCCGTCCTCATATCGATAGCTAATGCGATCCATCATGCTTTTGCAGAGATAGATGCCAAGTCCACCAACGGGACGCTCATCAGCCCTCAAGGTGATATCTGGATCTTCCATTTCCAAGGGATTGAAGGGCACACCTGCATCACGTAGCTCGATGGTGAGAATCAAGGATTGATCATCCAAGCTTGTGCCCGCCTCAAGCCAACCGATACCGCCTTCGTAGGCATACTGCACCACGTTTTCTACGGCTTCCTCGATAGACAACTCTATCTTAAAGCGCAAATCATCGTCCTTGGGCATGTCGGGCGAGGCCATCAGGAAGGCGATGATTTCGCTACTTCGGTCCGTTATTGGGTTGAATCGTTTCTTAATCATAACTTCATACTAATAATGGTTATGTCGTCATTCTGCAGGTTGCCATCAACAAAGGCTGTCACCGAATTGTGCAGACTTTCCACTACACTCTTTTCTTGGGGAGACGTTTCGAGAAGCGTCTCTGACAAATTTTTCGCCCATGCCAATAAGCGCTCTTCGCCATATTGGCTCTGATCGGCTTTCTCGGCCTCAGTCACACCATCGGTATAGCCAATGATGCGGGTGCCTTGTTTCAAGTCGATTTGCTCGGCCTCATATTCAAAATTCCCATACACACCCATCGCAATATTGGTTTTGCAACGGAGATAATAAGGCTCGTCATCTGGAGGAATAATCAGAATGGGGTTATGCCCTGCATTACAAAAGTCCATGTGGCCTGTCTTAAGGTCAAGGCGGGCAACGAACAGCGTCACGAACATTCCCATCTCGTTGGATTCGCTAAAACTGTCGTTGATACGGCGCAAGGTTTCATCCAAAGGTAGTCCAAGTCCCACTACGAAACGGAGCATCACCCTCGTGATAGCCATCACCAATGAAGCTGCGACGCCTTTGCCCGACACATCGCCAATAGCGAAAAAAAGCTGGTCCCCCTTTAAGGTATAATCGTACAGGTCGCCACCCACTTTTTTGGCAGGATCGAGCATCGCATATAAAAACGAAGGGAATTCCTTTAACAGCATCCCGCTCTGGATATTGCGGGCCAAGGCAAGGTCTGACTGTATACGTTCATTGGCAGCTGTTGTGGCCTTCAGCTCTTCAATGTAATCATGGAGGGAGTTTTGCATGGTTTGGAAGCTGTTGCGCAGACGTTGCATCTCATCCTCGCTCTTGATTTCGGGCAATTTTGCTTTCAAGTCACCCTGGGCCATCTTGAGCACGGCATTGGAAAGCTCAGAGATGGGCCGTGACATGTGATTGATGACTGCCCGACAGGCAAAGAAAATGGCTGCAAGGCTGGCCAAACCAATGGCCATCATGACAAAACGCAACAGTGGTGATTCTAGAAAGGATCTATAAGCAATAAACACTGCCACCTGAGCAAGAATCGAGATAACCGACACGATGCCGATAATCCACCAACTCAGCCTGACTGAAAACGATTTGCCATTCATTACGATTCGATTTGTTGCAGCAAAATTACAAAAACTTGAATAACAAAACGATTTCAGATTCTTTTTTCTACTTTTGCAGCTGTAATCTATGGGAAGCAGATGGAAGCAATCAAGATATCTTTAGACGACTATGTCTTGTCTGGCGGTGGTGCCAACGGTGAGAGTTACGATCACAAGACCGACCCAACGGTCATGCTTAAGCTTTATCACCCAGGCAAAGTCCAACAGCCTTTGGACGAGATGATGCTGTCCCGCAAAGTGTACGACATAGGCATTCCTACGCCCGATCCTGGCGAATATGTGGTGACCGAAGATGGTCGTTATGGCATCCGCTTCCGTCGCATACCTGGCAAGGTCTCCTATTCTCGCGCCACGGGCGACCATCCCGAAATGATAAAGCAATATGCCGAAGAGTTCGCAGAAATGTGCCTCCAACTGCACGCCACACATGTCGATACCAATCAGTTTGAGAGCGTGAAAGAACGCTACTACAGGTTATTGTCCGAGAATCCATTCTTTACTGCTGACGAGAAAGATAAGCTTAACCGTTTCATCACTGATGTTCCCGACGCCGACACGGCCATCCATGGAGATCTCCAATTCTCTAATGCTGTTTTCACCGGTGATCATCGCTACTTCATAGACCTCGGCGACTTTTGCTATGGCTACCCCCTTTTTGACATAGGGATGGTTTACTTAAGCTGCGACCTTAGTGAAGAATCCTTTATCAAAGAGACCTTCCACATGGAGAAGGCTACTGCCATCAAATTATGGGAAGCCTTTGCTCTCGCTTATTTTGGCAGAGACCGTTCATTAAATGACATTGAAGAAGAAATCAGGCCTTTTGCCGGATTAAAAACGCTCATCATAGAGCGCGACACCCAATGTCCCATGCCACAGTTTCGGGCGGCATTGGATGGAATTCTGAATTAATACATGTAGGGCTGTCACATTGTCGGAGCCGCCGTTGTTTTTAACAGCGGCTGCCGTGATACGACAGCCCTACAACAATATATTACTTTATCTCAACTTACCAGGATAAACCTTCAAAGCTTCCTCCAAGCACTTGATGGCGGCCTTGAGGTCATCAATGCAGAGGCAGTAGGTAATACGAGCCTGATGGCGGCCCTTCTCTGGATCGGCATAGAAGCCCGTGGCAGGTGCCAACATGACCGTGGCACCGTTGTAGCTGAAATCGGTGAGCAGCCACTGGCAGAACTTGTCGCTGTCGTCAATCGGCAGGTCAATGACGGTGTAGAAAGCACCCTTCGGCATCGGGCAGTAGCAGCCAGGAATCTTGTTGACGCCCTCGACGATGACATTGCGACGAGTGATGTACTCATTGTAAACACCATCAAAATAGGACTGCGGAGTATCGACTGCAGCTTCAGCGAAAATCTGACCAAAGCTCGGCGGAGACAGACGAGCCTGAGCTAAACGCATAGCGGTGGCATAGACTTCGCTATTGCGGGTCACCATGCAACCCACACGGGCACCACAAGCACTGTAACGCTTTGAAACAGAGTCGAACAGAACGGTGTTGCGCTCCAAACCCTCAAGCTGCATCACACTGAAGTGCTTGTGACCGTCGTAGCAGAACTCACGATACACCTCGTCGGCAAAGAGGTACAAATCGTACTTCTTGACCAGACCAGCCACCTTCAACAATTCCTCATGGGTATAAAGATAACCTGTTGGGTTGTTGGGATTGCAAATCATGATGGCTCTGGTGCGCGGCGTGATGGCCTTCTCGAAGTCCTCGATGGGCGGCAGGGCGAAGCCTGTCTTGATGTCGCTGGGGATGGTGACGATCTTGGCGTCGCACAACTTGGCAAAGGTGTTGTAATTCGTGTAGTAAGGCTCCGGGATGATAATTTCATCACCAGGGTTCAAGCACACGGTGAAAGCCATCTGCAAGGCCTCGCTACCGCCTGTGGTGACAAGAATCTGGTTGGGCGTCACATCGATGCCGTGGCGGTGGTAATAGTTGCAGAGCGCACGACGATAGGAAGGGATACCAGCCGAGTGGCTGTATTCCAACACGCCATTGCTTGCCGGAAGTTCCTTGGCGGTCTCAGACAGAACTTTCAAGGCGCCCTTCGGGGTCTCGATGTCGGGCTGACCGATGTTGAGGTGATACACATGAATGCCGCGCTCTTTGGCAGCATCGGCAAACGGGACAAGTTTACGAATTGCCGACTGTGGCAATTCCATACCTTTTTTGGATATTGTTGGCATAAATATTTGATTTTGAACAAAAAGCCATCTAACGCAAACATTAGACGGCTTTTATGATAATTACTTAATTTTCAAATTAATGGTTGTTGACGGGAGAACCGTTCATATCATTCTTCTTTTCTGGCAGTGCCTCGGTAGGCTGGTCAAGCACACGACCCTTGATGCGTAACACCACGGTCGAATTCTTAACTGCGTTAGAGGTGACCGTGACAGTCTTATTGATGTTGCCAGCACGGTTGGTACGATAGGTCACTTTAATGACATCAGACTCGCCAGGAAGAATGGGTTCCTTAGGCCATGAGGGAATCGTGCAGCCGCAGCTAGACTTGGGTTTCTGCACCAACAGAGGTTCAGTACCCGTATTGGTGAAACGGAACTCACATTCACCATTACCGTTGTAAGGCACATCACCGTAGTCGTGGACGACTTTTTCAAATTCAATCTCTGGTCCCATCGGAACTTTGCTGTCTTGAGCCTTGGCCACGCCAGCCATAAGGAGCATGATACCAAGCAGATAAATCACTTTCTTCATTTTCTATTGATTTAAAATTGTTGCAAAATTAGTAATTATTGTTGTTCGTTGTTCAAAACTTCCAAATTTTCAAACAATTTTTCGAATTATTCAAAAACCGTACCAAAAAAAATCTTCGTAAAAATGAAAGACAAAGATATACTTAATAAAATAGTCTAGCTCTTCATATTTTATTAATCTGTTCCTCAAACTTCGAAAGCAAAATACGGAAGCGAAGCGTACCACAAGAAAGCCTCCTTCGACGGCCAGCCTACACTCCCCTATCGATGGAGCTTTGGGGACGGCGGGGGAAGCGCCCAAATAATAATCCAATAAACAGATTAGAATGATTGCATAACCAGCAAATAATGTTTTAGTATTTCCCCTCTATGATTCCAATAAAATTGATTAACGATATTGTTGCAGATACAGCCAACAGCATATCTTTTTTGGTTGCGTTCCTTTTATGGGTGAGCATATTTGCCAATTTGTTGGTATTTTTCGCATACGAGCGCAATTCTTCATTTGAACTTCCTGTAAGAGTATAATTCAAGTAGTTGCCAATCATTCTTACGGCATCTGTTTCTGAAATAGAGACTCCTTTTTCATCTTTATCCCCATGCAACCATGGAATGAAAACGGCTTGTGCCAAAGAAATAATAACTTCACGGCACAACAAACCTATTGATTGAAAATCTTCCTCGTTTTTGGCAAGGTCGCTATCCCTTTTTATCTTGGTAACAGTTCTCTTAATCCTATCCCAATCATTCAATTCAACAATAGTTTCAATTGGATTATTATTCCCCATTTCTTCAAAATAAGCCAATGTGGGAGTGAAAAGTTCTCGAATATAATCCCTTCGTTCTTGATATGTAGCAAAATCCGCTTTCCATTTTCCATACCAATCCCATAAAGAGGAATATGTGTTGTTGTACGTCAAATTCAGTTTTTTACAATTCCGTTGTATTTGTACTTGCAGTCCTTTATATCTCTCTTCTTCTACTGGTATTCTGTTTCCACCTGTAGCAACTGAAATCATGATGTTTCTAATCGTTTCAATGCTTTGTTTTAAGGCAGCTTTACCACTTAACCCTCCAATAAGACTCCAATCTATGTCTTCCTTGCTTAAAAATGGTCCGATTTGAGCATGAAAATAGTTGCTATTGTCTCCTTTAATCGCTTCATTAAGTGCATCTGACAAAACTTTCTCCATTTCTTCAATCTTTTCAGCAGAGAAAGAGGAATACTGTTTTACAGACAAACTTACATAAACCGTATATCCATATGTTCCGCCATTCCATCCGTCATATTCAGTATTGACCACAGACAATCGGGCTTCTGATAATACACTACAAATATCATCTTGCCCCCTTCCCTTCATTAAGGCAATAGCCAAATTATATACGGGGGAAAAGTTGCTCTCTATTTCGTAATACTCTGGATTCATTCTATTTCAACCGATAATTCTCTGATTGTCTACCATTCCAAACAAAAATGCATTGGCACAATTTATCCATAAACTCATTTAGTACAGCCCTATCTTCTTCGGAACATTCGAATCCAGTCGGCTCATAATTAGATTTTGCATGAACAATACTGTTTCTCGTGTCGCATAGTATTTTTCCTAACTCTTTTCTGATTTCAATTAATTTATCATCTATCACCTCGTCTTTTTTTAATCCATTATCTTTTTTCAATCTTAATCGTATCTTCTTGGGGAGGCAATGAAAAAGCATCGTCAAATCAACACAATTTGACAATACTGTGAAAGGTATTTCATCATCCTTTAGAGATTTTTTGTATTTCTTTGACAATTCCCAAAGGTCATTGATATCCTCGTATGTTCGACTTAATACGCTCATTGCATCAAGTCGCTTATTCATTTCTTCGTAGTATTCTTTCTTTGAAACCGCAGGAGAAAAATACTCCAACACCTTATAAAAAGACAAAAAACGAATATCGGCGTTCATGGCTCCTAATGCTTCAATATAGTAGTCCATTGCTTTAGTGTATGGTGGAATACTGTCAATGCTCAATACTTGGTCTTTATATTTACTAAAACTCTCATCATCTTTGCTAAAATCAGGCCAATTATTGAAGGTGTCAATTGAAACAGAATAACCCAATTTTGAAGATACATCGTATAAATATCTTCTAATGAGAATGGTTTCCTCTTCCTCCGTTAACCTTTTCTCTCCCAGATACTCCAACTCAACAGCGATGTAAAACGAATAAGGGTCTTCTTTGTCATAACCTTCTTGTAGCGCAATTATCCCAACAAAGAATGGTTGATATACAATAGACAGTTTACACTCTTCTGTTTCTAACGACGGATAGTATTTGACTAATGATTCACTTTCAAATACAATAGTTTGTCGGAATTTTCCGCAACGGACGCTAGTATTATCAATTTTGACCAATTCATTGATGTTTTCGGTATAATCAAGAAAAGGTTCAATGCTAATACCCTCTTCGTTGAACAAATAATCATCAGCGGTTTCAAGATAGACTTTTTCATCCGCTTCATGAAATTCAAATTCAACACCAAAACATTGTTCAATAATTTTGATGCGCTCGTCTATGGTCTTTATTGTCTTTTTGTTCATATTTATGTTATGGTTGATAGTCTTTAACTAAGCGAACAGAGATGCCGTTACTTCGTCTGTTGTCGTTGTCAAAACATGAACTTGTATTTGAAAATACAATATCATAAGAATTGGTCGAATAAGCATATGAAGAAGACCAATAAATACCACTATTGCCTACACTGCTAATAGTTTTTTCTATACGTTGGCCCGCAGCTGGTAAAAACATTACTCCAGTGGCTTCAAAACTGTCCCAATTTAAATCTGTGATTGTATTGTCTTCATAAGGCGAATTAGGATTATTTGGATTGTTAATAATGAAACCATTAGGATTCCAATCGTCTGGAAACAATATGACACCATTGATTCCGCACACATTAGCTTTCGCATATCTAAAATCAGTTGTTGTATTTCTAGAATTAAAAACAAATACCCATTCGTCTTTAGTTAAAGTTCTCCAACCATAATTTTCTTTATCGCCACCGTTAAAGATCTTGTTGTAACCCCAATCTGCCATACCTGTTTGGTCATATAAATTATTGCTTTCATCACCATAGGCATAATAGTTGAGATAATTTGAATTCCAAGCATATGGTTGGTATAAGACAGCACCATGATTGTATCCACTCGTTCCCCAAGCAAAGAGATCTATCCACCCTTCATAATTAGCAGAGATGTATTCATTTGAACTACCGACAAAATCATACTGGTTTTGCGCAAAACGCCATGTGTCTGTAGATGCCTGATATTGTAAATTACCCTGTGAAAAAAACACTTGTTTTGAATCACTAACTGAAAAAAGACTATTTACAGCTCCAGGAGGTGCAAAACTAGTTGTAAAAGCAATCTCGTCTCCATATGCAATGCCTGCCCTATTTTTTGCAAATGCTTTTACATAATAAGTAGAAACAGGTGTAAGATTTGATAATTCAACGGAGAACATGCCAGTGTCTTGACCACTGCTAATTTTGTTATCATCAATTGATGGGTTATGATTAATACTCCAACAAAATCCTCGTTCAATTACATTAGCATTACCATCGTCCATAACTTCTCCTTTACATAATGCACTAATGTTTGTTAT
Source organism: uncultured Bacteroidales bacterium (assembly GCA_947303055.1). Taxonomy (GTDB): domain Bacteria; phylum Bacteroidota; class Bacteroidia; order Bacteroidales; family F082; genus Limimorpha. The sequence continues at coordinate 37,340 of CAMYXV010000002.1, forward strand.
ATTTGAAACCGATATTGTTGTTACAATCGGCTTTGTGCAATATACTGTTGAAAAACTCTTTATTTCACTTTTATATATAGCACCTGGATTACAAATTTCATAATAATAATAGTATTTTTCGCCTTCCCTTAACTCAGAAGCGGTAACAGAAAAACGGCCATCTTCACTTAATTGGTCTGCTTCTAGAATAATCGCATTACTCATGTCTAAATTTGCGCTTATTATTAACATCGAACTTATTTGTCCGGGGTATTCTACTCTCCATCTGAAAGACGCTTCAGTATATGAGACCACCAATGAATCCTCTATTATAATAGGATTCTTTGGCTCAAGTTGTGCATCCTTGTGGCATGATGTTAAGCCAATAGTAAGGCCAACAATTATTACTGATAAAACTCTTTTCAATTTATTCATGTAAAATCCTTTCTTACTTTATTTTTCTCTTCCAGCAATATCCAATACCAAATTTTCCTTCAATAATCTTAAAGTTGGTGGTGACTGCGTCTACACTAATGGCAAAGCCTTTTAAGTTCAGTTGCAATCCAGCAGTTACATCAAGACCTGTGAAACTATCATCTTCCAACTTTATCAAATTACCATTTGTGGTGTACCAACTTTTTACACGGCTACCATAACCCGCACCGATTCTCATACAAAGGGGGCCTTTAAGGTTTATCATCGCACCTGCAACGACAGAAATACGTGTGCTGCACGACTCGCCTGTGTAATCGTAATAATAGTTGCCATCAACAAGGCCTTCCGCATTTGCAACCTCGCTGAAATGTAAGGCATCAAATTTATAATTGCTTGCAGCTGATATAAACCAACCAAATTTCTTCACCATTCCAAAGGTTGCACCGAAAGATGTTTGTGGCGCGGGACTGTATGCAAAATCAAGTGTGGCAAAATTAACACCGTTTTCCACGAAATGGGAAACGGTTTCATTATGCAATGTCAACGTATACTCATTCTTGCTTCCAAAACCCCGCGTATTGATTTCAATTTCGTCATATTTCTTTTTTCTTTCAGCTCGAATTATATGTTTTCCCAAAGGCAAGTCAATATCTACGGGCGAAACACCCACTCTATTACCATCTACAAAAACAGCATCTCCATCACAATCTGTTTTGATTGTAATTAATCGGCCAAACTCAAAAAGGAGTTCTTTGTCAGAATCATGCTCTGCAATAGAAATAGTTTTTTCAACAGGGACATTGTTTCGTGTCACTTTTATGGTGTGCTGTCCGAAGCCTACAGATGTTGTGATGGGCGTTTCGCCAACAAAAGTATTGTCCACATAAACATTGTCACCTGCACGGTCTGTTTTAACTGTTACGCTTTTGCCCGTGGCCAAAGTTTCTTTTACTTCAAGTGTTTCACCCTTTTTGATTACAATAGTTTTTTGTATTGGAGCACAACCTTCTTTTGTCAATCGAAGTTCGTGTGAGCCAATCAGCAAATCCTTGATAAACCTTGGAGTTTCACCAATTTTCTCTCCATCGATATATAGCGTGGCAAAATTGGGTGTACTAACAACATTTAGCGAGCCATAAATGGGACGAGGAGCTTCAAGCTTGATGACTTGCCCTGCCATTTGAGGAGTGATTTCCTTTGTAACCATAGTGGTTTCGTGGTTGACCTGTTTGCACTCAATTTTGTATGTACCGCTGCTCAATGGTCCTGCCCAAGTACGAATGCCTTTCTTTTCGTTGTTTACCCAAATCTCGGCATCCGCATCTACTTTCAAAATCACACCAGCGAAATCCGCCTTCAAGGAAGGTGAAAGGCGAGTCGTTTCATTGTCTTTTACTATTACGTTTTCACTATAATCATCATACATCTTTTTCACTATGCGGACATTGTGTTGGCCACTATTCAAAGCTTTACTCCTAAAAGGAATCTTGCCAGCCAATGCATTATCAATGTATACGCTGGCGTCCTCCAATCCATCACCAGATATTTCAATCCAACCGAAATTGGGTAATAGATTCACTTCAACTTTATGTGGGTTTTCAGGGTCGTCAACCACAACGGAACCTGTAAAAGTATGGTAATTCGCAAGGCTAACCTGATAAGAATACTTACCGAACGGCACATATTCCATTGCAGAACCATCAGGCTCAACTTGCCATGTTTTACCATTCACTTCAAGCAGTGCATCAGTAGGGGTTATTTGGAACGCAAGGTACTGCTGTGTGAGAGTGTTGTTTACCTGTTCCTGTTGTGCAAGAGATAGTGTTCCTTTTATCGTGATTTTATAGGTATGCAATGCCTCAATATAAGGGACATAATCAGGAAGACGAAGCTCGTATTGTCCCCAATCACGATGCTTGATACGGAGGTATTTCAAATTTGGCGACACCCACAGCCATATTTCTCCATCGCGAGAGGCGCGTTCTACTACTTCAGAACCTAAATCAGGAACAAAACTGAAGCCTTCGCGTTGATTGGGTGCAATGTTTTGAGTGGCCACACGTAGCAAGGCACATTGACGGTCGTTATGGTCGGTTTTCATTTCCTCTCTTGCTGACATGTCAGCAGGAAGCGACTCAACGCTGACAATCTCAAAGTCTTGGGCGGACAATGAGAATACGAAAAAGAGAAAAGCTAGAGATAATATCAGTCTGTTTTTCATAGGCTTCAATAAAAGTCGTTCAATTGTATCAGTGATTCAAGTGGTAGTTTGTCGTTCTGCCAGGCACGGACATGTATGATGGGCAACTCGTTGCGGAGGTCTACCAACAGGAAGAGATAGCCCACATCGCCGTAGTTGCTTGAGAAGTATTCTTGCCTGACTCGGATGCCGTACATTTCCTTGTTATTCGATGCGCGTTGGAAATCGGTCTCAGTGAAGTTGAGGTTGATGTATTCCTTAGTGGCGAAATGGCTTCTTAGGCGGTTGATGTACTGCTTCTTGGAAAGTGTGTCGTATCTGACATGCTCCATCAACCTCACGCCATCAGCGACCACCCTTGATTCCAACTTATTGCCGACGATGATAAGGGCATTGTCGGAGAAGATGCTTTCAAGGTACTTGTCACGGCCAAGAGCGTAGGCCGTCTGATAGTCTTCGAGGAAGGTCATCAGGGTGAGGCGTGAATCACGGTTCCAATCACCTTTTTGAAGGATGTCACTCTCGGCCACATCAGACAATGTGAAAGCAAGGGACTCAACGAGGTTGTCTGCATTAAAACGGAAAGTGACATTCTCGATGAACTGCTTGTTGTTGCGGAAGCGGAATTGCATAGTAATGCAGCGGCACAAGGTGAGCCGGCCATAGTCCATGAATTTGTATTGAGGCTTGCCGACAATGGTTGCATTGCCACGACGAACCAGTTTCAGGAAACTGTCGTAGCCTTCATCAGTGAAAAGTGCTTTGACAGACGTGTAGTTCTTTGTGCGGATGGCGGTTTCTATGCTTTCCATTTTACCCAACAGCAAATCTTGTTTGTTTTGCGAAGGGACAGCAACCGTTGAGGTTTCCTTCGCTTTGATGTCATAGGTAACAGGCAGTTCCACCTCGCTTGGATTGACAACGACCTCTTTCACTTTCTTGGCCTCGTTGGAAATCTTGATCATCTTGATGGCCGAGGAGAACTTTTTGGTTTCTTTCTTCCTTACGATGGCAAAGACATCAGCAGGTGTCTCGTTTGCGTCGTAGTTGTAAACGCAATAGAAGCGCACTTCGTCCAATTCATATTGCAGTTCAAGGGTGCCTACACCGTCTCTCACACGTGCACCTTTTTGCTGGGTATAGCCGTCGTTGTATTCGTAGTCGAGGTTGGTGACTTTATGAAGCAATCCCGCATCGTCTTTGTACTGGATGTTGAGGATGACGTTGTATTTTTCCTGCAAGTCGTTAATCTTCACTTTGTCGCAGGATATTGCAGTCACTTGGATGTTGCTTAAAAGCTGGTCTATCTTGGTTTCGAGGAACCTTGTGGCCGGCTCGGTGCCGATGGTTACATTGGTGCCAATGCTGAGTGCATATGCCCAATACCAATACTTTAAGGCATCACCAATGCGCACATCTTTTACGGCCTTACAGCCTTCGTTGTAGTAGAAGTTCACATCTTTGCTTGCTCGCACCTCTCTCGCTTGCCTTGCTTCCCGCTCCTCCTCTTCAATTTCGGAATAGATTTGGGCGATACTCTCCTTTTCGATATACACGAAAGCGGTGTATTTGGTGTTTTTCCTATCGGGCTTGGCTACGACGAGCGTATGGTAGTCTTTCAGTCGGACATTGGTGAAGGTTTCAGCAACCTGGTCGTAGAACAGTCGTTCCTCAATGTCGCCGTTACTGGTGACAGAATGGATTTCGGATTTGGCCTGCACCTTCACATCCGTCACAATCTGGCTAGCCAACATAGTGACGGCATTTTTGACCGCAACTTCAAGGGTGTCGTGTGAAGCTGAAGCGTATGAATATTTGTCGCCAGCGGCGATAACTTGCTCCATAATGTGTCCGTCTCTATCTACATCCTGGGCGGTGAGTGCGATGAAAAGTGTGGACAACAATAGGGTAAGGTAATATTTTTTCATGGCTTATCTGTTTTTGCGTTAGAATAGAGCATTCAATTATGGGAAAATAGTCCGAAAGTATTACTTTTTTTGCTGAAGCGCATTAATTGCTTCTTGTTTATATGTTTTACTCTGGCATCAAGTTCATTCTTCAGCGGGGCAGACGAGGCCATATGGTCATCTCAGTGTTCTACACTTTGATGAAAGGACACAAATCTGCCCATTCAATTTCATGGGTTGCTGTTTTTAGGGTTGCAAATATACTGAATAATCATCTCACGGCTTAATACCATCCGTATTCACGCGCTTTTTCATACCATTCGTCAGCCTTATTTTGGTTCGCTTTCAGTCCAAATAGACCTTCTCTATAAATACCGCTTAATTCATATGCTGCATCAGGGTTTTTTTGTTCTGCCGAAAGTTGCAGCCATTTCAATCCTTCTTGGGTGTTTTGCTGCGATAAATAGTACCTGCCCAATTGATAATATCCATCTGAGACACCTTGTTCTGCCGCTTTCTGATACCATTTTAAGGCCTCTTCAAGGTTTTGTTTAACCCCGATGCCTTCTTGATAACACAATCCCAAATTGTATTGGGCGTTGGCGAGACCTTGCTCAGCGGCTTCTCTGTACCATTTCACCGCTTCTTCATGGCTTTGAGGCACGCCTTTTCCATCATCGTACATGTTGCCTAAATTGCATTGGGCTCTTGCGTATCCTTGTTCGGCCGCTTTTCTATACCATTTCACAGCCTCTGCTTCATCTTCTGCAACACCTAAACCATTCGCATACATCCAACCTAAGTCGTTTTGTGCCCCTGCATAGCCTTGTTCAGCCGCCATGCGATACCATTTCTCTGCCTCAAAAAAGTCTTCTTCAATGGCTTCACCGTTATAGTACATTTTTCCTATATTATATTGTGCCAAAGGAAGTCCTTGATTTGCCGCTTTTTGAAACCATCGCATTGCCTCTGAATAGTCTTGATTAACGCCATAACCTTTGAAATACATATATCCTAAATTGTTTTGTCCCGTAGCATCACCTTGCTCAGCGGCTAAACGGAACCATTTCACGGCCTCTGAATAGTCTTTATCAACGCCTATTCCATGAAGATAGCAGAAACCCAAATTGTTTTGTCCACCATCATCACCTTGTTCGGCTGCCTTGCGGTACCATTTCACGGCCTCTGAATGGTCTTTATCAACGCCTATTCCTAGTTCGTACATATAACCCAAATGGCGTTGTGCCTTATCAAGGCCTTGCGCTGCTGCCAAACGATACCATTTCACTGCTTCAGCATGGTCTTGTTGTACTGCATAACCATAATAATACAGCTCTCCTATGCCATCTTGTCCTCTGGCGTTGCCATGCTCTGCCGCTTCACGGTAGCATCTCAAAGCCTCTTCGTAGTTCTTGGCGTCGTAATAATCATCGCCTTGTTTGGAAATTTTATCATAGTTGATGTTGCTCAACATGACTTTCATAGCCTTCTTCTCGTCCTTGGTGATGGTGATAGTTTCGACATGGTCTACATAGCCGTCGAGGGTCAGCTTCACCTCATGTTGCCCAATTATTATTTGTGGAATACTCTTCGGTGTTTTCCCCACTTCCTTACCGTCAATGTAAATCGTGGCTAAGTTGGGCGTGCTCTCCACATTCAGCGAGCCATAGATGGGTGTAGGAGCAGGCAAGGTGATGGTCTGCCCGTTCATGGTAGGAGTAATCTCTTTCGAGACCATGCTGGTCTCGTGGTTGGCTTGCTTGCACTCTATCTTGTATGTGCCATCACCCAAAGAACCCGTCCAAGTGCGTGTGCCTTTCTTTACATTGTTCACCCATATTTCGGCATCAGCATCCACTGTAAGTGTGATTTCAGCAAAATTGGGTTTCAATGTCACAGGTACAATTTTCGTGTTCTCGGGGTCGTCCACAATCACATTGCCTGTCTCGGTGAAATAGTCGGAAGCCATCACACGATAACTGTATGTGCCAAAATTGACATATTTCATGGCGGTTCCATCGGCATCCACACTCCAAAGTTGGCCATCCACTTCAAGCATGGCATTGGCAGGCGTAATCTGGAACATAAGGTATTGTTGCGTAGGTATATTTTCTCCCCGCTCCTTCACGACAAATGACTGTGTACCAAGAAGGACCACCTTATATGTGTGCAATGCTTCAACCCGGGCAACATGGTCAAGAAGGTGAAGCTCGAATTGTCCCATGTCACGATGCATGATGCGCAGATATTTCAATCCGGGCGATACCCATAACCATATCTCGCCGTTGCGGTTGGCACGTTCCACAATCTCTGAACCCAAGTCCGTCTTGAAGGTGAATCCCTCACGCTGTTCGGAAGCGATGTTCTGTGTGGCCACACGAAGCAAGGCGCATTGGCGGTCGTTGTGGTCTGTTTTCATTTCTTCCCTTGCCGCGAAATCGTTAGGTAAAGACTCAACGCTCGTTATCTCAAAGTCCTGAGCGGAGGATGCCATGTTGCATATCAGCATTAGGCAAAGTAAATATATCTTTTTCATCGTTGGTTAGGTTTGTTTGTAACAATAGAGCCACAAAGATACAGGTTTTAGTCCGAAATTAGTAAAATTTTGTATTACGCCACAAAAAGAGATGGAGGCAGCCACTCGAGCTACCTCCATCTTCTGTCCGTATTGAAATCTTTGGATTCTTTTCTTTTATCTGATGTTTCTATTCTTAATATTCAGTGGGGCAGACGAGGCGGACACTGTGACCTGTTCCTCGTGTATTAGAGCCAGACAAATCCAACCACCAATCCCCCAAGCTCATGTAATAAACTATGTCATGATTGTTTGAAGAAGACCAGTACACGCCATAGACTCCTGCCGATTCAACTTTATTGTCAGAATACCGTGAGCCAGCAGCAGGTAAAAAGACAGCTCCAGCCGTTTCCAATTTCTTCCATTGCGAAACTGACAAATTGTTTATGGAAAAATCTTCGTATTTTTGGTTTGTATTATATAATTTATAGGTATTTTTCTGCCAATCATCTGGCAACAAAATCACTCCATTGACACCATTAACTTTAGCTTTTGCAAAACGAATACCAGAAGTGGTGTTACGAGCCATTAAAACAAAATCCCACTCTTCTTCGGTCAAAGTACGCCACAATCCAGGTTGGTTTCCGCCGTTGCTAATAGCGTTATAAACACCCCAGTCAGCGTTAGCATATTCTCCTGTTAAGCTGTTCTCATAAGAACCTCCGGGATAATACCTGTTGTTATAGGAATGAGTAGACCATGGTTGATAGCATATAGCTCCGCTATTCCATCCACTTGTTCCCCAGCCGAACAAATCTATCCAACCACTATAATTTGACGATGCTTCACTATTATCACTATCACTAACTGTACCCCCTACGTTCCCATCAGAATCAGGATGCTTTGATCCAACAAAGTCCCACTGGTTTTCTGCAAATCGCCATGTGTTTGTCGAAGCCTGATATTGCAGATTGCCTTGGGAGAAATAGACTTGTTTTGTAGAACTTATCGAGAACTTTCCAGATATTGCGCCTTCAGGTATTTGTATCGCTGGTTTTAAAGAATTCTGTATTTCATGTTCTCCATCATCGTTCTGCACAACATTGTTTTCAGAAAGTGCAAGGCGGAAGCCATTAAAAGTAACCCAGTTTTCTGGATCTTCACCGTCCCTAAATGACACACGGCAACGCTCTGCATAATTAATACAACTACCGCCACGTACCACATTGGCTGACAACACATTCGAAGGCCCCTGTGGGTTGTATGAAGGTGACTTTTCGTAGTAATCCCTATCGTACAAATCACTACACCACTCCCAAATATTTCCACTCATATCGTAAATGCCAAGCTCATTTGGCAATTTAGACTTTACTCTTTGAATGCTTCCATCGCCACTATTTTCAATATATACAGCAACATCACCAATATTGTTACTACCTGCATACTTGTATCCTTTGCTCTTCCTTCCTCCCCTCGCTGCATATTCCCATTCGGCCTCTGTAGGCAAGCGGAAACTCTTCCCTGTCAGACGATTCAATTTGGGAAGAAACTCGCTCACGATTACATCCCAACCAACCTCAACAGGAAGATCGTCACCTTGATAGTAGCTTGGGTTTGTTCCCATCACTGCCATCCACAAGGCTTGTGTCACTTCGGTTTCACCAATATAAAAATTATCCAATGTCACGCTATGGACAGGCTTTTCGGAATAAAAGGCATCCTCGTCATAATTCCGATCATCAGAATTAGTTATTTGTGCTCCCATCCAAAAAGTTCCCCCTTTCACCAATTTCATCGTGAAGCTCACGCCTCCCACTGTGAAGTTCTCCTCGTGAACTTCTTCATCTTTCGGCTCTTCTGTCATTGCCATCGTCCCACGGATGACAATTTTATAAGTGTGCAATGCTTCAATCCGGGCAACATGGTCAAGAAGGTGAAGCTCGTATTGTCCCATGTCGCTGTGCCTGATGCGCAGATATTTCAATCCGGGCGATACCCATAACCATATCTCGCCGTTGCGGTTGGCACGTTCCACAATCTCTGAACCCAAGTCCGTCTTGAAGGTGAATCCCTCACGCTGTTCGGAAGCGATGTTCTGTGTGGCCACACGAAGCAAGGCGCATTGGCGGTCGTTGTGGTCGGTTTTCATTTCTTCCCTTGCCGCGAAATCGTTAGGCAAGGACTCAACGCTCGTTATCTCAAAGTCCTGAGCGGAGGATACCATGCTGCAGATCAGCATTAGGCAAAGTAAATATATCTTTTTCATCGTTGGTTAGTTTTGTTTAAAGAATAGAGCCACAAAGATACAGGTTTTAGTCCGAAACGGTAAAGATTTTCATACAACAAAAAAAGCGAAGGAGGCAATGCCTTAGTTGTCTCCTTCACTACGAGGCTGTGTCATCTAAAGTATCATCAGAACTTCAAGATTCTATCAAGCTGGTTCGAAAGCTCATCGGCCTTCTTTTCGAGGTCTTCACGCATGGTCTGCTTGTACGAGTCCAACGCAAGGTCGTGGCTATACATGGTCATGACACGCACTTCCACATTGCCGTTGGGCAGGTCGCGATAGATGTCGACAGGTACAATGACGCGACTCAACTTCTGCGCGACGAGGTTTTTGCTGGCTGCTGCACTTTCGGCCAACGAAGCAGCCTCCTTCTGCGAGAGTTCCTTGTTGCCAAGCTTGGTCTCAATCAGCTGAGCAATTTGGGTTTCAATCATGCCAGCAAGTTCGAGTTTCGAAAGGTTTAAGGCCATGAAGCGAGCAGCATCGTATGTTTCGCCTACCGTCGTGGCCTCACCTTCAACGTACTTGCAGTAGCCTTTGTCATCGAGTTCGGCGTGCCTTCTATACACTTCACTCAATTGAGCCTCCATGCTAGGTTTGCCGAATTGTACCTTCCAGCCTTCCTTTTTGTACTCTCTGACTTGCTTATTAATATTTCTTATGTCAGCCTTTTGTTGCTTAGTGAGTCCACTCTGCGAACTGCAGCTGGCCATCATGATGACTGAGAGTACAATCCCTAAAATCATAATTAACTTTTTCATTGCTTTGTTCCTTTCGTTTTTAGTGAATAATTATTGTTTGTGTTTGATTGATGAATTTGTTTGCTTCATTTGCCCAATAGTGTCTTCAAGTCGTTGTTTTTAGTCCGAAAAAAAGCAATTTTTTTCATTATTTTTGCAACTTATTGATTTTCAACCAACGGCACAACCCAAGGTATGATGGGAGAAGGTGTATAGTCGCCCGTCCATTCGTCATAGCCGTCGCAGAAGACAATCACGCGCTGAACTCGGTCTTGTTTCTCGAACGGAATCTCGATACGGAACTGGCCCATGTTGTCGGTTTTAGTCTCCATGTCTTGGAGGCGCACCGTGGCGTTTGCGATGGACTGGCCCGTCTTAAAGTCTTTCACCTGGCCGAAGACCACTCCATAGTCGTTGTTACGGCGGAGCGAGAGGCTGAAGGCCTTTTGCACCGGCACGAGCGTATCGATAGGGAGGTAGCCTTGGGCCTCAAACACGACATGCACAGGGATGTTTCTATATTTATAAGGTATATCGTTAAGGAACACCGAAGGATTGTCTGCCGTCAAAGCGAAGGTCTGCACGGCGTTGTCGGCATACTCGCAGCGCAGTGTGCCTTTCTCGAAGGGCATGCTGGGAATGCTGTAGGCTTTGTCTTCGATGTAATTCACCTTCATCTGATAGGGTGTCGACAAACGCCAGATGAAGTAGGCGGCGTAAGCTGCCAAAACGAGCAGCATGCATCCAATAAGATAAAATTTCACCTTGTGTTTCGGGGTCTCTGCGTCAGTAGAAGGGGTGCTTTGGATATACCCGTCTTCCGCCAACCGTTTGATGATTTCCTCGTAGGCCACGTCGGCGAACTTGCGAACATAGCCCAGTTGGTAGTTGAAGTTCTCCATTTCGGGATTCGAGGCGAGCGGTGCGGCCTGTTTTGTGGCCACCATGAAGCATCCGGTGCTTTTCCAGTGTTCCATGAAGTCTTTAGCCAAGAAGACTTGTTCGTTTTCGGGATGGGAGGGGTCTCGCACCACCACTTTCAGGTGTTCCTTGTCGGTGGTATCGATGCCGACCACAAGCATCACATGTTGTGCTTTGTCGTTGGCGACATCGGTTTCATTGTCCACGCCGACGATAATCTTATGGCCTTGGCTCAGTTCGTGCATGATGTGGTAGATGCCAGCATTGCGCATTTGCACCGACTCCACGCCGTAAGTGTTGAGCAACTCGCCCACAAAGTCGAACGCACTGCCTTTACCTTCTTCAAACCATCCGTTTTTCTTGGCCAATTCGGTTAGTTCCTCCACCGAGGCTTCGATGCCGTAGTTGGCCAGCACCATCTGTTGTGCCTTGATGGCGCAGTCCATTTTTTCAGAGGCGGCAGCCATAGCAAGGTCGTCATAGTCGAACATCGACCTAGCGAAAACGGATGTGTTAGCGATATCATCCTGATAGGCCATTTCTGCACGAGCCATCAACAGGTCATCCATAGCCTCTTCGTTTTCGGAGAGATAGGCTTCAACGGCAGAGCGTTCCTCTTCCGTCAGGTTACCCTCCAGGTAACAAGCGATCAGTTCATCCGTGATTTCTATTCTGTCGTTGTTCATATTTCTTTGTCTTTCAATAAGGTTCTCAATTCCATTTTTGCTTTTTTAATGAGGTTGTACACAGCCAAGACAGTGCATCCCAAGTCTTTTGCAATATCCTCGGCACTTTTTCCTGTCAGCGACGCCAGCAGTGCAAATCTCTCGCGAGGTTTAGAGAGGCGGTTTATCGCTTTGTATAAGTCGAGACGGTTCATTTCATGTAGTATGTCAAAGTCATCGGCCTGATTCTTTTGGACTTCTTCTATTAATTGAGGGTCTACCGCCACCAATTTAGTCTGACTTTGGCGTTTTTTTTTGAAATATCGCAGTGCAACGACCGTCATCCAAGTGTTGAGCGACGCCTTGAACTCGAACTTACGGAGACAGTTCCAGTCATTCTCACGCAAATACAGATAGAACTCTGTAATCAGTTCCTCTTTCTTACCTTGCGAATGAAACACGCTGTTGACAATGTGGGCGAACATTCCGTTGCAGCGGTGGAAAAACACATATTCCACCGCCTCCTTGTCATTAGCCAAAAGCTGCCCGACCAACTCGCGGTCGGGCACGCTGTCGAAGTAGGCGATTCTTCTATCAAGCATATAATAATGTTAGTTTTCAAGCAGTTGCTTTATCTTGTTGATTTTGTCCTGCACCTCAATGCCTTCCATGAGATCCAGCATCTCGTACATATTCAAGGCCTTGGTGAAGTATTTTCGTGAAGCTTCGTCCCAGCCTCTCTGCTTATATAGCACGCCGAGATAGGCGCATAACTTGGCATATTTCATGGCGGATGGCGTAAAGTCGCGTTCAAACAATTTGGCGTAGGTCTGTAGCACCATGATGTCATTGTAGAGCGAATCCGACTCAGGCAGTGTGTCGGTTGCCAGGCTGGCCACAGGCACTTCGGGGACTTGCATCGGGAAAGCAACTGTAAAACCGCTGTAGGCTTGCATCACGCTAAGGTAGGGTTTGCCGTCCACCAAAGCCATGGCACCTTCAATGTCGTTGGTTTCCAGCTTTTCGGCCAAAGCCACAGTGGCTGCATCCGTATTATCGGCATTGACACGAGCGAAGGCATCAGCATAATTCGATAAGCTTTTGTAGGATTGATGCAGTTCGTCCTCTGCTTTCAATTTCCAGTATTGGTACTCTTTCATGCTGATTTTTTGCTGCGCGAGTTCCGTATTCAAAAGGGTCATAGTGGCATCGTAGCGCTCCACGCAAGCAGCCTCCGCTAAGCCATAGTAGCGTTTCCGTTCCTTGTCAACTTTGGCTTTGGGGGCCATCTCAACAATCAGTTTCTCACGGTCTGTAAGGATCCAGCCTTCATTAAAGATATGTATATTTACAACCTCGTAGCCAGATTTTTCGGCAATCACATACACTTTTTCACCAACCTGATGCTCGCTAAAACTAAGTCTAAACAAGCCGTGGGCGTCGCTGGAAGTGGGCTGATAATCCTGTACGTCAGCGGTTAATCTGATATAGACACCGCTTAATGCCTTACCCTTGGAATTGGCCTCCACCACTTTGCCATATTGCACCATTTGACCCCTAACGTTTCCGCCAAAACCAAGCAAAAGAAGCACCATCAAGCTGGCAATCAATAACATTCTATTCATTGTATTTAATATTTTGATGGCGCAAAAATAACACAAATCCAATATAAATTCAAAAGAAGGTTAAAATCGAACCACTTCGGGTTGTATCGACGTGAACTTGGGCATACACATCCCGACCGTGGAACCTATGTAAGTCGGGTCACACACGATATAGCGTTTGCCGTCAAGCAACAGATAGTCGCCCTTAACCTCTTCGTCGAAACATACAGCCGTGGCAAGATGTCCTGGATAATGGAGCAGCACCATATCAAGACCCAGCAACTCGCGCACCAAACAAGAATAGAAAATGGATCGGTCTTCGCAGTCGTTGTAGGGATAGAACAACGACTCGTCGGGGAACAGCGGGCGTTCATAACCGAACTGTTTTTGGTCAGATGCATAATCGAAAGCGAACTGCACGAAAGTAATTAATATATTGGCGGCTTCCAGCTTGGTCTTGCCTGCGATAGCGCTACGCATGGCTGGATATAGCGAGTCCTTGGCCATATCGCTCAACGATGCGACGGAATAATTGGTCCAATTACTGCTTAAGGGATAATCATTATAGAAGTCAATCAGGTTCTGGTTCAAGACTACTGAAGTCTCGATTTTCATCCATTTCGCACCCATCTGTCTGGGAATGGTCTTCTTAACTGCCAACTTTGGCTGTTTCACCACGAGACTCATTTTCCTTTCGCTTGGGAAAGCGTGATTGTATACCGAGAAATAGCCACATGCCGAAGACTCTTCAAAGTTATAGTAGCGTTGCCCGTTGATGTTGACAAAACAGTAGGAACAAATACCATCATCCGATCCCATCAGCACTACAAGCTGGTTGCCCCTCGATGCGATGCGCGTTTGATAGCCTGATTGGACAAGCAGGTACATCTGGAGAACCTTGGCTTCGTTATTCTTCCCGAAATAGGACTCTGAGAGCTGCCTTGTCAAAAGGAAATAAGCCCAGTCGCAAAAGTTGCGGTCTTCGCGATAGTACAAGCATTCGGCCACCAAATTATCAAAATAGTCATCCGTGAGTTCATACCAAAAATCAGAGACACTTTTTTCGGACAAGCCGTTCAACTTCGGCAGATAGGTCAAGTCGAAATGGAAGCCCAAATCGGTGCCATAAAACGTGACATAATTCAACGGAACATCGGGCGACGGGTTGGGAGCGATGGGCTCAAAGGGTTGAGGCTGCTCGTACGGATTGTCAGGCTTTGGTTTAAGTTTGAAAACAATGGGGTTCTCCGATGGCAACGGCTTGTTGTCGGGATCCACAGTGAAAGGTTGCGGAGGCTTAGGCTCCATGGGTATGGTCTCCAGCGGTTGAATCTCAAAGGCAGACCACGGATCGGCCATAAAGCGGGCATACTCCTCATTGGCTTTCTTACGGAAGTCTTCAAAGCTTTGTTCAGCTTTCAACCGAAAAGAGTCGAATTCTTTTTGGGCATCTTCCATAGATTGGCGAACGCTCTCCTGCCAGTCCTTGTCAATTTGCGCCGATAGCGCAGTAGCCATCATGCAGGCTAACAATGTCAAAATCAGTCTTTTCATCACATTTAGGATTTTTAATCATCCAATAGAGGTCTGTAGATTGCAAAATTAGTCTAAAAAGCAAAAAAAATTCCCCCAAGTTATCCTTTAGGATTCTCTGGGGGAATTAAAATCGCTTGCGATTTATCTCAAATTCTTGATAAAACTTGAAAGATTACAGCAAGTGGCAAGTAACGGTCAAACCGGCCATCACGATGCTCACCATGCTCATCAGCTTGATGAGGATGTTCAGCGAAGGTCCTGACGTATCCTTGAACGGGTCACCGACGGTGTCGCCAACGACGGTAGCCTTGTGGTTTTCGGAGCCTTTACCACCGAAGTTGCCTTCTTCGACATACTTCTTGGCATTGTCCCAAGCACCGCCCGAGTTGGCCATGAAGACAGCCAAAACGAAGCCCGTGCTCAAGCCACCGATCAACAGACCGAGGACACCGGGAACACCCAAGATGACACCTGTCAGAATCGGGACGAGGATCGCGAGGATGGAAGGCACCAGCATCTCGTGCTGAGCGCCCTTCGTGGAAATAGCAACGCAACGCTCGTAGTCGGGTTCGGCCTTGCCTTCAAGGATACCCTTGATGGTGCTGAACTGACGGCGGACTTCCTCCACCATCTTTTGGGCTGCACGACCCACAGCGTTCATCGTCATGCCGCAGAACACGAAGGCCATCATGGCACCAATGAAGATACCAACGAGGACGATGGGGTTCATCAGGTTGACGTTGTAAGCGTTCATGAAGTCGACCAAAGAGGCTTTGGCAGCTTCCACGCCGTTCGGCAAAGCTTGACCCACACGGATAAGGGCAATCTTGATTTCTTCAACGTAGGAGGCCAACAGTGCCAAAGCCGTCAAAGCGGCAGAACCGATGGCGAAACCCTTACCTGTAGCAGCAGTGGTGTTACCCAGAGCATCAAGAGCGTCAGTGCGCTTGCGCACTTCGGGTTCAAGGCCGCTCATTTCGGCGTTACCACCAGCATTGTCAGCGATGGGACCGTAAGCGTCGGTAGCCAGGGTGATGCCCAATGTGGAGAGCATACCAACAGCGGCGATACCGATGCCGTAAAGGCCATGCGACAGATTTTCAGGTGTGAAAGCAATATGGAAGCCATTGGCGCAAAGGTAAGCCAAAACAATGGCGAAGCCCACAGTCACCACCGGAATGGCGGTGGAGAGCATACCGAGACCCAAGCCTGAGATGATGACCGTAGCAGGACCCGTCTTGGAACTCTCTGCCACTTTCTGGGTAGGCTTGTAACTCTGGGAGGTATAGTATTCCGTAGATTTACCGATGATGACACCTGCCAACAGGCCGACTACTACAGAAAGTGAAGTCTGCCACCACATGTTGGCATACTCACCGGTTTCTTTACCAAACAGGAAATACATGATGCCAAAGGTCGCAACGGCAATCAAGACAGCAGCGGTGTTGGTACCACGGCTCAAGGCACCAAGCAGTTGCTTCATGCCTGCATTCTCTTTCGTGCGGACCATGAAAATACCAATCAAAGAAAGGAGCACACCAACGGCAGCAATCAGCATAGGAGCAAACACGGCTTTCAATTGCATCTCTGCACCAGCGGCGCTTTGAGTGGCAGCCGTAGCAAAAGCGGAAGCACCCAAGGCCATGGTTGCCAGAATGGAGCCAGCGTAGGACTCGTAAAGGTCAGCACCCATACCAGCCACGTCACCAACGTTGTCACCAACGTTATCGGCGATGGTAGCGGGGTTACGCGGGTCGTCCTCAGGGATGTTGTACTCAGTCTTACCGACGAGGTCAGCACCGACGTCAGCAGCCTTGGTGTAGATACCGCCACCCACACGGGCAAACAAAGCCTGCGTGGAAGCACCCATACCGAAGGTCAGCATGGTGGTAGTGATAGTAATCAGGTCTTTCTCAGCTCCGACAGCTGCAAGTAAACCAGTGCCATTCAGCACGAGGAACCACACGGAAACGTCAAGCAGGGCAAGACCCACCACAACGAGACCCATAACGGCACCCGAGCGGAAAGCCACTTGAAGGCCGCTGTTGAGCGACTTGCGGGCTGCATTAGCAGTACGTGCCGAGGCGTAGGTGGCCGTCTTCATGCCGAAGAAGCCTGCCAAGCCCGAGAAGAAACCGCCCGTGAGGAAAGCGAACCACACGACGCCGTTCTGTAATTTGAAGTAGGCCATAATGCCGAAAATGGCTGCCAAGATGATGAACACAATAATCACCACCTTGTACTGTTGTTTAAGGTAAGCCATAGCTCCCTTACGGACATACGCAGCGATTTTCTTCATCAAGTCCGTACCTTCGTCTTCTTTCATCATCTGTTTGTAGAAGATGAAAGCAAATGTCAGCGCCAGGATTGAGGCGGCTAACACGATGTAAACAATAGTGTTACTCATAAGGTTATAATTTAGTTAAACTTAATTTGCCCTTAATGTTATTGTCTTAGACGGGACAAAAATAAGGACAAAATAAATTGAAATGAAAGTTTTTTGCATAGATTTTTTGCTAAAAACAACTTTTTTTGCGCATTTCCCAAAAAGTCCCTACTTTTGACGATTGAAGGAAGAAGGTTTTGTTTTCAAAAAGAGGCTTAATAATCAGTGCTTTAGAGCGAAAACGCTTTCTCATCCTTCCCAAAACGAGCAAAAATGAACAAAGTCAGTTTGGAAATCATCGGCTTGACCTACAGCGAATCCTCGACGGGGGCATACGTCTTGATTCTGGGCGACAAGAACTCGCAACGTCGTCTGCCCATCGTCATCGGGAGTGCCGAGGCCGAGTCCATTGCCGTGGGCATTGAAAAACACAAAAACGGTCGTCCGCACACCCACGACCTTTTCATCCGATTTGCCCATGAGTTCGGCATCGAAATCATGGAGGTGGTCATCAACCGTTTCCGAGACGGCGTATATTACGCTATGCTGGTCTGCAAACAAGGCGATGACCTCACGATGGTCGATGCGCGTCCTTCCGATGCCATCGCCATCGCCGTGCGCTTGGGCTGCGAGATTTATGCTTATGAAAGCGTGATGGAAGAAGCGGGAATTATCATGGACGACATGGAGAAACAAGAGGCTGACGAAACTGAGGGAGACCTTATTAATAAAAGCACCTCAAAGACCAGCCTCGATTTGCTTGACCTTGAAACTTTGGAAGAGCTGCTTCAGGAAGCCATCGACAACGAAGACTACCAGAAAGCGGCTCAAATTCGGGATGAAATCAACAAAAGGAAATAAATCTTAATATCCAATACAATGAAAGCAATCAAATTCAGACTTATCGTGATGAACTTCCTCATCTTTGCGGTGTGGGGAGCTTATCTCTGTTCTTTGGGCATCTATCTCGGCCGCATCGGCATGGGTGCCAACATCGGTAAATTCTTCGCCATCCAAGGCATCGTTTCCCTTTTCATGCCTGCCTTGATGGGCATCGTGGCCGACCGTTGGATTCCAGCACAGAAGTTGTTGGGCATCTGCCATTTCCTTGCCGCCATCTTCATGGCATTGGCGGGTTACATGGGCTACAAATACGGCAGTGCTGTCACTTTCGGGCAACTGTTCCCTTATTATGCCATCAGCGTGGCCTTCTTCATGCCGACCATCGCCTTGGGCAACTCAGTCTCCTACAATGCCCTGACCCAAGCTGGCCTCGATACGGTGAAGGCCTTCCCTCCTATCCGTGTATTCGGCACCATCGGTTTCATCCTGTCCATGTGGATTGTGAACTTCACGGGTTATAAAAACGGCTACGAGCAACTGTTTGTCTCTGCCGCTTGGGGCATCATTCTTGCCATTTATGCCTTCACCTTGCCGAATTGCCCTGTCAACAAGAATGTGGAAAGCAAGTCGTTTGTCGACACCTTTGGCCTCCGTGCCTTCTCCTTGTTCAAGGATTCCAAGATGTTCGTGTTTTTCTTCTTCTCTTTCCTGTTGGGCATGTGCCTACAGGTGACCAACGGCTTCGCCACACCTTTCTTGGATGCCTTCGGTCAATCACCGGAATACGCCAACGCCTTCGCTGTCAAGAACAACGTGTTCCTGTCGTCCATTTCGCAGGTGTCTGAAACCCTCTGCATCCTGTTGATTCCTTTCTTCCTCAGAAAGTTCGGTATCAAGAAGGTGATGCTTATCGCCTTTGGTGCATGGGCCTTGCGTTTCTTCTTCCTTGGCGCTGGCAGCCCCACGGGCTTCGGTCTCGTGCTCTTCATCCTCTCGATGATTGTCTACGGTGTGGCCTTCGACTTCTTCAACATCAGCGGCTCGCTCTTCGTCGACCAAAACACTGACGAGAAGATTCGCAGTAGTGCGCAAGGCGTGTTCATGATGATGACCAACGGTCTCGGCGCCACCATCGGTTCATTCTGTGCCCAAGCCGTCGTCAACCACTTCACCCTCGGCAAGACCGATTTCAACGAATTGATGGCCGGCTGGTCATCGGCTTGGTATGTGTTTGCGGCCTTCGCTTTAGTGGTAGGCATCCTGTTTGCCCTGTTGTTCAAGTACAAGCACACTCCCGAACAAAACTAATTCTTAATTCTGCATTCTACATTCTGCATTCAGCATTCATCATTCTAAATGAAGCAATACTTAGACCTATTACAGTACATCCTCGACCACGGCCATCAGAAGGGCGACCGCACTGGCACGGGCACCATCAGTGTATTCGGCTATCAGATGCGTTTCGACCTTTCTGAGGGTTTCCCTTTGGTCACGACGAAGAAGGTGCACCTGAAAAGCATCATCCACGAATTGTTGTGGCTGCTTAGTGGCGACACCAACATCAAGTATTTGCACGACAACAAAGTCTCGATTTGGGACGAATGGGCCGACCCCAACGGAGATTTGGGTCCCGTTTATGGTGCCCAATGGCGCAACTGGAACAACGAAGGCATCGACCAAATTGCCGAAGTGGTCAAAAGCATTAAAGAGAACCCCAATAGTCGCCGGCACATCGTGACCGCATGGAATCCAAGCGTGTTGCCCGACGAACATGAGAAAAATTTCTCTGCCAACGTGGCAGCTGGGAAGGCGGCCCTCCCACCCTGTCATGCCTTCTTCCAGTTCTATGTGGCCGACGGCAAGTTATCGTGCCAACTCTACCAACGCAGTGCCGACGTGTTCCTTGGCGTGCCGTTCAACATCGCTTCTTATGCCCTGCTTACCATGATGATGGCGCAGGTGTGTGGCTTGCAGCCTGGCGATTTCGTCCATACCTTCGGTGACGTGCACATCTATAACAACCACATCGAGCAGGTGAAGCTACAATTATCGCGCACACCTCGCCCACTGCCCACAATGAAAATAAATCCTGAGGTCAAAGACATCTTTGGCTTCAAATTTGATGACTTCACGTTAGAGAATTATGATCCATATCCAACCATAAAAGGAGAAGTATCCGTATGACAATATCCATCATCGTCGCCATGGCCGCCAACCGCGCCATAGGCATCAACAACCAGCTCATCTGGCACAACAGCAACGACTTGAAGCACTTCAAGAAGGTGACTTCGGGGCATTGCGTCATCATGGGACACAACACTTGGCTCTCGCTTCCTGGACAGAAGCCTTTGCCCAACCGCCGCAACATCATCATCTCTGACCGCCTGGACGAGGCTCCCGAAGGCTACGAGTTAGCCACATCTATTCCTCAAGCCATCGAGATGGCGCAAAACGAAGACGAGGTCTTCATCATGGGTGGTGGCAGCATCTACGAGCAGTTCCTACCCAAAGCAGACAAGCTCTACCTGACCCGCTTGGACAAAGAGTTTGAAGCTGACACCTATTTCCCCTACATCAATTTCGAAGAATGGAATCTAGTGGATTTGGAGGTGATTGACGACGACCCGCAAGTGGATTATTCCTACCGGTTCGAGGTTTGGGAAAGGGCTCTCTCAAAGTGCTGATAGTCTTTGCTCCCTAACCAATCGCCGCCCCAGTAGAAGCCGTGTTTCTTGAACAAACGGTAGCACAAGTCGCCTTTCCTTATCATATAAGGAGTGGCGACTTTTCTATCTAAGTACTCCTCACTCCCTTCAGGCCTAAGAAGGACTTTGCCCCTCACCTTATAATAAGGATTGTATTTAGGGTTGATGTCAACGGCGAGCCCATAACTATGCTTCGACACCCTCCAACCAGCGGTAATGCTTCTCTGATTGAAACATGAAGTATTATTATCGCGCATCGAGGCTTCGTCGTCGCCATCATAGTAATCGACAAGCCGCATTTTCTCAATGGGATAGCCTGCCTCATACAAAACCTTGAAAATCTCTAACAAGTCACTAGAAATGGCAGCAGCACAAACCAACTCTCCAACAACGGAATTGCCATCAGCATCGCAATGCAAGACTCTTAGATAGCGTAGGTTGTCCCACGAAACGTGTCCTTTCTGGTGCATGGAACGACCTTCCATCAAAACTTTGAGTGGCTCCGAAATGGGAGAAATGCTGAAAAAACGTTCATAGCCGTAGACCTTCAGATAGGGTTTGGGCACCACATCACCTGGTCGATAGTTGCCTTGAGCCCATATCAATGGAGCCAAAGACAATAGCATCAGCATTATGAATATGCATCTTTTCATCGGGGCGCAAAAGTAACAAAAAAAACGGTTGCCCCGTAAAAGAGGCAACCGTTTGAAATCTGTATCAGATTGGATTATCTGATCACCGTAATGCGCTTGGTGACATCGCCATTGTCGGTGAGGATGCGCACCATGTAGACGCCAGTCTCGACGTTGCTCAAGTTGATGTCGACCGACTCGCCTTGGCAAGCCATTTCGTACACCATCTGACCCATCAAGTTGTAAACCGTGATGTGGTTCAAGCCTTGACCCTCCACAGTGAAGCGGCCGACGGTAGGATTCGGAAACACGGAAACACCATTCGACTCCATATCGTTGACACCGTCATAGGAATAAGGTGCATGGAGATAGAATTGGTTGTGGTCATAAATCCAGTAGGCCGGTGACGAGGTGCAATCCAAATCGCCATAATAGGCATAGAGTTTATAGTAGTAGTCACCTTCTTGGTTAGCGGAATTATCAGTGTAAGAAGTGGCTGATGCACCCAAAAGTTTGATTCTCTCATAAGTGCCGTCCTCACCAAACTTTCTGAAGAGGTAATAGCCGGAGAGACCGTCGTGGGGCTCAGGCTTGTCCCATTTCAGTTTGATCTTGTAAGAGGCACCCGTATATTCGAAGTCGATGTTAGTGGCGGGATGGCAAGCACCGGCAGAAGCGCATGACTCATTGGAATACTGGCCGTTTTCGCCACCATAATAGAGATAACCGACCACATAGCAGTGACCACCTTCAGGAGCGTTTTCGTCGACGAAGGAAGTGCCTTCGGGAATCAGGCGATGGAGCAAACCGTCACGATACACCGTGTAGCCATAGCCGTCAGGACGAATAGGATCCCAAGAGACATTGATGTTGTTCGGGTTGTTTTCATCAACAAGGGCCACCAAATTGGTAGGAACGCCTTGGCCGGCAGTGCTTCCGCAACCGTTGTTGGTCTCAAAGAAGATGCCTTCCGGGAAATCATCAGAGTTGCCGCTAAACGTGTAGACCGTATTGTTTTGCGAGTCCTTGATAGAGAAGGCCATTGAGAAGGCAGCACCTGTCGGAGCCGACCAACCGAACGAAACCTGACCCACAGGCATGTCGATCGGGAAGGACTGTACGGAGGATGTGGTGGTTGTCACCTGCATGAAATCCGTACCAGCGGCATTGTAGATATGAATCTTACCGCCACGGAAACCTGTGAACGAAGCTTGGGTAATATTGATTGTCCAGCCGCAAGTGGGACCGAAAGCAATGTTGTTGACAGCAACAACCTTACCATGAGCGCCATCACAAATAGCATAAACCGAATACTTGAAAGCATCGAAACGCGGTACGCGGTCGTCAGTAATGGTCATATTAGCGCCAGGTGTAACGTTGTCTTCCGTGTAGATGATTTCATTGTTACGGCAAACCACGATTTGATCAATGCTGGAAAGATTGCTGTTGTTCAAAGTCTTTGAAGGGTTAGTCCATGAAACCGTAGCCGACAGCACGTTGTTGGCGGCAGGGGTCACAACGAGGTTGGTGGGGGCTTGAGCAGTGCTGTTATAAACGCCTTCAGGAACGAAATTGAAGATGGCACCATCGCTCGTGTTGTAATCCATCAAATCGAAATCGTAATAATCGTCGCCGCTTCCGCTCCAACCCCAGTTGTAGTGGAACAAACCATTGTCATCATAGCCGTCGCACACGAAAGCGTGACCACCTTCAGAGCTTTGGCCAGAATAATAGAGCGGCCAGCCCATGTCAAACGACTCCTTTAACATAGAAGCCCAGACATCGTATGTGTAGCTGTCTCTACTTCTATATACTGCTTGGTTGGTATAACTAAAATATTGACGAATGCTTTGAGGGACATCCTGCGAATAGGCACCGCTGCCGTCAGGAGCATACATCATATTCACAGAAACACCACAATGGTACATCAACGTGGCAACAGCTTCGATTTGCTCTTGAGGTGAGTTGTTCGAAAGGTAGATCGGCATATTGTCCCAATCGTAAGTGGTCTCGCCAAAGTTGGCTGAAAGGCCAGGATAGGAAGGATAACCAGGGCCACCTGAATTGTAGGTATGGGAACCCGTTCCTTTTACAGGATGATTCCAGTACTTCATCATCTGGCTCATGGCAGTAGCAACGCAGCCTGCATAGCAACGGCCACCAGGACCGCCAGCTGCCTCAGGGCAATATAAATTGTAAGGAGTGCCCTGATCCCATCTGGTCTGCACGAGATAGAATTTCTCACGACCACCATGGCGTGAAATCAGTCTTCCTGAGTTCATTACGCTCTCCCATTCAGCAGCGATTTTGGGAGCGGCTTTGCCCGTGAGTCTTCCAGTACGGCTGGCAATCAACTGGTCGAGCATGTAGCCCAATTCAGGATTGATGTTCGTGTCGAAGTTGCGTTCATCGGAATAACCAATAATAGGACGATAAAAATCATCGGCTGACACCATGACGAAACCGTTAGTGCCGACATTGAACACATAGAAGCAAGCCTCGCCGCGGGTAGAAGTGCCCGTATAGACCAAGGTAAGGTCATCCATTTGGCGCAACTGCTGGAAGTTGGCTTGGACAAATTGTTGTCCCACATACTTAGCCTGGCTCACATTGACCGGATTGGCTTGCACCATACCGATGCCAAGAACCAAGGCAAGCAGACTCATTAAATACTTCTTCATTGTAGTTGAATTTTAGATTAGATTCTGTTTTAAGGGTGCAAATATAGTCATTTTCTCAAAACCAATCGCTTCGACCACCGACAAAGTTGAAAAAAACTCCATTAATGGACGATTGAAACGCGACGCGACAACTGACCTTGTGCCGATTCTATTCTTATCAGATAGATGCCTTCATTCCAATCTGACACATTGATTTTCATCATATCACCTTCAACATCAGCATCGTAAACGAATTGTCCGAGCATATTATACACCGTCACATGGGTCATGCCTTCCACCTCGATATTGATGCTTTGGTCGGCAGGGTTCGGGAACAAACTGACTCTCTGAACCTCATTCTCCATCACCTCCGTGGGCGAATAATACACTTTCAAGTAGAACAAATTGGAATCGCCTTTCACCGATGCGGGTGCCGATGTGCAGTCGGTGGCACTATAGTAGGCATAGAGACGGTAGAAATAATGGCCTTCCTGGTTGGCAGTATTGTCGGTGTAACTGGTCGCAGAAGCACCCAGCAACTTGATTCTTTCATAGTCGCCGTCTTCGCCTTGCCTGCGGAACAAATAATAGCCTGAAAGCCCATCTGCAGGTTCCGGCTTGTCCCATTTGAGCTTGATTTTGTAATTGTTGCCGACATATTCATAATCGAAATTGGTGGCACCCATACAGTCGCCCGCCGAGGCACAGGTCTCATTGGAATGGCCTGTCTCGCCACCCAGACCCAAAGCAGTCACCGTATAGCAATGGCCTGCATCGAGGTTCTCATCGACAAAACGCATTTCTGTTGAGAAGCCATAGAGACGGTCATCGCGATAGATATTGTAACCATAATCAGGTGCAGCACCATCGTGAACCCATGTCAAGACGGCATTATCTCCTTCCTTCTCTGCCCTCAATTGATAAGGCGACTGATAGGTTATTTCATTGCCGCAACCATTGTTGACTTCATAGAAGATGCCTTCTGCCATACCGTTGGAGCTCCCTTGATAGGTAAACACCGTGTTGTTCTCAGAATCCTTGATAACCAACGACATATTACCTACAGTGGCGCTGGGAGCGGTCCATCCGAAACTATTCATTCCCACTGGCACAAGGAAATTAAGTGTGGAGGGAACGGAATTGCTGATGGTGAAGCGCTGGATTTCCTTCCCCGTGACCGAATACAGCGACACATAGCCACCAGCCCAGCCTTGGAAAGCCGTCGATTGCATAATGATTTTCCATTCGCATGAGGGGCTTACCAGCACTTTCTCGACCTTGGCCGATGCGCCATGTTGTCCATCTATAACGGCATAGACAGCATAGTCAAAGCAGTCATAATACGGAACCGTTTCGTCCACAAAACTCATCTCGGCGCCAGGCACGACATTGTCCTCAGCGTAAACTACCTGACCATCACGAGTCACCACAATTTGGTCAATAACGGTCAGTGGAGCGCTGGTCAAGGTGAGTGTAGGGTTCTTCCAAGTGACGGAAGCCGAAAGTGTCCCATCGGTAGCAGGAACGACATTCATATTGGTAGGTGCATTGGCTGTGGCCGCATAAATCTCAGCAGGCACGTAGTTGTAAATGACGCTTTCGCCATCTGTATAGCCATGGTCGTCAATGTTGAACCAACCATCACTGCTACCGCTCCAACCCCAGTTGAAATGCACCATGTCGTTATCGTTGTAACCATCAAGCACGTAGGCGTGACCACCGCCGCGATGCACCATAGGCCAACTCATATCGATTGCGTCAATAATCAACTGCATATAGGCTTCATGGGTATAATCCTCTCGATAAAGGTTGTCCATACGGTTAGTATAGAAGAAATAGGCAGGCATGGTTTGACAAAGCTTACCCGTTACAGCACCACTGCTCGTAGGACGGTAGTTCATATCCACACTGACACCCACATGATAAATCAGCTGAGCCACAGCCTCAATCTGCTCGATCGGAGAGTTGGCAGAGATGGAATTGGGCATATTTTCCCAGTCGTAGGTCGCTTGGCCGAAATTGACGGTCAAGGGGCCGTATTCCGGATGGTCTTCAGGATAGTAAGTATGGCTTCCCTGTCCCTGCAAAGGATGGTCCCAATACTTCATCAACTGGGCAGCGGCTGTTGCCACGCAACCTGCGTAGCAGTGTCCGCCAGGACCGCCTTCGCCCTCAGGGCAGAAATAGTTGTAGGGATAGTTCTGATTCCATGTGGTCTGCACGAGGTAAGCGTCTTCCCTACCGCCATGACGCGAAACAAGGCGGCCGCTCTTCTCCAGCATGGTCCAATCTGCGGCCACGGCAAAAGGAGCAGACACCTTCGTGGCGGCTTCCATCACCCCTTGACGGACGACTTCCAGATAATCTGCCAAAGCGGGAGCCATATCATTGGGATTGAAAGTGCCTTCATCAGAATAGCCGATAATGGGACGATAATTATCATCGGCTGAGAGAATGACGAAACCCGTGTCGCCAATGTTATAAACATAATAACAAGCTTCTCCACTTTCGGAATAGGCCGTGTAAACCAAATCCATATCGGAACTCTGACGAGTGAACTCGAAGTTAGCCTTCACAAAAGATTGTCCCAAGCGTTTTGCAGTCTCTTGGTCGACTGGACGCGCTTGAAGCGCAATGCCCGTCACAACGAGCACCAACAGGGCAAAGAGGTGTTTTTTCATTGTCTCGAATTTTAGCTGTTTAGGCGGCAAATATATACAAAAAGAAGGAAACATTACATGTTTCCTTCTTTGTTTTTACAATTTTGTACTGATAATCAATGCATCACAGCAAAACGCTTGGTGATGGTGCCTTGTGCAGCCTTGATGCTGATGGTGTAAACACCAGAGGCAAGGTCGGAAGTGTTGATGACCACGCCATCCTCGCTGCAACGCTGCGTCATCACGGCTTGACCCATCACATTGAAGATAGTCACTTGTTGCAAACCCTCGGCCTCAACACTCATCAAAGCATTGGCAGGATTGGGATACACGTTGAAACCGTCTTCACCGTTCTCGCTGACCGAAGTTACCTCCACTTGGATGTAGTCTGTTTCGTTGTTGGTCCAAGCAGGAGTAGACTCGCAATAGCTACGATAAGCCGTCACTTGATAGTAATAGTCGCCAGCATCCACCTGGTCGAAGTATTCATGCAAGGTCTTGTCGACAGTGGCGATTTCAGCATAGTCATGACCGTTTTCGCTGCGGTAGACCTTAAACGACTGAGGTTCACCTTCATAGTCCCAAGTAAGCAAGGTGCCAAAGGCATCGCCACTCCATTGGTATTCACCACTGAGGTTGGTCGGAGGCAGGCAGCCGCCGCAATCGTTATCACCCGTATAAAGGGTCGCAGGGATTTGGTTGGAACCACCTGAATAGGTATACACCGAACTATTATTCGAGTTCTTGATGTTGATGGTCACGCTTTGAACAGTAGTTGAAGGAGCCACCCAGCTGAATGTCACGTTGCCTTCGGGCATACGGATTTGCTGGCTGATAGGCGTCGAAGAGGTCATGGTGATTTCTTGGATGACAGTGTTGAACGAATTCTTCACCTGAATCTTGCCACCATTCCAACCTTGGAAGTTCGTGGTTTGTCCGACCACTTTCCATGTGCAAGTCGGACCATATTGATAGGTAACTTCAGCCCTGCGGCCTTTCGTGTTGTTGGACATGTAATACAGGCTGTAGGTATAGCAATCGAAATCAGCCACATTGTCCTCGAAGTGCATGACTTCTCCAGGGGTCACATTGTTTTGCGTGAAAATCTGTTGTCCGTTACGGAGCAGCACCACTTGGTCGATGTTCTCCAAGGCATCGCCGCCCAAAGAAACCGTAGGATTGGTCCAGCTGACCACACCCATCTTGGAATGGGCATTTTCGGCATTGACTTCGAGGTCATCAGCAGCAGGGATAAGTCCGTTATAGATGTAATCAGGAATGAAATCGAAGATGGCAGCTTGGCCATTGTTGAAATAACCGGAATAGGTGTTCAAGGCATCGATGGCAAAATAGTTATTGTTGAAACCGCTCCAGCCCCAGTTGAAATAGAACTTGCGGTCACTCTCACGATAGCCGCAGCATACAAAGGCATGACCTCCGTCGGTGTCGCTACCGGAATAGTACAACGGGAAACCTTCCTCAAGACTTGTGATCAACATTTCTTCCCAATCAAACTTGGAATAAAGGTCACGTTCCATACGGTTAGCATGGTCGGTGTAGCGGAAATAGTTGGCAATGGCAGGAGGAACATCCTGAGAATAAGCACCTGATGAACCGCCGCCATACATCATATCGACCGACACACCGCAATGGTACATGAGTGTAGCAACAGCTTGGTAATTGGAATTATTGCAGGCGTTAGGCATGTTGGCCCAATCGTATGTCGTGTTACCGAAATTGACGCTTTGCATAGGATAGCCATCAGGCGTATAGCTGTGTTCGCCATTGCCTTGAATGGGCCAGTTCCAATACTTCATCACCATCGACATGGCCGTAGCCACACAACCCGCATAGGCATGACCGCCAGGGCCGCCATGACCCGTTGGGCAATAGGCGTTGTATGGAGAATCCTGATTCCAGCTTAAGGTCACCATAGGAGCAATATCCCCACGGACACTACGAAGAGGGCTGTCCTCGAAACCTGTCCTGGCAATGCTTTCCCATTGTGCCGTGACTTCCGACTCAGGCTGAAGGTTGTTCTCCACTGCATAGTTGATTTGACGGGCATAGTGGCGCAGATAGTAAGCCAAACCATCAGAAATCTGAGTGGCGTCAAAACTGCCTTCCTCGCCGTAGGACAGGATAGGTTGTGCCACATCGTCGGCAGCAACAATGATGAAACCGCCGTCAAAATTGAAGACGTAAAGAGCAGGCACACCGTTCTCAGTCATCTCGGTATAAGCCAGACTAAGCTCAGCAACATTTTTGGCAGAATGGTTCTGCACATACTTCAATCCCAACTGACGGGCGCGATCCACGTCGACGGGCGAAGCGATGAGTTGACCCACAAATAAGGCCAACAACAGCATGATAGAAAGTGTTTTTTTCATTGAAGTTGATATTAATTATTGATTTTTAATTATTTACATCTTTACAACACGTTGTACAGCAGAACCATTGGTGGTATTCACTTTGATGAAGTAAATGCCGTTCTGCAGCTGGCTCATGTCAAGGATGGCTTGACCGTCTTCAGCTGACATTTGCATCACACATTGACCTACGAGGTCAAACACGTTTACGGAAGTCATTCCTTCAGCTTCGATGCTCAACTGACCCGAGGTGGGATTGGGATAAAGCTTCACACGGAAAAGCGGATTCTCTTCAACCGACACATTGCTGATACGGATAAAGTCATTGCCATTATCGGCCAAAGCAAACTCGGATTCGCATTCGGGATAGACAGCCTTCACCTTGAAGGAACGGTCAAAGACAACTTCTTCGGACGAAACCTCAACCACATAATTGGTCTCTGTCACACCTTCGATTTCAGTTATGGCATCATTCTGCAGATGGTCAATCATTGTAACGGTATAGCTATCAGGAGTGCGGTCTTCCGGCGCAGTCCATTCTATGGAAGGCCAAACCGTGCCTTGTTTCAGTGCAGTCGGTGCCGAGCAAGGCAACACAGGCGGTTCAGGTGCATCAGGTATGGTGACGCAGACCTCGTTGGAAGGTGCTTCGAAGTCAGCACCATGGGCAACGATTTGGTAGCAGTAAGTCTCACCAAGTTCAAGGTCTTCATCCACAAATGACGTCTCATTCAACTCTGCAACCTTCACACCGTTGCGCATGATGTCGTAGGATGTGACTTGGTAGGCAGGCTTCCAACGCAGGTTGACATGGTACTCCTCTTCGTTTTCCACCAACTCAGCCTGCAGGTCTTTGGCGGCATTACTCCAATCGACCCCGATAAAGAATTTGTCTTTGTCGAAGAGGTCGTTGGCATAGGCCGAGTTACAATCAGTTTCACGATAATAGGCCATCACCACATACTGATAGGATGTGCCAGGGGTCACGCTGGTATCCTTGCAGTTGGTCGCATTTGCACCTACATTCTTGATACGCTTGTATGGGGTGTCATCGGTCTTGCGGTAAACGACATAACCTGTCACATTCTCGTTTTCAGACGGTGACCAGAAAAGCTGCACCTTATCCCCATTGAAATAATCGAAATACAAGTCTTGGGGCGGCTCGCAACCCGTACCCGAAGTGACGCAGTATTCATTGGAATTGGCAGTCTCACCACCTGCGCAAAGGGCGGTAACGTAATAGCAGTGGCCGCCGATGTTGGTGTTCTCGTCAACGTATGTCAACTCATGCGCCATGTTGAACAGGAAGCCGTCGCGATAGATGCAGTAGCCAAACTCAGGCGTGTAGTCCGATTCCCAAGTGAGGATGACATTCAGGTCATTCTCAGGGTCAATAGTGGCTTTCAGATTGGCGGGTGTCTCGCAAGGGTTCTCGTTGCCACAACTGTTATTCAAGGTACGCAAAATGCCGGCTTCCAAACCCGAGGAAGGTCCTTCGTACTGGTAAACGATTTGGTTTTCAGCATCTCTGATCTTAAATGAGAGGTTGGAGATGGCGGAATTGGGCTCAGTCCAATAGAGGTTGTTGTTGCCCAATGCCATCTGGAAGGTCTGAATAGAGGCAGTAGCCTGTGTGGTGGTCAGGAAGTCAATATAGGAACCAGCAGCATTCTGAACGGTGATGCCACCGCCGTCCCAGCCTTGGAAACTGGCGGAGGTCATGATAACTTTCCAATCGCAGTAAGGGCCAAAGACCGCGTTGGTACTGGTAGAGCGTCCGTAATTGTCGCCCTGAACGGCCATGATGGTGTATTCAAACTGGTCGAAAAACGGTACTTCGTCGTCGTATGTCATCGTGGCACCAGGCACGACATCGGTGAGTTCCTTAACAACAATGCTGTTACGTTTCACAATAATCTTGTCGAGCGAAGTCAAAAGCTCGCCTGTCATGGTTTCGGAAGGATTGGTCCAGGTGAGGTGGCCGATACGCGAGACATCGTTGTCGATGCTCACGCTCAGGTTTTCGGGAGCTTTCGGCATGGCGTCATAGACATAATTCGGGATGAAATCGTAGACGATAGCCTGACTTCCCGAATAGTCGAAATGCTCGCCATCGATGAGGAAATAGCCGTTGGACGCGCCACCCCAACCCCAGTTGAAATAGAAGAGGCCATCGTTGTCGTAGCCGTCGCAAACGAAAGCATGACCGCCCTCGCTGCTTTGGCCAGAATAATACACCGGGATATGCTGGTCAATGTTCGACTTCAACAAAGCAATCCATTCATCGTAGGTATGACCAGACTTGGAAATGTGTGTAGCTTTGTCGGAATAAGAGAAATAAGTATTGATGGCAATCGGGACATCAGGCGAGTAGGCGCCGCTGCCATCGGGTGCGTACATCATGTCGACCGATACGCCACAATGGTACATAAGAGTAGCGACAGCTACTTTCTGTTCCTGAGTTGCGCTACTGTTGTATACCGCAATCATGTTGTCCCAATCGTAGGTAGTCTCACCAAAGTTGGCGTACTGCTCACCATAACCCATCGCAAAATAACTATGTTCACCTGTTCCCGTCACTGGCCATTCCCAATACTTCATCAGCTGGGCCATGGCTGTCGCCACGCAACCCGTCGGGCAGCCACCAGGAGCATACATGTTATAAGGCGAATCCTGATTCCATTTCAGCTGTACCAAGGGCCCGACCACAGGGAAATTCCTGTCGGGATGCATGACGCCGTAGGCCTCAAGATTCTTCCAGCGGCAGATGATGTCTCCATAGGCAGTACTACCTTGCTCCACCATCGTTTCGATGCCGCGAGAAATTTCGCTCAGCATGAAACGCAGGCCATCTGGAGCAGTTTCATAGTCGAAATTGCCATGGTCGGAATAACCGAGAATAGGCGAAGAGCAGTCGTCGGCAGCCACGATGACGAAGCCGCCTTCGAAATTGAAGACGTATGCCGTGGTCAAACCACTTTCAGCACGATAAGTATAAGCCAAATCGAGGTCGTTCACCGCGTTTTTGGCAAACATGGCCTTATGTTGGATGAAATTGCGACCCAAACGCTGCGCCGTAGACACATCAACGGGCTTGGCTTGCATTGCTGTGATGCCCAGCAATAAAGTGATGATAACAAGTAGATTTCTTCTCATAGTCTATGATTTTTGCGAATTAATTCAGTTTAAAGCGGCAAATATACACATTTTCAGGTTTTCTGTTCCTTTTTCTTTGCCGCAGGGAACAAAATGTTGTTCAAAATGAGGCGATAACCGGGTGAATTGGGGTGCATGTCAAGCTCTGTGGGCGGGTCACCAACGATGTGCTGGTAGTCTTCGGGGTCGTGACCGCCGAGGAAGGTCCAGAATCCGTTGCCAAAATTGCCGTGGATGTAACGGTCCTCGTTCAAGGCTCCATTGTCGCCCAAGACAACAACAGAAGGCTTCACATAGTTTTTGTTGAAGGCCGTAGTCTGACCCATAAAACCTTTCACCAGACGTTCGTGGCATTGGGTGAGCATGGTCGGCACGGGGTCCCACTTGGCCGAGAAGTCGAAGAGCAGGAAATAGTCGTTTTGTTCGTTCACCAGACGCGAACGGCCTTGGGTGACATCAATGTTGGAGACTTCGTATTCCTGCGGGTTGGTCGACACCTTGAAGTCGGTGAAGGCGAAGCAGTTGTCGTAATTGAGGCGTTGTGGGTCGCCGCTGCGGATGGGGTCGCCGTCGAACATATAATCGCAGATGTCGAGGCCATCGGCAGCAAGGGCAATATCGAAGCTGTCGGGCGCGGAACACATGGAGAACATGTAGCCGCCACCTGCCACAAACTCGCGAATCTTCTTGACCACAGCGAGTTTCAGTTGCGACACCTTGCTGAAGCCCCAACGCTGTGCCGTGGCTTCCTGCATCCTGACATCTTCTTGATACCATGGGTAGTTGCGGTAGCGTGCCCAGAACTTGCCATATTGTCCCGTGAAGTCCTCGTGGTGCAGGTGGAGCCAGTCGTATGTGGGCAGCA
>CAMYXV010000003.1 GCA_947303055.1 uncultured Bacteroidales bacterium
CTTTATCCAGCACTTTCTCGTTGACCTTCACGGGATAGCGTTCCTTGAGCGACTGCACCCATTTCTGTTCGAGTTCCACTTGATAGTCGGAGGTGACTAGACCACGGGCTTCCTTGAGGGTCTTGGGCTCGGGTTTGCGCACCTCTCTGATGCAGACGATGGTGGTCGACTGGTCAACGGTGGAGGGGATCTCGTTTCTCACGCCCACCTTCCATTCGGTTTGGTCGACGTATTGGTTGTCACCTTTTTGGTAGTAGCCCTTGCGTACGAATGCATAGCCGATGGAGTCGCGCTGGATGGCGCTTCTCAAGCTGTCGAGTTCAATACCATTGTCGAGTAAGGCCTTCACCTTGGGCAGAGATTCAGGACGTGTCACAGTAATGATGGAAGCCTGGACGCGGTCGCCCCACATGTATTTGGCGGCGTTACGCTCGTGGAACTCTTTCAGACCAACAGTGTCTTTCACGGCCTTGTTCCACACTTCGCGATCCATGAGGTCGAAGAGCATGATGCCGTCCTTATATTCCTGCACCAAAGCCTTGAACTCGGGATATTTGTCCTCAAGGTGAGCGTCAGCATAGTCCAAAATGGTTTCATTGCGGAAGTTTTCGTATAGCTGATAGGCATAGGTGGCTGGCGTGACATATTTTTGTGCCGTCATGTTCTTCTTGATGTAAGCCACAAAGTCCTTGACCTTGGTGGGGTTGTTCTCCAAGGTAAACAAGGTGGCATTCAAGTCCACATCGTCGGCGGGTTCGTAAGCCTTGCGCAGGATGGTGCTGTCGATGGTGGCCAAAAAAGCCTCCAGATTCTTGTCGTTTTGCTTGAACTTATACTCGCTCTTCACCTGTTTGAGCACCACTTCTTCCGACTTCTTAGAACGTTGGTCTTTCTCGATGCGCTCGCTCAAGCCATTTGACTCCTTCTCGAAAGAGCCCACACCTGACTTGCTCAATAGTTTGATGATATGGTAGCCGTAGTTGGTGCGGACGGGTTTGGCTATCTGGTCGATTTCCAACGACTTGCAGGCTTCGATGAACTCGGGCACAATGCGGCTGACGGTAAAGCTACTCAAAGCGCCATTGCGGTTGACGGTGCCTTTGTCATCGCTGTATTGCTTCACCATCTCGTTCCAGTTCTTGCCGTCTTGGGCCATCAGCTGATTGTAGATGTTGTCGGCTTTCTGCTTCATGGCAGCCTCGTCTTCGGCGGAGGCATCGAAGGGCAGTTGCAGGAAGATATGGGCAGCTTGCACCGCGCCCATGGCATCGGTCACGCTTTGCACCTTAATGATATGGTAGCCGAAATCGCTGCGCACAGGCATAGAGATCTCACCTTCCTTGGTGTTGTAGGCACCTGTTTCAAAGGGGTAGACCATATCGAAGACGGTGAAATAACCCAAGTCACCGTGGTTGCCTGGACGGGCAGGTGTCTGGTCGGTGGCTTTCATGCCTTTGGCCGAGGGGTCGTCTGAGTATTGGTCGGCAAGAGCACCAAAATCGGCGTCTTTGGCTAAAGCCTTCTTGCGGATATCCATGGCTTTGTTGTAGGCCTTCAAGGTGTCCGACGGCAGGGCGTTCTTGTCGCAGCGGACAAGGATGTGCGAGGCGCGGATGTCCTTCAGCTTGCGTTGATAGGCTTCCTGCAGCAGTTCGTCGGTGATGTCGTCGCTACTCATGAAGGGCTTGGCCAATTGCTTGCGGTAGCCCGCCAATTCCTTTTGGAACTTCGCGCTGGTGTCCAGTTTCAGACGTTCGGCCTCCATCACTTTCATGCGGAAGGTGGTAAACAGTTCGAGATACTCGTCTACAGATTTCTTCTCGATGACATCGCTCTTGAGGTTGTTCTTGTAATACACATCACAGAACTCCTTCACGGTGACGTCTTGGTCGCCAATGGTCATCAACACCTGCTTGTCGATCTTCGATTGGGCATTGGCAAACAAAGTCGGCATCAAAATTGATGCTAACAAAAACATTTTCAAAAAGTTGACTTTTCTCATTGTTGATATTTTTACTATTTGTTCTTTCAATGTTGCGAAACGGGCGGTAAAATTACACAAAAACCGCCAAACTTCATCCAATATTTTTAAATAACGGTGAAATTTGGCGGATAGTATGTCTCGCGGTGGCGAGGATCAAGGCTTCTTCAATGCGCCTTCCACTTGGAGACCGTCGCCAATCACTTTGAAGTCGCTCACGGTAATCGCGTCGAACACCGGTTTTATCTGTTCAATTGAACCTAAATGAATCAAGAAATAGTTGTTGTCTTGCTTCTCCAATAGGCCTTCCGGAATCTTGTTCTTCAGCACACTGAGAGCGGTATTCAATAATATTTCAGTGCCTTTCCCAGCCGAAACTTGCACTAATAAGTCGCTGTCCCTCAATTCCTCGATGATTAGGTCGACAGTGAGGTTTTTCTTTATGATACCCAGGTCGAGCGGGTAGGTGACTTGGATGGTCTTTTCATCGACGCTGGAGAAAGAGATGTTTTGCTCAGCTTTTTCAAGCAGAATGTCTTGCAATTCAGGGAAAGAAATGGAAGCTTTCATTTAGATATGATTTAGATTGTAAGTCTTTCTGATTAGGACTTATGAACAATGACCATGACTGCCTAAACAAAAACAATAAATTTTAACCTTTTGTAGATGCGGTCATGGTCATAGTTTCGATTTTTCAATTAACTTCTCTTACTGTAGTTTGGAGCTTCTTGGGTGATGGTCACATCGTGCGGGTGGCTTTCAAGGATGCCCGAGTTGGTGATGCGGATGAACTTGGCTTTCTTCAGGTCCTCGATGGTGCGTGAGCCCGTGTAGCCCATGCCGGAACGCAAACCGCCGACCATCTGGTAGACGACCTCAGAGAGCGTGCCTTTGTAGGGGACACGGCCTGCGATGCCTTCAGGAACGAGCTTCTTTACATCTTCCACATTGTCTTGGAAATAACGGTCTTTCGAGCCTTGCTGCATGGCTTCGAGCGAGCCCATGCCTCTGTAAGTCTTGAACTTACGGCCTTCGTAGATGATGGTATCGCCTGGCGACTCATCCACGCCAGCAAAGAGCGAACCTGCCATGATTGAGGAAGCACCAGCTGCCAAAGCTTTCACGATGTCGCCCGTGTAGCGGATGCCACCATCAGCGATGAGCGGAATGCCCGTGCCTTCCAAAGCCTTTGCCACGTCCATGACGGCGGTGAGTTGCGGCACGCCGATGCCTGCCACCACACGCGTAGTGCAGATGGAGCCAGGACCAATGCCCACCTTGATGGCATCAGCGCCAGCTTCGGCCAAAGCCTTGGCAGCCTCAGCGGTGGCAATGTTGCCCGCCACGATGTCGATTTCAGGATAGTTGGACTTCAGGTTGCGCACCATGTCGATGACGCCTTGGGAGTGTCCATGCGCTGTGTCAACGACCAAGGCATCCACGCCAGCGTCGACCAAAGCGGCAGCACGTTCAAGCGTGTTGGAGGCGATGCCCACGGCAGCAGCCACGCGCAGACGACCGCGTGAGTCCTTGCACGCGTTGGGACGCGCCTTCACCTTGATGATGTCTTTATAAGTGATGAGGCCGACGAGGTGGTTGTCCTTATCAACCACAGGCAGTTTCTCGATTTTGTATTGTTGCAGGATGTCGGCAGCCTTCTCGAAAGACACCTCCGTCGTAGTGATGAGGTTTTCCTTGGTCATCACTTCGACGATGGGGCGGTCGAGGCCACGCTCGAAGCGCAGGTCGCGGTTGGTGACGATGCCGACGAGCACATTGTTGCTGTCCACTACAGGGATTCCGCCGATGCGGTATTCACCCATCAGGTCGAGGGCGTCTTTCACGGTGGCGTCTACATGGATGGTCACCGGGTCACTGATCATGCCATTTTCGGCACGTTTCACCTTGCGCACCTCGGCGGCCTGCTTGCCGATGGTCATGTTCTTGTGCAGCACGCCGATGCCGCCTTCTTGGGCGATGGCGATGGCCATGCGGCTCTCCGTCACGGTGTCCATGCCGGCGGAGACGACGGGAATATTGAGGTCGATATGGCGTGAGAACTTGGTTTTCAGGCTCGTCTCGCGCGGAAGAACATTACTATAGGAAGGGACCAACAGGACGTCGTCGTAGGTCAGGCCTTCACCGATGATTTTTTCGTTATCAAGTGCCATGGCAGGTTAGGTTTTAATTAATCTGCAAAGATACGGCTTTTTTCGATTGGATAGGTGAAGTTGCCCTAAAAAATGGCAAAAGCCACCATTTCGGTGGCTTTTGCGTTCAAAAAGTGGAGATGGAGGGACAATTTGGCTAATCACTTGTGAGGGCCTAAAAACTCATTAATCACGGATTTTCAATTTGTTTGATTATTTGAATGATTTCATAGCCATCTCGAAAAATCATAAGGCATCATAAACCGAGGGACCACGTGGTACCCTTCATAATCATTTAATACGCTCGAATGGTACCCTTTGTTTTTCTATGAAAAATGGCTTTTTGTCAGATTCCAACTTTTCAAAAAGAATTTTCTCATTTCTGCCAAAAGACCTTGCGCTATTAGTCAAACAGTAGTACTTTTGCCCCAAAATAGCAAGAGTTCAAGGCATAAAGTGACAAATAATCACGGAGAATAATGATTAAGATAAAGTATAACACTCGCGTTTTCATTGATAAAAGGACAAGTCGTATAAAGATTCGTATTCGATGGAATAATCAGGAAACAACGCTCTCAATGTCATGTAGGGCGGATGCGGCAAAATGGGATGAAACTAAGCAAAGACCATCTTCAGGGACTATGCATGTTTTTAGGGACCAGAACATGAGTGCTCGTGCGTTGACGGCAGAAATAGACCAAGCATTAGATGAAATCAATGAAGCGTTTACGCGATGCGAATTGGATTCGGTTATGCCCACAAAGGAAGCGTTGAAAGTCATGATTCGTGGTGAACAGCCGCAAAAAGAACCGGTAAAGTTGAAAAAGACTTTTGATGAACTTTTTGAAGAATTTATGAACGTAGTTGGCGATGAGCATAATTGGACAGAAAAGGTTCATTATAAATACGTTCAGGCATGGAACCAACTGCATAGCTGCTTTCCTCGCATCACTATCGAAACCTTGACCAAGGACAAAATGCGTGAACTTAGGAATTGGTACATTGAGAACCATTACCGAAATGTTACCATAAAAAAGCAATTTTCGTTTTTGAGAACATTTTTGAAGTGGCTCCAATCAGAAGGTTACGAGATTCGGCCGGGCGTTGTTGATTACAAGCCCAATTTGACCATCGTGCCGAAGACAGTAACTTTTTTGAAGTATGATGAGTTGATGAAGTTCTACGACCATAAGTTTGCTGGCGGACACTCTAATTGGGAAACTGCAAGGGATTTGTTTTGCTTCATGGCGTTCACGTCCCTCCGCTATTCAGATCTTGCTGGATTGAAAAGAGCCAATGTGCATGATGATCATCTCGAGATAGTTACTCAAAAGACGCATGATAAACTTTCAATACCACTTATCAGCTACGCTAAGGATATTATTCATAAATATGAGGGCGTTGATTACAAAAAAGGAGTCATGTTCCCCGTGCCATCCAATCAGAAACTGAACTCTAATCTAAAGGAAGCTGCCAAAGAAGCAGGTCTGGAGCGTGAAGTGTCGTTATTGTACTACAAAGGTTCGAAACGCCACGAGGAAGTTAGAAAGTTTTATGAGATTATCGGCTGTCATGACGGAAGGAGAACTTTTGTATGCTGTTCCTTGTCATTCGGCATTCCCCCCACCGTTGTAATGAGTGTCACTGGGCATTCTACATACAAGGCGATGCAACCTTACATTGAGGTCTGTGATGAAACTCAACAAAAGGAGTTGGCTAAATGGGAACAAAAAGGCAACTCGTTGAAAGATGATGTTGCTAAAAAATTGGCAAATGCAGATGAAGAGATGTTGAAAAAGGTAATAGCACTACTCGATTCTGGTCAATAAATAGCACAATAACAATCCTTTAGCAAGGGTTTTTTAAATACCGGTGTTTGAGAGGTAATGCTTTTGACACCTTATTAATACGCATCTTTACAGGTGTCGCCATTATACCCTAACTTTTTCAATTCATACCCTATCCATGACGGTTTTCGCTGTTAGTGGAATGTGTGTTTACTTTTGCTGGCGGAAACACTTTAGCCGATGATGTGGTCGTTCAACTTTGGGGAAGGCGCGACTTAACCAAAGAAACAGGAGTAGTTTCCTTAATTCTTTTTTACTTTCTTCTGTTTGATGATTATGAAAGCTTCATACGGCATCATAAAGCATCATGAACAATCAATTAAAATATTGAAAATCAATATTTTATAGTTGCGATCAAAAGAAATAATCCCTATTTTTGCAGCGTAAAATTCACTTATATGAACAAGAATAAAAGTTTCATTGATGTGTGTCATCAAGATGGCACTAATGTCGAAATTAACTTGAGCCACACTTGTAGCAACCCTTCTTACAGCGGCTTCATGCCAGTTGACTCCTTTACAACACACTTCATCATTGGCATCGCCGTAGCGACTGAGGTGTTGGTACGTATTGAATCATGGTATAACTTAAAAACACAAAAATGAATACAGTAACAAATCATTGGTATAAGCCGACCTTGGCGACTTGGTTTGGCTTGGTGCTCATCATCATGGGTGGCATCGTGGTATATAATAATCATAAGAATGATCCACAAAAGCAAGAGCATGAGCAACGCAATTCAACACGGAAATAATAGAGTAAGCACTAATGAACCTAAGGATATGCTTGGTTTTATTCTCATGCTGGCTGGAGGTGCTTTAGTAATAGGTGACCCAATCGTTCAACTCTTTGTGGGAAAAAAAGAGGCGGAGACTAAGGCTTACGGCGAAAATCGCAAGGCCGATGGTGACCTCTACGAAAAAAAAGCACAAGTTGACGTGGAAAAGGCCAAAGCTATGTACGACATCAGGCAGAATGGTAAGGGAGAAACTACGGCGCAACCCGAACATGGAGCCGCTTCCAACACTGTTGATGAAGAGCCGCCTCGTACGTCATCATGGCTGAAAGATTTCAAGTCGAAACACAAAATGCCAGCATTGCCTCCCATTGTCGGTCCCATTGTCAAAGCTTTTCCCGAAGGATTCCAGGACGCCATCATGATGGCACAATTGAGCGGCTTCGGGGCCATGGCATTCTCGAAAGTCCGTGCAATGTTTAGTGATAGCGTTCTTCACGCACCGAACATTCAAGTCATAGTCGAAGCGCCATCCGGCTCAGGTAAGGGCAAGATCAAATTTGTGTTGGACCGCCTGTTTGAACGTGTATACAATGCAGATACGGGTAAGCTCAATGATCACGACCAAGCAAAGCACATCGTTCAAACGATGGGTGCCCATACCTCACAGGCGGCCTACTTTGAACGACTGCTTAATAACCAGGGCGTTCACAATTTCTTGTTTGAGGAGGAAATCAGTACTGCGGTTAGGGCAAGAAGCAGCAGCACAGGACTTGACATGGACTATTATTGTAAAGCATTTGACAACGGTCTCGTTCAAAAGAATACCATGAACCATCAAGGCCGCACAAACATCTTCATGAATTTCGTACTCACTGGTCCGAGAGTAGACGTGAACCGTTTCGTGAGAGCGAAAGATGTCGAAGGTGGTCCGGCTTCACGTATGGCTTTTTGCACGCTTGAACAAGATGAGAGCGGGATGCCAAACTTCAACTTCGATGAGTCTGAGCTGGAGGTTTATCGCAATATGATTGACCAATGGCGCAAGAAGTACTGCTATACGACTGACGCTACTGGAAAAGACACGGCTTGTCCAGAGACCAAAGCCAATCTTGATTATGTCAGAGAAGCTCTTGACAGATGGGTTAAAAAGCAGAAACACCTCGCTGACTCAGAAGAACAATCTGTTCGAGACATCTTCAAAGAGCGGTTTTCAGCTGCCGCCTTTAATTGTGCCATCGTAATTGCCGGCTTGTACGACTTCAAAAATGACTCGTCGACAAGAACTAAGGTTGTGGACCTTACTATCTACATCGCTGACTATTACATGGAACGCTTCCTCAAAAAATATGGTGAAGAAGCTCAAAAAATCAACGATGAAAACTTGGCTGCGGAACAAGTCTTCGCAGAAAGCAACGAAGATAATGACAGTGTCTGTGACAAGGAAACCTCCCTCAAGATGCTTCTTAAGTATGAACGAGGTGTATATGGTTATCAAAGGATCGCAAAAGAGTTCAACCTCTATTGCGGGAAGTATCACGAACCCGATGGGAAGAAAGTGCAAAGATCTTTACAGAATCTTGCAGCTGCTTATGGTTGCTTCGATGCTGAAGGAAATCCTGACATCATGGAGGCCAAGAATAGGCTCTTGAACGGCACACTCTAAGCCACGCATAGTCTTTATCTGTGATGGGGGCTGACTTCGGTCGGCCTCTTTTTTTTTGTTATTGGACGCCCCACAATTGCGGTTCTTTGGTGTGGCAAAGCATTGAAAAGTCGTGGCAAATACCACTTTTTTGTGTGGCAATCGTGATTAATTGTGTGGCATCACCTATGGCAAGCCTAAGCGGGAAAAAAGCATGTATTTTGAATATCAATTGTTTACAATCAAACAGCCTGTTGCCATACCTTGCCACACGAAAAAAATCACCATCGGATTCTGTTCCGATGGTGATGGACTGGTTTATGGATGCGGCGCGGTGTCATTGAATCACATAGCCGTTTTCCCTATGCCCATCCACCGTTTGTTTCGAGGCTGAGCAATCCAACAATTCTTCTAGGTCGGTTGCCTTGGCCTTCTTCGCCACGCCGTAATTGTCATAAATGGACTGCACCATTTCTTTGGTCTGCTTCAAGGTGTAGAACTGGCCCTTCGCGAACATTGAACTTGCTGCCGCTTTTATGCTATCTTGCAAGTCCACATATCCTAGATGCTGCTTGATGTTGGCCTTCTTATACGACATGGTTCGGAGGTTGTTTGGGCCGATGGTGTTGTAATAGGTCTTTATCTCCATCGGTATCTGTGGCAGCCATTCGAGTTGGGCCTTGTAATCGGGATGATATTGAAGGAACTCGCAATACATCCTCATCTTGTCCTCAAAGGTGACATTAAACGCCAGCAGAAACGATTCCAATATTTTATCCTCGGTGATAGACATTGTGGCATCCTCAATAGACCGCATGACCTGGCAACCATCAATATACTGACTCTTTTGAATATCCCATGCTCGGATTTCGTTGAACATGGCCAAATCGTTAAATACCACCCTTTGTGTACCATTGACCTTATCGTCAATCACGGCGACATAATCCTTGCTGAATTTGTCGATTTTTTGGCTTGTGCGGTATTTGTCGCCAAGGCCAATCCTAACGCTCGCCTCGTTGCAATTGTTGTATGTGTCAATCAAGCCTTCCGAGAGTTTCTGTTTATTACATATCCGGCTCATAAACGCTTTTTCGTTTTCATTGTTAAAGTCCACAAATTCCTTGAAATAGAATGTTGCATCGTATCTGAAAGGGTTGTCTCCACGCCTCTGCCTTCCCATAATTTGAGGCAAGTCAAGCGATATGTCAAGTGCAAGGTTGTCGAGATTGATATTGCTGAAGATGTATGTGTATGCGCAGGGAGAGTAGAAGTCAACCCCTTCGAAGGCACATTTTGTTACGAAGGTGTAGGTCTTGTGTGGTTCTCCCATCTTCGGCGCATGTCCTATCTCGAAGCCAATCTTTTTCAGTCGTTTAATGTTGTCGTCGTTCACTGCGCAAATGACGTTGGTGTTGTCGGGAGTCAGGTTGTTTTCGCTGATGATATTGATGATGGAACCCACGTCATTGATATAAAAAACAGCCTCATTGGAATACACTGTTTGACCATTGCAAATCTTGTCCTTGAAATACCCTTTGCCTATGTAGTCTTGGATGATTTGAGTTGCCGTTGCCTTCGGCGATTTCCTATAATATGGTTGTTTTTCAATGTTGGTGGGATGGGTTGACGATGCTGGCCATACAAGTTCAATATATGGCAGGTTCTTGAAAAAATCCATCTGATCCAAGTAATCCTCGATATAGGGTGTTGCCGATAGGAAGATGACCTGGTTGTTGTGCTTCAGATTTTCAAGGAACTCAATCTCCACGTCGCCCTTGAATGATGCGTCGGTGAATAGTGTTTGAGCCTCGTCCACCACAATCCGAAATCTTCCAAGTTGCTGTTTTTCGGCCAAAGCTTGCGCCACATGCTTGAAAGAATCGTAGCTGACAAGAATCTTCGGGGCAAATGGAGAGCCAAAGGGCGGGAAGCTGATGACATAATTCATCATTTCGTTTTCAAGCGTGAGGACGGAACTGCTACGGTCGCCAAACTTCCTGAACTCATGCACTTTACCATGAAATTCTGGCGCATTGGCTTTACAGTGCATCAACTCCAGTCTTGCGCTACACAGGATGGTTGGG
This sequence comes from uncultured Bacteroidales bacterium, assembly GCA_947303055.1. Lineage (GTDB taxonomy): Bacteria > Bacteroidota > Bacteroidia > Bacteroidales > F082 > Limimorpha. Next base: position 10,444 of record CAMYXV010000003.1, read on the forward strand.
ATGTCGTCGGATAAGAACATTGTAGTGGCTCCGCACCCTGTTATGGTCTTGTCAAGTATGAAGCTGCCTTGTGGAAACTGTGATTGAATCTCTGGCCAATCACTTAAATGAAATATCCCTTCTGGTATAAAAATCTCTTTCTTATTCATTTTCAATAATTTTTGATTGTTAAGTCTTGAAATATGGTTGATGATAGGGACTGGGGATTGAATGGAAAGATTAGAATAGAAAAGCATTAAACCAATTCGATGACAAAAGGATTACTCAAGCTGACACATTCGTCCTTTCAGTCCTCATGGTCAGCTTGAGTGCTGTCGCAAATGGAATAGAAATAAATCCTTTTCTTTTCTGAAAGAAGGAATACATATATCTTTCTATTCATCATACGCGAAGCGGATAGACCCATTGGGGATGAGGAAAAGTGTATGTCGAGCGTGAGCGAGACTAGCTTTTCCGAATGGTCAGGTCGGCAATGGGTCTTCTTTTTGTTTTATATAGATGTCCATTTTTATTGTAAAAAAGGGACTAATATTGCTATTCATTAATGGAATCCACCATTCTCGGTGAAAAAAGTGGACAGTCCCTATCATCCATAAGGGTATAAAACAGCAAAAGCGTCCATTTTTTCGATTTCAACAACGAGAACAAATGGAAACAGATGAGAGATTTCTATGTCCCATCTGTTTCACATATTCATCAAGGTTGCATAAAGCTCGGAAATACCTTGTTCGGATTGAGCTGGACATTTCGTGCTCTTCTGGCTTGTTTTTCATCTGCCAAGTAATTTTGGTATTCGGCGCTCGATTCCTCAACCCATTCCAAATTTGAACTTGCGTAGTTATTGCGGTCATGGTCCTTGTGCAATATCACAGGGTTCGTCTTTCCGTTTGGGGTTCCTTGCACGAATCTTGCCTTCGTCACCAAGTCATCCATCATGTACCTCTTGCCATTGACATATACGAATGGCCTGATACAGACAAACAGGTCGGTATCATTGTCATATATGCTGTCATCCTGCTTTAGAAGGTTGTTTCCATCGTACACTTCACCTGCCTTGTTGACGGTCAGATTCCCGAATTTGCATTGCTGATACGTGTTAAGTGAATAAGGCCTGCTCTGCGGTGTTTGAGGGATTGGCGTTGGTTGGGGCAGTCTCCATTCAAGGTTGCTCACGTCGCAATTAGCCAAATCACCGTCAAGATGCACAATCACATATTTTTTGCCGTCTTTCGGAGCTGGCTTGTAGCATACGGCAACGAGGTAGTTGACATAGAAGGTGGCCCCATTCTCTTCAATGTACGGGCTTCCGTTTGACTTTTGCTTGATTGGAATATACTGCTTCACTCCAGTTGCGGGGTCAAGCTTGTAAATGCTTTTCCCATCGCTCGACACATAAATGCCGAGGTAATAATACAGTCTGTTTCCATTGGCATCAACTGTCGGTGCCTTTGGATTTGAATTTTTTGAACTACTCATCTTCTTTTCTCCTGTTTTTAATAATCAATTTAATGTTTAATTCATCATCGAGATAGGCAATCAATTTGCGAAAGCTATCCGATCTCTTACGTTCGCGCGGGCAGATTGAGAGAAGTTCATAAAGATATAGCGATATTTCCAAACCCGCCTTCCAGTTCTCCTCACCCACGTAAGCTTTCAGTTTATTAACATCATCCCTGTATTGAATCGGGACAATGGTTTTTTCTATTGCTTTTGGCGGCACTTCCGTTTTTAAGGAGGGCTTTTGTTCTGGCTGCCGCCAATCAAAGCCGAACAGCGCCTCCATTAGACGCATCATCATATATTTGGCATTTTATTCTAATAGTAAGAATATCATGGCGATGGGAGCGCAAAACAGCGCATTTGGACAGTTTTTGGCAGAATCGGGCATCCAATTTGGCGGCGGAAACCATCGAAAAAAAACACCGCCTGTGAAAGCCTGAGAGCCTTATTAGTAGACAAGGAGGATCCAAATTGTCGAATGCTACACCACCCGTAGTACATAAGTGTAAGGTGGCTTGCAGAGGACGTTTTCAGAAAGTGGTTTTAGCCACTGCGAGTATCACAAACCATTTGAAAAGAGTAAGATATCTTTTCTTTTTTTCCTTTCCGGGCCCCTGTAAGCCTTATATGTAGAAGAAACGGGGCGGCCAACCAAGGCGCCCCGTCTAGAAAGAGAGAAACCATACATCATTTAATAAAAGCATACCTGGTCGGTTGGGGACAATTCGAAGAGAACCCCACCGATTGGATGGCCGTCGCCTATGGGAGTAAACCGCCAGCTCATGTTTGGCAAACTGAAACCGCAAGCGTCGGCGGGAAGCGGAACCGTAATGAGGAATTGCGGCGACGCTTTCCTTTTTTTTTGCTCCAGCCGCAGTTCCTTCAAAGCCTTATATATAAGATAATCAATCAATTAAATCACAAATTAAAAAACAAACAAACATGACAAGAAAAACGAAAAGCAACACAACGAGAATCCGCACATCAATCTGGCGGAAGCAACCGAACGGGCCCGCAAGCGGCTCAAGTACAAAAAGACAACCCTTTTGAGATGAAGAGGAATGTCATCATCATAATCATCGACGGCATGTTTTACATTGCCGAAAGACTAATCAGGTTCTTCAGGGAGCGAAAAAGCAAACGTCCCTGAAACGCAAAATGGAATTACTAACCTTTTAAATCATAACAAAAATGGAAAAAACATTAGTTAGAAGCGGTTCAATGGTACCTGCCAACACGAACAGGGCAGTCATTCTGAACCCAACAACACAACACGAACCGAACGAGATTTTCACCGAAGCCGTCATCGTCGAAGATGAGGCAAGTGAAACCAACACACCCCCCGTTTTCATCGGGGCAAACACGAAAGCTGTCACATTGGAACAGCTAAAGCGTGACTACATCATTCCTGTGTTCGCCAAGGATAATCAGGAGTGCATTTCGCATAATGCCTTCATATCGACAGTATACGAGGCAGTTATGGACTACTACAGGAACGAGTCTGTACTCGAACCTCAGATAAGAGCGTCTCATATTGTAAAGGGGAGAAGGCCACATGCGGCTGGGAAGCGCGCCGACCGTCTCCGTCCTACGGACATCACCCAATATTATGAGAGAAGCATCTTTGCCATCCAGATACCGTCAATCTATGACGAGATCAACGGCAATCGACTGAATTTGTCCATTGTGGGCTGCAAGGCCTACAATCGCGACAATTTGAGCGGAAGACTCACCGAGCAGAAATTCTCTGTGGCGGTGGGATTCAACAACCAAGTGTGTCAAAACCAGTGCATCTTCACCGATGGGCTGAAGCACACGATTCTGGCAAGCAACACCGGGACGATTTACTCACAGGTGCTTGACTTGCTCGACAGATTCAACATAATCGACAGTTTCAGGAAACTGGAGTCATTGAACAATGTCAACCTCAGCGAGCACCAGTTCTGCGAAATACTCGGGAAACTGCGTCTGTACAACTATCTTGACCAGAGAAGAAGAAAGCAAATTCCCAGCATCGATGTCACCGATGCCCAACTCAACAGCGTCGCATCCGGCTTTGTGTCGGACGTGAACTTCAAGGGAGGCACCAGCGGCATCTCGATGTGGAATTTCTACAATCTTCTTACAGGCAGCAACAAGAAGAACTACATCGACACATTCCTTCCGAGAGCGACGACAGCCACGGAGCTGTCCATAGGACTGGCGGACACGATCAAGGGGGTTGACCCCAAGTACAGCTGGTTCATCCAGTAACGTGATTTCAACGACTGAACGTCAAACGATTACCGAGGAGGTGTCACCCAAACGTGATGCCTCCTCTTGTTATTTGCACAAGACAACACAAACCAATACACACAAACACTTAAATCTTAAAGAAAATGAAAGAAAACACAGAAAACAACGGCATTCAGACCATGAATGCAGAGGAAAAGAGCAGCAGAGACATGTTCATCACCCTCTATTCAATCAATTTGCAAGGTAACACTGAGACCAGGGACGGCCTCACCTACCTGACTTGGAGCAAGGCTTGGAAGCTGTTCAAGCAGTTCTATCCCAACGCCAGCTACAGGATAATGAAAGACCCGACGACAAGTCTGCCATACTACGCCGACGCGAGAACGGGCATCATGGTACACACGGAAGTCACTGCGGGGAGCCACACATACGAAATGATGCTCCCCGTCATGGACAACAAGAACAGGGCCATGCGATTCGAGCCCTACACCTATCAGGTTCTCGACAAATCCACGGGCGCCTTCATCGAGAAGACCGTACAGGCAGCCACCATGTTCGACATTAACAAGGCCGTACTTCGCTGTCTCGTGAAAAACATCGCCATGTTTGGATTAGGCCTCTATTTGTACGAAGGCGAGGACTATCCGCAAAACATCACAATGGAAGGCGAAGAGCAGACCAACGCGGCGGCTGAACAACAACAGCAGCAAGCGGCACCGTCTTCATGGCATCATCAGGAGACAGCTGGAAAGCCTGTCAACACGGCTCGCTACAAGAAGGTCATGGACGCTTTGAACGTCGCAGCGGACAAGCAAGCATTCTGGAAAATCTACTGGGATCACAAGGCCGAGATTTTGGGCAACCCCGAGATTAAGGAACTTTTCAACCGCCGCAAGGCTGAACTTGGATTGGCATGAGACGGGTCGAACTAACTGAATCAGGTGTGGTCTTCAACGAGCAGGACCACACCTACAACCTGAACGGGAAATTCCTGTCAGGCATTACCGGTGTCTTGCACTGTCAGCTATTTGCTGACGAATTTGACGGAATTGATGAAGAAACACTCAAACTTGCGGCTTTGTATGGCACGGCAGTGCATAAAAGTTGCGAGTTGTTCGATAATGAGTGGATTAACGACAATTCGCCCGAAGTCATCGACTATGTAACCCTATGCAGGGAAAATGACCTTACGCATGAGATTTCGGAATACACGGTGACGGACGGCGAGCACTATGCGTCAAACATTGACAAGGTCTATCGGACTGGTGATAATACATTTTCATTGGCCGACATCAAGACCTATTCTGTTATGAACGGAGAAAAGCTTGAAAAGGCTCGTTGGCAACTAAGCATATACGCATATCTTTTTGAGCTTCAGAACAAAAAGGCGAAGGTGGACAGCCTCTACGTCATCCACCTTCGCAACAAGGAAAAGAGCAACGGGGAGCGGTCTGTGGTATCGAAACTGATTCCCATCGCTAGAATACCATCCGAGGTGTGCAAGGATTTGCTTGAGACCGACTTGAGAGGCGAGCGGTTCAAGAACCCTTACTCGATACCTGACGACGTAAGGCAACTTGAGACACACATCAGGGAGCTGATCGCCGAGAAGACGAAGGCCGAGACCGAACTCGACCTGCTAAAGTCGGAGATATTGAAAAGGATGACCGACAATGACATACGGCAGTGGTTTACCGAGACGATGAAAATCACACGGAAACTGCCGTCCGTCAGGACATCATTCAACCTGGCGTTATTCAAGCAAGACCATCCCGACCTGGACTATTCTCCTTATATGAAGGAAAGCGAGGTGTCGGGCAGTCTTTTGATAACGATTTGAACCTCGGACAAAAACGGGTTCCTGCAAGAAATCAACCGAAACGACCTTGTGGGAGCCCGTTTTTATGTATTAGACGGACATCTAATAACCAAAACACAACTGACATTATGACAAAAACAGAACAAACAACCGATGAAAAGTATGTTGCCTACCTTCGCGTAAGCACACACAAGCAAGGTTACTCAGGACTGGGACTTGAGGCGCAACAGGAGATTATTCACAACTTCCTGCGCGACACACAACCCATTGCAGAGTTTATTGAGATCGAAAGCGGGCGCAAGAAAGACCGTCCGCAATTGAAAGCCGCACTCGAACTATGCCGAAAAAGCAATGCGAAGCTTATCGTGGCCAAACTGGACCGACTCGCGCGCAACGTATGCTTTCTATCCCAACTACTCGAATCGGACGTGGAAATAACCTTTTGCGATTTCCCGTCAGCAAACAAAATGATGCTTCATATCATGGCTGCTATTGCACAATATGAAGCGGAACTCACAGCCGCACGCACGAAACAGGCGCTCGCGGCAAAGAAGGCCAGAGGATGCACGCTCGGCAATCCTGAACACTTAATGGTCAAGCACGCGGAAGCAATCTCCCACAGCAACGAAACGAACAGAGCCAAGGCCAGCAACAATCCAAACAACAAACGCGCCGTGGCTATGCTGAAGGTTCTGGTCGAAAGGGACATGACACTTCAACAAATGGCCGACACGCTAAACAATGAAGGCTTTACCACGTCGACAGGATGCAGATTCAGGCCTTCAACTGTCTACACTTTAATTAAACGGTATCAATTAAATAGAAAGGAGGAACAACCATGATTAGCATTTTGGAACACATCAAGACAGCATTTCTGAAAATCATCAAAGACATTATCATCTACTAACAAAAAAAGGAGACAATACAATGGAACCGAACTACCTAATCATGCTCGACTATTGTACCGGGCAAATCATCAAAATCAAGCTCACGGAAGAAGAAAAATCCAAGAGCGAAACCTATGAGGATTTCGAAGATTTCATGCGGACTGAATTGCAGGATAAATACCAGTTCAGGACAAAGGATGTTTGCTGGATGACGACCGAAGACCTCGATGAAAGAACGTATAACATCTAAAAAAGAAAGGAGAAATGAATTATGCCAAATTGGGCTTCAACTGCTTATGTGTTTAAAGCAAAGAATCAAGAACATGCTAAAGACTTGTATGAGAAAATCGACAGCCTCTCTAAAATGACCGAACCACTTGTACCTAATGGCTTTGGGAAACTATGGATGGGCTGCTTGGTGAATCTACTCGGCGGTGACTGGGATAAAGTCTATTGCCGTGGAGAAATAATCGACTACAACCTTACCGACGACCATGTGAGCTTATCATGTGAAACTGCTTGGGACGAGATGCCTGAGTTTAGACATTTCCTTGAACAGCAATACCCTGGATCAAAAATCTATTATCAGGTTGAGGAATCTGGAAATTGCGTTTATGCCACAAACGATGCCGACGGAGAGTTTTTCAAAGACCGATACTGCCTCGACTCTTATGATGGCTTGGAGTATTTCGAGACCATAGATGAAGCAGCAAAGTACATCGGGGAAACCATTGGGAAGGGATTAACGCCAGATTTTGCCAAGATCGAAAACACCATTGATGAATATATGGAAGAACACAACAATTCTGATGAGAGTTGGATGTCCTTTCATAGGTTTGAAGTGTTAGATGATTAAGGCGATAGAAAACGGACCTTTTACAGTCCGTTTTCTTTTTTTTCTCGACACAATGGGGCTGTAGGGATAGTTAGGGATGTGCCCAAATAAAAAAAGACAAACAAATAGGAATGGAATTTCTCGGTTTTGAGGCTTTAACCCAAGAAAAGCAGTATTTTTGTAGGCGAATGCAATTGGGAGAAACTTGAGCACCAGATTCAAAAAAACTAATACCTGAGATTACTTTTGAGTTGAAGTTGACATAAACCTGTAGAAAACGCATTTTGAAAAATGAACAAGATTTACACAATTGGCCATTCAAATGGCACTACAGAAGAGCTTTTGTCATTGTTGACATTAGCAAGGATTGATTGTGTGGTGGATGTTCGCAGCGTTCCTGCAAGTGCATATACGCCACAATTCAACAAAGATAACTTGAAACGCTACCTGTCAAGCAAAGGAATCTATTACTTGCATTTTGGAGAAGAATTTGGAGCTAGAAGATACGATGCTATAATTGATGGCCAGGTTAATTTTGAAAAGGCGGTAACGACACCGGCGTTTCTTAAAGGAGTAGAACGAGTAAAAAACGGTGTAGAACAAGGGCACAACATTGCTTTGATGTGTTCAGAAGCAGATCCATTGGCTTGCCATCGTTTTTCTATGGTATCTCGTTATTTTTATGACAACGGATATGATGTGTTTCATATATTGCATACTTCGGAAATCAAAACCCATAAAGAGTTAGAGGATGAAATGATAGAAGGTATGCTACGCAAACGCAACAGCAAACTTCCAGAAGTGGATGCTTTGTTTGGCACCTATACCGCTGAAGACCAACGCAGAGACGCCTATCGATTGAAGAACAAAGCTATTGGATTTAAACCAGGTGAAGAAAACGAAAATGAATTTTGATATGATTACACTTTATACTATAGGGTTTACCAAGAAGAACGCAAGGAAATTCTTTGGACTATTAAAGAACGCTGGAGTCAAGAAACTTGTAGATATTCGCATCAATAATTCAAGTCAACTTGCTGGCTTTGCAAAAGGCACTGACTTGGAGTTTTTTATGAAAGAGATTTGTAATGCTGAATATGTTCACATTACGGATCTGGCACCTACCAAAGAATTGCTTAAAGATTATCAAGACAAAGTCATTGATTGGAATGGCTATACGGTTGTGTTTAACAACCTGTTAAAGCAGCGACATATTGTCGAAAGATTCCCTGTTGAAGAATTCGACCAGTGTTGTTTTTTATGCACTGAAGACACGCCTGAAATGTGTCATCGCCGCTTGGTCGTAGAGTTTCTAAAAGATTCAAATGCCGATAAACAAATAAACATTATTCATTTATACTAGTAGATATGAGAATAACACTTGCTATTATATCGATAATATTATGCCTTTGGGCTGAATGTCATCACAATTCGATACGGCAATATGCCGAAATCAATATTCCTTTGTATATGAAGAGCAGGGGAATGATGTTGCTATTTGCCATCCTTTGTTATCTAATTGTAGCATTGGATTTTGTTGCCATGTGTGGCATTGCTTGGTATTGGTCTGTTCTAATCTCAATTCTCTCGCACATAGTTTTGTTTTTTACGTTTACGCTTTTTTATGAAAAAATCACAGATGCCAATTATTCATTTGTTTCAGGAGGTTCGGGTTTGTTTATTTGGATAAAACTGATTGTTGCGTTGATTTTTGCGATTGTCGCAATAGCAATATAGACATCTTTATCTCCCTGATAGAATTCACTTCTGACAGCGCATATATGAGTTGAACTCCAGGGCATCTTCTTCTGTAATAAACTCGTATCGACGATTTCCGATTCTTTTAAGGAGGAAGTAATGAATATATTTAAAAGCTCGGTGGTCTTTAGCTCCTTTGGACCATGGAAGAGGTTTTTCACAAAACCGGATGTTCAAATCAAGTTTTTCAGATTTGTCTTGGTTTAACATGCTCATTAAAGACGATGAGCCTTTTATGGCTAAATATAAAGAGCGGGCTTTAGCATAAAGCTCTGCATTTGAGTATGCTGATGCCAAACTGAGCATAGGTCTGACATCGTTGGGATTCATTTTGCATTTTAATTCAAGGAACTTTGTCATTTTGAGATCCATTGAATGGTTGATTCGAAATCTGATATAGGAGATTAAGATTAGCACTCCTAGAATAATGAGAACAATTTTCATATAATACCTTAATTAGTGGATTTTTGATGCAAAGATAGTTTTTTTCACGCTTACTGATTACCTTTTTTATCCATCTGTCATAAAGAGATGAAGGACGCAGAGAAAAACGTCCAATAAGTCGAATAAAAAAGTAGTGAATAATGGATAAATATTTTGTTTGCATGGCAGTCTCCTACAAGTACGGAGGACGTTGCATAGGTGGAGTAGAACTCACCAAGGGCACCGACGACAGGTATTCAATTGTGAAAGAAAATGGAACACCCAAATGGATTCGCCCGGTAACAAGAGGCACTGAACATGGAGAGATTCCGACACATCTTTCTAATACTTGTAAGGTGATGGATATAGTAAAGATTTCAGGTGCAATAGCCTGTCCTGATTGTGCGCAAAGTGAAAATTACTACTTTGATAGTATTGAGAAAGTGGGGCGATTGAACAATACACAAAGCACATTGGATATGCTCTGTGATAACCGCCACAATTTGCTCTTTGGCAATAGGGGTAAGGCTGTGCATCCAGACAGTTATGTATCGATGGGGTATTCTTTGATGCTGATTAAAGCCAATGAAGTCAACTTCTTCATGGAAAACCGTTATGGCACCGATTACAAACGGCTTAGAGTTAACTTCACCTATAATGGTGTAGAATATGACCTGCCTGTTACGGATCCTGATTTTTCAGAAAAGGCAGATTACGATGTTGAAAGCCTTAATGGAAGCGATGCATACTATATGACTATATCACTTGGTGTTGAACACCAAGGATGGCACTCTAAGCTTGTGGCCAATGTAATTCCGATGAACTCTGCTCGCTAATAAAGAAGTACAAAGGCACCCCAGTACTTTGGATTTGGGTATTTTTCACGAATGGCACTCTGCGCAGCGCGGAGTGCTTTTTCGTCAGAATAACCTTCTTTTATGTAGTAGTGATAGAACGTTTGCATAAGTTCTGATGTACAATAGTCGTCTACATTCCAAAGGCTCATGAGGATTTTTTCTACACCAGCAAGTTTAAAGGCTCTTTGCAAACCATATACGCCTTCCGTGTTAGAGCTGTGACCTAAACCTGTTTTACAAGCGGAAAGAACGGCAAGCGAACAATCGGAGAAATCTAAATACTGTATTTCTGAGGCTCTTAAGATGCCGTCGTCTATCATTGATTCTGTATTGAAAACAGTGTCAATTCTATTCCATGTAGAATCAGCGCCAGCAAAGAACAGGCCAGAGTTAAACATTGGGTTATATTCTTTTCTATGCGCATCGTCTTCATCAAAGAAACCATGGGTAGAAATGTGTAAGATGTTGTCTTTTTTGCCTGACCTTGACCGGAAAGAAAGTTCTGTAGCTTCTGCTCCTGAATAGAAAGAAATAAGTTCTGGAAAGGCAATTAGACTTTTAATATAGTCGATTTCATCTTTTGAAAACACCAATTGATTAAGATGATTACCTCTGGTGATATCACGATATGAAGAGTCCACGGCAATCACAAGGGGTTCCTTGTTACCATAATCAATTGCGCCCCAGATTGCTAATTTATTAGGCTGGTTAGATGGGACGCTGCTCTGCATGGCAAGGAGATTGCTGGCGTTAGAAAGAAGATGGAAATCATAATGGTCAATCAGATGCTGTCTTGAACCTACACTGAGTGCTTGGAAAGAAATTGAATTGAAAACACCGTTTGTGGTGTAATATATATCTTTGATGTCAGTCAAGTGTTGTTCAATAGGTGTCCAAATTATTTGTGTTAGAGAGGGGTTGGTGTATGATTGCCAATAATCTTCTGTTTGGAATAATCTTAAAGCATCGTTTTCTGTTCCAAGATTAACCGATGTTACCTTACCATTTTTTGTGGCAATAAGTGCGAGCAGATTGCCTTCCCCTGTTTGAATAAAGTCTATAATTGCGTCATCGGTGTCTAAACACTTGCTTATTGAGCCAATGTTTGCTTCTGCAATCTCTCGATCATAGCGGTATTCAGGGCAAGAGACAGCAAGTTGTTTGTCTAGATTGTCAATGTCTTTGCGGAGGATTCTTATCCTGATGGCGTTGCCAACTTCGTCAAGATTTTCCCTGTAGGACAGCTCTTTCCTGTATTCTTGCAATTGTTCGAACTTCTCTACTAAAGATTCATCACCACTATTTCTGATCTTATTGGCCAGTTCTTGACTGGATCTAAGAAGTAATCCTTTTATAAAGATGGAGTTGTCGAAGCATAATATGGCCAGTTTATCCGAAGGATGGTTATACAATAGATTATTGGCATAGTCGAAAGGACCATTAAGAAGACTCACGAAGTGTTCTCTTTGGGATTCGCTCATCGTGTAAATGTTCTTTGACAGCAACAATCTGAGGCCGGTACAACATTCGATAACTTGTGACTCCAGTTCCTCCCAGTTTTGTTCGTTTTCCAAGAACTTAAAACCTCTTATCTGGTTCTCAATGTATAAGGGATCATCTTTTGTAGTGTTTTGATCCAAGTATGTTGTATATTTTGAATAAAACCATTTACTATTCTTGATATCGTGGACTCTATAGCAAATATCAGACAGCGTGCCATATTCATATTTGTTATCATTCTGGGGGTCGGTGTCCAAAGCATATTCTATTGCTTCGCTTACAGACTGGTATGCTGGCAATACTCCATATTGTTCAATTGCCCAATTATTAAGTAGATTCAAATACTTTAAAACCAAAGGTGGTTCGGCAAGTCCATTGTTGTATAATTGATCAAGAAACTTGGCGGTTCCCATTATTGCTTCTTTTGGTGAAGATAAATACAACATCTTTAGGTCGTAAAGCCTCATTGGATTGTTGAGGAATAATGTATCATCTTCATCGAGTTTGTTCTGCATATCTATTATTTGCTCTATAACTTCGGGCGTTAAATGTTGTTTCATCAATGCATAATATCGTTTTTGCCCTTCGATGTCGCCCATCTCTTCATATAGATTAAAGTATTCTTTGGCTATGTTAAATCGTAAAAAATCAATATACCAAGGATACTCCTCCAACTTTTTGATTTGTCTTTGTGACAAGTATTTCAGGCTGTCCATATCTCGCAGTATGGCCTCGGCTTTTTCATATTCACCTATTCTTTTATAGCAATCAAAGACTTCGGTCATATTAATATAAATATCACCTTCGGAGGTGAAAATCTCTTCCTTTTGCTCGTAAAAATCTACTGCTGCTTTATATTTATGAGCATTCTTTAATTCGACAAAAGTTCTGGTAGATAGATGGTAATTAAAAAGGTCAACTTTTTTTGGAAACAGCCATCTGGCAATAAGCAAAATAATACAAGCTAAAATAACGAGACATATTATGGCAAAAGCCATATATAGGAAACATCCCATGGCACCATGGATGTTTTCCAAGATTTGTAGCTGTTTTTTTTTCTTGTCTTGATCGTTCGTTGCCATAGTTTTGATATTTTTGCGCTATGAAAAATGCATGGATGCCAATTATTAAGGAGGTTTTGCTGCTTGTTTTTGCAGTTTTAATCTTTCTTGTCCTCTACGATTGCCTTGTTGAAAAGAAGAAATTCAAAGAGGCTTTTGTGGAGCGTTTTTTCTTGTTTTTTTTTCAGCGAGGTTTGGGATGGGTAGTGTATCTCATTGCGATTGTTGCGGTGTTTTTCTTGGTTTATTCAGTCTTTTTTGAGTAATCTGTCTTTAATGTTTAGAGAGGATCTGTCAAGAAATTCGATGGCATCTTCTATTGTCGTTCTCAGACTGTCTTTTTCTATAATAGATAACCTTATTCCTTTTTCAAGTTTTTTTCCAAGTTTTGAGGCGTAGGTCCAATAGTATGTTGTTGAATCTGCTTGGTAAAAGTATTGGTCAACGTATATGACATTTTCATTGGTTTCAATTTCTTTGAAGTCAATATCGTCTTTATAAAACCTTCTTAGCTCGTCGGGTTGGTTTTCTGAGATTGAGTAGATATAGTTGTATCGCAATGGCTCGTATTCTTCAGTGGCGCATACTATAAAAATTGATGATGGCCAAACAGTATCATGAAAATAAAAAGCATCTTGCACAGGGTTGAGTACGGCGCATGAATCCAAAATCCATGTTTCATTTGGTTTGAAAATTGCACGGCCATCGGTTAATTCTCCTTCGTGAAGTTCAATTTTAGCAGCATCTATTTTTTTGCTGTTTTGCCTTTTTGATATATCCGCAATCATCATTTGGATTGAAAGAAGGGCGAGTAGTACATATAAGGCAATGCCTATTAAGCCAGGAAGACCTAAGCTTCTTTCTGACTTGGGATATGCCTGGTTTATTTCTTTTGAACTACAGAGATATATGAAGAATATTAGAGGAAATAATACTATGAGCAAAGATAGCCATGAAGATGTAAGGTTGATAAATGATATACGAGATAGGCCTGTAATTAGAATTGCAATGAAATGAAAAGGCAGGCAGAGCTTAAGACAAGGTATAGCGTGTTTAGAAACTTTTAGTGCTAGTATGATAGACCAAAAGCCAAATACAAACCAAAGGAAATAGTCTAAATAATACAAAGAAATGAAAACGGGAGAATCGGAGAGCTTTATCTCTTGAACGAGCCAATTAGAGAATTGCGAGATTGCACCAATGGAAAGTCTAAGCAGAAAGCAAAAGAAAATGCACAGCATAACGGTATATGTTGTGCTGGGCTTTTGTGTTTGCTGATTTGTGCCGTTGGTATTCATTTCTTTCTAATTCTCCATATTATTATGACAAGCAATGCTAGTGCTGCGATTAGTATATAAATGAAATTGCGATTTTGCCCATCATAGTTTTCTACGTTTGTGTTTGTGGCTTTTATCGGTTCTGGTTTGAGGTCGGGTTTTGTGTAGTTGAATGATGCACGAATGCCTGGAGTTTGATAAGGCACCAAGGAGTCCATGAAAACGACAACATTATTTAGGAACTCGGTGATGTTGGCAAAGGAGGCATTGTCTAAGGCACTTGCAATAGAATAAGACAATGAGCCATAACCTATGCCATCCGGAAGAACTATTTCGGCATTTTGAGAATGAGCTTGACATGCACTCAAATAAAGCACCGGGGAATTGTTGCTTATGGTAATCATGCTAGTATCTCTGACATACCTTTTCTTAATTATAGCATCAGTAATTATGCAAGAGTCGCCAAAAATATCAGATGTTCCGCGACAAATTGTATCAAGTATGACAGCGTTTCCACCAATTTTATTCATAGAATCACTATGGCAAGCATCAAGTGTTACAATGACCATACCGCTTGCTCCTACTTTATCTCGTATTCGGTTAATATACTTGGAAAGTTCATCATCGCGTATATGGTTTCTACCATTATAACTTGGTGACCATTTCTTGAAGGCATCGTAAGGGACAAGGGCTTCGTCCAGCATGTCTGGTTCATCTTCAGATTCAAGGATGGGTATCATTTGTTGTCCATGACAGGAAAAATGGATTAAAATCGTATCGCCAGGAGACGATTCTTTCTCTATTTTTTCAAAAAGTTGTATGATTCCAAGGTGCGTGGCGGATTCGTTTTCTAAAATGAAGATTTGCCAAGAAGGGGATAACTTGCTCCTGATGAGTTCAATATCATTGTGGGCGTTAATTGTGCGCCATCCACTTCCAGGTTGGTATTCTGATATGCCTATTAATGCGGCCTTGTTTTGAGCCGCTAAAGGAATTGCCAGAGCCAGGTAGCATATTACTATAAACAGTATTCTTCTCATTTTTCGCAAAACATTTGCATTAGCAATTTGTTTTTCAAGGCAATT
Organism: uncultured Bacteroidales bacterium; assembly: GCA_947303055.1. Lineage (GTDB taxonomy): Bacteria > Bacteroidota > Bacteroidia > Bacteroidales > F082 > Limimorpha. Next base: position 25,681 of record CAMYXV010000003.1, read on the forward strand.
TCATTGTATTCTTCTTTTGAAATACCTATGGCAGAGAGGTAATCGTATAACTTTTGCGTTTTTTTAGGGTCTTGCTCACCTGTGATTGGATTGATTATAACTGAAGAAAAGAAAGGCTCAATAACAGGGATGGAGTCGACATTGATGCCTGTTAGAAGGTTGATTAGGTGTTGTTCTCCATAGGATTGAAGTTTTGACTTGCAATTGTCCCATGAAACATTGAAGAATCTAATTTGTTGAAGCACGGCTGGATTACTAGTAAAAATGGATTCGGGAGAACCGTCAGCAGTCGCAATCAAATAACCAATGGCAATCAAGGCCTCTTTTTGGTCTTTTGAAAAACCATCGTAAGAATCTTCGATCATATCGATGGGATCGTCTAAGTCGAATGGATGTTCAATCTTAATATGGTCAACTACTTCGTCAGGATGTAAAAGCCTTACGACTTTTATTTTGTGCTCGTATATTTTTTTGCGTGCGATTTCTACAAAAGCACTAGCTATATCCTTTTGGGCAAATACCGAAGCATTTCTCATGTTTTCGGTATTGTGTTGAAATCGCAACTCTTGTTGGAAATACTTAAATCCTAGTTCCATTGTCATTTTGCCTGTGCTGTACATAAAATGAACAATCATATTTTGGCTATTTGGATCAGTGGACATCATATTAACACATCTTGGGTCATTGGGCAGAGGAGTTATTTCACCCTTCCCTTCAAATAGACCCGAACTTATAGTGCTGAAGAAAAACGGGAACAACTCTTCCAGCGTTTTTTCTGCAAGTTCGCGCTTGTCCTTAATCATTGCACCCAAAAATGGATAAATGAGCAGGAATAGAGCCACGAGGATTATTAAAACTATAAGAAACGCTTTTGACATGATTACCAGAGTAGTTGGTTGAGAACTTGTTTAGACCTTTCGTCACCTAATTCTTTCAAAATGGCTTTTGCTTTCTTCTTCTTGCCCATCTTCAAATAAATCAGTGCTTTTTTGTATTTCAAATCATTCATGGATTGATTATATGCTTCGATTGCTTCTTGGTCGTCGACTAATTCATACTCCATCTCTAACTCTTTATCAATTACATCAAGGGCTTTCGTGTATTCGCCTTCTAATAACAGGTTGTCAATATCATTGTCGCCTTTTTGTATAACGGCTAATTCTTGTCGTAATACATTAGAGCCAACACGCATCGAAACAATGAAATCCGAAGCGAAGACGACACAAAACATCGCTGCGGCAGCAAAGGAGATTGTTTTGAGAGAAATGGCTATAGGTTTATGAGTGGCCAATTCTTTTTCTTTTGCGTCCATGATTTCTTGCATTTGTTCAAAATTGATGCCTCTCATCAAGTTGAACTGACGCTGATAGTATTCCTTTAATTCTGGATTTGACTTGACATCTTCTATGAACGCCAAAGATTCCTCTTCGGTCATTTCCTTACGGAGGAAACGGTCAACTCTTTCAGCTATTTCTTTATTGAATGTGGTATTTTCAAATTCTTCCATGATAGTTATCCTCCATATTATTGAGCCGATAAGGCTTTTTCGTAGGCGTACTTGAATTTTTTATGACAACGAGATTTCTGATTCTTAACAGAGTCGGCGCTGCTATAATTCGGCATTATTTTAGCAATTTCTTCGAGTGTCTTCTTTTTCCCATCTTCACTGAAATAGAAATAGGTGAAAATCTCTTTGCATGAAGTTCCCATTGCATCAACAATCTCACGTACCAAAGTGAATTTGGCTTCATCTTCAAAATATGGGTCTTCAGTGATTTCAAGAAGCGGGTTAGCGTTAGTATCATCATCGGCTGGAGTATAATCATCTATGCTTAGCACATTAACAAAGGGGTCAAAACTGACATACTTGCGTTCTCCACGTTGCATTTCCAAAAAAGAAAACTTGCCGATACCAATTAGATATGTATCAAGTTTTGCAGACAAAACATTTATCTTACCTTCTCTGCTTCTTATATAGATGTTTTTGTCTTGAACAAACATTTTGCCTGTAATGATTTGATTGTATAGCTTTAAGCAGGAATTTTGGTATAAGTCGGCAATTTGTTCGTTCTTTTCTTCTCCAGAAAAAGACCCTTGAAAATAACCAAAGAATTTGGGCCTATACTTTTCATATAAAGTAGAGAAAGCCCGATTGTCACCTTCGTAAATCCTTTTGATGAGACGCGGCTCGTTGTTGATTGACAATATTTTAGGTAGTTCCACCTTTTTCTTGTTTTCCAGATTAGACTGCAAATATATGAATTTTAGTGTCAACGAGTGATTACCTTTTGTGAAGAGCTGACATAAAGGTCAAATAAAAGTTTGATATTATGGAACAGACAGTCAAAAGCACACTCAAAAGATGGGAATCATCCCTAATCAATTTCGGTAAGGTTGATCAATGGAATATCAGCAACGATTTTGCCACATTTGAAACATTCATTTCGTCAGGTAAGTCTAATGCAGCCAGAAATGCTATTCGCGATTGCCGCGACTACACAATTTCTGGTATTTACGATGCTTCTTTGTTGCTCAACAAAGTGCAAAGCGCATATAGGATTATAAATCATGCTGAAGCTGGTAGGATGAAGAAAGAGGCGAAAAAGAACAGTTCTAATGGTCAAGCAAAACGGTTTGCCAGTACAACGAAAAAACTGTACAATGAAAAGTTGCGCTTTATGGATGGTGAAAGCCTTCGCGATGTTGATATCACCATGGAGGATGGTGCTACATCTCGCAAGGTTCGACGCATTGTTGAAAAGAGAATGTGCCAGGCCTATTATCGGCAGCATAAGAATGACGAAGATCATGGAGGTCGAGATAGACATTACATGAAAAGAGCCACATCGTTTCAGCTGCACAATCTTGGTCAAGTGGAATGTGCTACGGGTCTTTGTAGAGCAAATGGCACACATTGGAAAAAGATGTATGATCCAATTTCCGGTGGAATGGTTTTCAAAAAGAAGATGGAGTATTCATCTTATGAGGAAGCTACTGAAGCCGCAATGGAATTTATGCGCCGGCATCCTGAAGACAAGAAACCTGTAAGCGCATACCAGTGTGCTCATTGTGGGAAATGGCACATTGGACACACTACGCCGGCTGAGAAAAAAAGTTTCCCAGAGATGGTTACTTTTTTAGGCTGGGCATCATAAACAATAAATGAAAAACAAACTCTGAATAAATAAAACCATTTGAAATTATGAAAAACCGAGGAGAATACTACGAAGATGACTATGAGGACTATAGCAATTTTGACCAGCCTGATTTGGGGGAAGAAACATGGTGGGCATTGACAGATGGGATGTATGGTGATTATCCGGGTCCAGGCGTTGATTATGATTTTCTTGGGTTCTGATAAAACATAAACTAAAAGACAAAAAAATGGAAAACGAAAAAGACAACACTTTTAATTATATCACGGGTGTACTCGCCATTTGCGCTGTAATAGGCTGGTCGTTGTATTATCTGTTTCAGTGTTCTCCTATTATTGCGGGAGTAGCAGGGGTTATAATCGTTGGGATTGTAGTCTTTGCCTTTATTTGGTTAAGAATGATTAAAAGCGTTGACCATCTAGAAGAAGCCATCTGTAAGCAACTTGACAGGCAGGGCTTTCGCCATGAAAAGGAAGATGGCACTTTATATGTCATAAAGAATGATAATCGTTTTCGAGTCCAACTTGCAGATGGTATTAATAAAAGAATAAAACACCTTTACATCATTTATGACTTCGGAGACGACGATTTTGAAAAGGTCACAAGTGATGGCTGGAACAGAGCTGCCAATTCTATCAATCTCAACAATACTAGCACTACTTTTGTTGCGCTGTCGGATCATTTTTGCTGTTGTTATCAGAGTGCTATTGAATCTTCTCGTGATTTTATGTTAGAATTTGACAGAGCGTATAAGGCCATCGGAGGTGCTTTAGAGGATTATAGCAAGATTTATCCTTATTTGGAGCGGGATTATCCCAACAATACAGAGAGTAAAACTATTGGATTTAAATAAGCAAAATGGATGATTATGAAGACTTGGATTATTATCGCCATTTATTGGTCGGTGGCTGTTGGTGCGACATATTGCATTCGCGCTTACAATGATAAGAAGAACCGTCTCAAGATAGCGGCTTTTAAGGCATTTGGGATAACAACAACATCTTCTCTGTGGAAACGAATTGGTACGCATGCCTCCATTGTTTTTCTGGTGCCTCTTTTGATGCCTGTCATCATCATCGTTTTCCTAATTGACAAATCCTTAAAACACAATAAAATGAAAAAGAAAATGAAAACAGAAACAGAGCCGCAGGAAGTGAAGAAGTACGTGGCCAAGATGGAAGAGAATCTTCCCAATGACATTTTTACCCAAGCGTCAAAGGTAATGATGGACGCTTTGATCTTTGGCACATTTGACAGCTTTGAGAGCTTGCTGGATGACAAGGTTGAGACAGTATTGTATCGGCTGAAGACCATAAAAGGGAAGACCGATGTGCTGGCTTATTGGTGGGACTGGCGGAAAAGGTTTGTTACGACCAAAAAAGTGACTAACTTTAATGTCGTTGTGAGCCGCTATTATTCCCATGCCTGCTTAAGGATAGAGGAGGTTCAACTGATCATGTTCCAAATCGAGGATGGGAAGATTGTCACAATCGTTTCGTTGCCCGAGCGTTTGACATCGCCCTACTCTGATGACAATATGCTGAACTATCCCCTGGAGTATGCTCGGATAAAGCGATACCTGGCTCCATTGGGAGAATCCGTTGACAAAGACGGAAATCCAATGCCGTTAACGGACCGAATGCCTTGCTTGGATTGTGGCATGGAGTCGCAAGATTTGAAATGGTATAGTATCAGGATTCCGGATTGGTCTTATAATAGATGGCAAATCGGTCAGGTGTCGATTTGTCCCCAATGTGGCCGGATTGTCGAATACAAGGAGGTGAAAACCGAGGAATCCGATGACGAGAAGGATGTGCCCATTGAAGGCTCAAAGTATTCTGACAAGGGCAATGCTTTTTCTGAGTATGCGGAAAAGATGTATTCGGAGGATTGTGTTAGTTTTCTTGAGAACGCTATGGATGATGAGGTTGTCCCGGAATTGAGGGAAGTCGTAAGAAAAGCATTCGCGGATAACCTAATCCCCCAACCATCGGAAATAAAAGTGGAAGAGGGCTATAGGTTTGAAGTAACCATGCCTTCAAATGAAGGGAGCGGTGACATCACGCATATTAGGATTGTGGACGAAGAAGGGAATGCCACAGAAACCCTTACGGATCATTTAGTGGTCAATGCTACCGAAATGGGAGTGTGGCAATTATATCTGCTCGAAAACTATCATACTGTTTTGCCAACGGTTTGGCATGGGGGATACAATAGATGCGAATACATATTCAAGGAATCGGATGTTGACGACATTATGCCGTTGAAATATCATGATTTAACAGCACTAATCAAACAAAAGAAATTGTTGCCTTTTGTAGAAGTTAGTAAGGAAGATGAGGATAGCTACGTAGCCTTTGTCGATTGTACCTATTGGAATAATTGGAAGGGGCTGGCCAGGGAACGTGTCACATACAAGATAAAATCTGGAAGCGTTGTGTCTAAAACGAGAAACGAAGAAATTCTTTTCCAGTTCCATTGTGGGGTGTGGTACTAATTCGTAAAAACGCTGTTGTTGAAAAAAAGTTATCAACACCTCTTGCGGGACGCAGGTATTCAGCACTAACTTTGCATAGTCGAAAGACAAACGAGCAGTAAACTTATTATCAATACATTACATAAAATATGTTAGGAGCAATTACAGGAGATACCATTGGTTCTCGATTTGAGTTTGCAGGAACCAAGAGAACCGACTTTGATTTGTTTGGTCCAGGATGCCGCTACACCGATGATTCGGTAATGACCATGGCCGTTGCGGAATGGCTGATGGATGACCCGACGCATTCCCATGAAGTGCTGGAGAAAAAGATGGTGAAGTTTGGCGAGTTAGATCCAGGTGCTGGCTATGGCGGCATGTTCTCGGAATGGTTGTTTTATCCCGAGACACTTTCTAGGGATGGAAAACGAAAACCATATAACAGTTTCGGGAATGGGTCAGCCATGCGTGTAAGTTCCGTTGGGTGGATGTTTGAAACCATGGAAGAAACCGAAAGGGTGGCAGAAGTCTCAGCCAGCATCACTCACAACCATCCAGAAGGCATCAAAGGAGCGCAAGCTACGGCTGCGGCTATCTTTATGGCGCGCAATGGGGCGACAAAAAATGAAATAAGAGACTATGTCGTTAAGAGGTTCAAATATGACCTCAATCGGACTTGTGATCAAATCAGACCTCGCTATGGTTTTGAAGTAACCTGTCAGAAGTCAGTGCCGGAAGCTATCATTGCTTTTTTAGACAGCAATGACTATGAAAGCACGGTAAGACTAGCAGTTTCTCTTGGAGGAGACAGCGACACGCAAGCCTGCATTGCAGGCGGTATCGCTGAAGCCTTCTATGGGATGCCAGATGAAATCATCAAGGACATGGCCAACCACTTGCCGCCAGACTATAAAGCGAACATCATCCGCTTGGGCGAAGTGTCGGCTTACAGGTGTCGACTGGAACAAATTAAAAAGTGTTGGAACCAATGAAAAACAAAACGTTAACAATCACACTTAAGGCCGTTGCATTGGCCATTTCCTGGCTCACCCTGTCGCCGCTCCTGCTCATCCTTGACCGCCGCTGGAAACTGCTGCCGAAATGGTTGCGCATTGTGCTGTTTGTGCTTTCGCCAATGATGCTGGTCATTATTGCAGTGGTTGTATTTTTGTGCTATGCTTATTATTGGGACTATTATTATCCTCGGCATCATTTTGTCAAGCCAAAGGTGGTAGAAAACATTATAGGTATGCAGTTGCCAAGATATAAGGTGATTGAATATGATAAAGACAGGAGATCGTTCAACGGAGATTATTCTGATGGCTTTACCTTGGAGTTCTATAAGATGCCGGATGACGATTTCTATGATGAGCTGGATAAGCATTTTAGGCAGTATATTCCCACCAGGCAGCAACTTGACTCTATACCTGAAGATGTGACCTATATCTTCTCACCTAGAGCCGAGATCTTGGATTCCACGGTGTATTGTTTGGAACGCTGGTGGGGAAATGGTGTGGAAGCCCCCAAAGGCGAATCAGACAGAGGTGATATCATTTATAGAATTAGAATTGAAAGAGATTCACAAATATTTCATATTGGAGTGATGCAGTGGTAAGTTGAAAGAATAACATATAGAACTATGGAACAAGGCAATAATATCAATTTTGACGATGTGGCACAGAAGCTAATGGAAGAACTGAAGCTTAGAGATGACGCAAAGGGTAGAGGCCCTTCGGAAGCTTTAGAGGGCAAAACGGCTTCTAATGAGACGGAGTCTTTGGGGGCAAGTGGATTGCGCATTTTCCCGAGTTCGAAGATTAGTTTTGAAGATGAGCGAAAGGAGAAAAACGTCCATGCGGGTTTTTCAGATGCCGCTCGGTATGTTTTGGAGAGTTATAAGCCCATAGACGGCCATTATGGGTATGAGGATTACAGTCGTGAAGAAACGGAAACCATAGATGCCATCGTGCGGTGCCTACCCAAAGATGAACTAGAGCAAATGAAAAAGCTGTTGCCTTCGACTTGTCCGATATATTGGCGGCTTCAAGGTTATATCAAAGGCAGGTATGATCATTTTGTAAAGCCCCATGCCTATCGGCAGCTTTCTATCAATACTCTGATAAAGTATTATAAGGAAAGCAAGAAAGGGAGAAAGGGAGAAGCAAGACAACAACTGCAAACCCGTTTCAATTACCAGTCGTTTACTGACCAAATGAAGATTATACGCTTGTTTTTGAAAGGGGTGAGAACTGATAGGGAATGGTGCTATAAGAAGCTTTGGCACTGGTGGGATGACGCGCTTATCCCAGACCTGGAACAGGCGTGGCTTGACTTTGGTGACAAGAAATGCATACAGACAGCGGCAATGCATCTGCCTGAGGATTTCATCAAAGAGCATCAGGAGGAGATGGGGAAACTAGACTATAAAAGTGTTTGCAACCGGCTTGCGTATGATGAGAGTTTTGTCATTGACAGGAAACGGTTGAGCGCTTTGGATTACTGTTATGTAATCGCTCATACGCGACGGCATCTTAGTGACGAGGAAGCTGACCAGCTTCTTTTCGGCCAGATCAAGAGGGTGCTTGGAAGTGAGTACAATACTCCGATGGAGTTCAGGACTCGTTTTGATCCTGTCATCAAGGACCGGATTGAAGACAAGGTCAAGTATGTTCCTTCGCTCACGTTTGTCCGTTCAATCAGCTATATGGTTTGGACACTGGGACAGACGGGCAATGCGTCGACGCTTGTCAAGTTTCATCGTTGGAACAAGATGCTTCAGGCCAATATGCCCCAGTATTTGGCTGAGGAGAAGCAGCAGGAAGACATGGTTGATTTCATGAACGAAGACTTCTGGGAATACCAACAATGGAATTGGTCGATCTTTGTCAAACACGCCAAGCTTACGCTTGATGATGTCGTGAAGGTGGAGGAAGAAGAGGTGGAAGAGGAGCCAATGTTCATTGGGTCAAGTCTTTTGGAAGATGGCGTTCCAGTTTATGAAATGCCTGTGGAGGATTTGCCCTACCGCCCATACATGGGAAGTACTGTTATTGGTCTTGATGAGGAGGAGTGTCCGTTTTGAGAAGATAATGTATTATGGATTAACAAAACTAATATGGAAGCAAAACACATTATTATAGAACATGCAATTCTTCCTGCTGACAAACTCCCAGAGGACTTGCATAATGGAGTCATTAACATGTTCAATTGGTACAAAAACAGGATTCCAGATTCATGCCAGGTGAAGCTTCATACGGACGGGAAATCTATCGTGTTGTATCATTTTGAAAGCGGGATGTATAACATCATATTCTGCCATGATGTCATAGAACCAACTGCACAGGCGCTTAAAGTTGGCGGGCGTGCAATGGGCATGATTAAGGGAATAAAGAAAGTAGGAGACAAGATTATTTTGATGAGTGGTTGGGGTATTTGGAGTTGTAAGAATAGCCTTCGAGCGGATTATAATGGATGGGGAACGAGAGAGTTCGCAGTTTGTCGTGGACATAGATACCACAGTTGAACTGGATACTTAAGGGATGGATGCGAGTAAGAAGGAATGCACCAAGCAGACCAGGTATGATGCGCAATTTGCGCGGATGGAAGATTTGAGAAACACAAATCAATATTCATTTTTCTTCTTTTTTTGAATAATACTGTGGTATGCTGGTTTACAATCGACGCGGTGGTGTCTGTTAGAATCTGATAAATAACAAATTACTTAGTAAACAGTTGACGCAGTGGTCTATAAATTGTTCTCATGTGTATGATGCAACACATGTGAACTGCTGGGCGCTTTGAGGTTAAATCATGCCGGACTTCTTGCATGGAAAAGACACAAATGTAACTACTGTTAGCTAGATGAGAGGCATGCCGTTATATCTGAAAGAATAGGGTGTGATACTTTGAAGATTGAACAGGCAATCTGTGTATAGAATGGAAATAATTGTTTATTTTTGCAGCAAATCCTTGAAGTCGGTAGACTTTGAACACTTCTAGTTGATACACTAACCTGCCGAATGAAATTTATAGGAAAAAATCATAATTATGGATGTTCAGTTTGCAGCAAATGATTTGATTGGAAAGACGATAAGTGGTTGGAAAGTTATTGAGAAACTTCCTAAACCAGACCCGTTAAAACATGAAACCGGCGGAACTTTTTCAATTTGTTATATTGTTGAGAAAGACGGAGAGCATTGTTTTATGAAAGTTCTTGATTATGAAAAAAGCATGAAAGGTCTTTTGCCCCTTGGCTGGACTAGAGCAACTATGATTCAAAGTGCAACTGAAGAATTCAATTATGAAAAAAAGCTTTCTGAATATTGTAGGAATAAGCATGTTTCAAATGTCGTGAATTATTTGGATTCTGGAGAAATAGATTTGCCTGGTTATTTCATCGGAACGGTTTCATTTATTATATATGAGAAGGCTCGTGGTGATATTCGGAAAGTATTAGATTTTTCGAGGAAAATTGATATGGCAGCAAAACTGAAAACTTTATCAACTAGGTTGGAATCGTTGCATGATGCTGCGGTTGGAGTGAGTCAACTACATAATAACTCGGTATCTCATCAAGACCTTAAGCCGTCAAATATTATGGTGTTTAATAAAGGGTCAAAGATAGGAGATCTGGGAAGATCTTTGTGTTTGTCCCCTGATGTCAAGTGTCCATTTATTCTAGATAGTTTCAATGGAGATTGGACTTATGCTCCTCCAGAAGCGTTTTTTGGATACTTGTTACCAGATGTAAAACTGAGATTATATCAGATGGATAATTATATGCTTGGAGGGTTGGTGTTTTTTTATATAACAGGAGTTTCTATAAATGCAAGACTCAATGCTCATCTCACTATCCCTATTAGAGAAATGAAGGTACAAGGCATGCATTTTGAAGAGGCTCTCGTAGATTTGCAGAATGCTTTTCATGAAGTTTTGATAGAGTTTAAACAGGAGGATTTGTTGATTGATGAGATAAAGGAAGGCCTTGTCCGAATAGTGTCTTATTTATGTAATCCAGATCCTAATAAGAGAGGGCATCCAAAGACTTCCTCTTCTTTAGAGATTTCATCTAAATATAGTTTGGAAAGAACAATCCAAGAACTAGATGTTTTACAGAAAAAGGCCGAAATTGCAATAAGTAGAAAAAAATGGCTGGGTTAAGAGAAGAAAAACCGAGAAATATTATCCCCAATTGGCGTTCACTCAACGTCACTGCTAGAATTGGAGAAATTGGAAGCGTTTCTTGTCTGAGAGAAGAATTGATATTATTTCCCATAACTGATTATGTCAATGCTTGGAAAGAGAACAACACAGTTCCATATGCTTCTGATTTAGTTAGTGCGGCCATCATGAATGGTCAAGTAGACTTACCTGATGTGAAATTAGCGGCAGAATTTATTGTTAATAATTCAGATTATGCAACTGATTCTCAAATAAATACAGCTAGGAGTGTTTTGGTTTCTTCGAATGTGAGAATTGAGGATAATAAACCGGATTCTTTGGAAGATAAATTGAAACGAATATCTGTTGAGGATTCTGTTGCAAAAGAATCAGTAAGACTTATACGAAGAAGTTTAGACCTTTATCAACATAATCCTATTGCATATTGTGAGTTGTCACGGAATTATGCATTATTAGGAGAACTAAAAAAAGCTGAATTGGCTATGGATGTTGCTGTTCAATTAAATTCAAAATCTAGATACATTTCAAGATCTGCCGCAAGATTGTACCTACATGTTGATGAGTTTGATAAGGCGCATCGTGTAATTGTAAATAATCCGTGGTTAAAAAAGGATCCATGGTTATTGGCATCAGAAATCGCGATAGATTCACTAAGAGGACGAAATTCAAGATTCATAAAAGTTGGAAAGACCATTCTTGAATCTGAGAATTATTCTCCTTTCAGTGTCAGCGAATTGGCAGGAGCAATTGGGTCTGTTGAATTAATGAATGGAAATTTAAAAAATTGTAAATCATATTTCAAGAGAGGATTGATAAGGCCAAATGATAATTGTTTAGCTCAAGCAAATTGGCTCGTTTCAGAAATTCCAAGCATCAATTTGGCTTTTTCAGACTATGGTTATCTTACAAATAAATACGAAGCAGATTCATGGATGGCATATTATTTAGATCAATATGAAACTGCGTTGATGTGTTCGTTAGACTGGATAGCGGATATGCCTTTTACTAGAAGACCTGTTCAGTTCGCAGCTGACATGGCATACACATATCTAAAGGATTATGATGTTGCAATTAAAATAATAAAGACGGGTCTTTGTTCTAATCCAGGTGATGATACTCTGCTAAACAATTTAGCTTTTTCCCATGCATTAAATGGAAATACTGAAGAAGCAGAGGCTATATTGTCAAGTATTAAAATTGAAAGTACTGCTATTCGTAAAGAGGCGAAGGTTTGTTTGTTGGCCACAAAAGGACTAAATGAATATAGAAAAGGTAATGTCGAAGAAGGAAAGAATTGGTATGAAAGAGCTATTGAATTTGCCAAGAAAAACAAATGCAATGAGGGATTGATTGCTAAAGCAAAATTAAACTATTATAGAGAAAAGGTTCGTGCTTGTCCGTCTTGTTTAGAGCATTTGATAAATGAGATAGAGGATCTTGATACAGGAAATGCAAAAGAAACGGCTCAATTAAAAAAGGACATCAAAGAAGAGGCTGACAAACATAAAAGAATTGAGTCATAGTTCTTTCAAAAAGAGATTTATATTCGTAGACCGTTAAATTGTAATAGTGGGAGGCAATGAATAATCTAAAATATTATCCAAAAACAAGGCATGGTAATATGTGGCAGGTCCTCATGCATTTGCAATTATTGGTAATTGTCGCGTTGCTTTGTGTTTTGTTGGGATTCAAATGGGAATGGGTTCAAGAGCATATCAATTCAACGCTTGTTGTTACATTAGTCGCTACGGTATTAGGCGCTTTGATTGTTAAGCTTTTAATCGAAGCGGTTACTTACATGAGGTTTTATACTAGGCCTTATCTCACCTTTGAGGCGGATTTTACTCAAGTTTTTCATTTGTCAAAAAAAGTCGAAACTTTGGAATATTCTGTTGGAGAAAAAGGTTGGAAAGAATTAGGAACCCAGAATATTGTGTTTGGAGGTAATAGAGGTAAATTATTGCTAAGAGGTAAAAGTAGATTTGGAACCAATAAAGCCACTATTTTGTTTGCCAAAAACATTGAGGTAATTTGTACCGGTGATATCCGTACTTTGGTTGATTATGAACATTATGATAAAGCTGATACGTCCAAATCTAGATTTGAACGTTTATTTCAGAACTGCACACAATTGGTTGTTGCTCCAGAATTGCCTATAAAGAATTTAGCGGTTGGTTGCTATTATCTAATGTTTGCAGGTTGTACTTCGCTGAAAACTGCTCCTGAATTACCGGCAGACAATATGGCTGATGATTGTTATTCTGGTATGTTTATGGGCTGTACTTCACTAGAATACGCGCCCGAAATGCCTGCTGAAAACTTGGCTAAGAAGTGTTATTCTGGTATGTTTTTAAACTGCACTTCAATAGAATTTGCACCTGGATTACCAGCTAAGAAATTGGCTGATGAATGCTATTCGTGCATGTTTTATGGTTGTGCTTCACTAAAATACACCCCGGAATTGTCTGCCGATTGTTTGTCTGTTTTTTGTTATTCACAAATGTTTTCAAATTGCACATCACTTATTACAGCACCTGTATTACCAGCTGAAAACTTGATCGAAGGTTGCTATTATTCCATGTTTTTTGGATGCAATTCGCTGTCAATAATTACCATGATGGCGATAGACATCGATGCCGAGGATTGTCTTGAGAACTGGCTTGAAGGGACATCGTCAAAAGGAACCTTCTACAAAAACAAATGTGCGGATTGGAGAAATGATTTGGCCGTTCCGCAAGGTTGGGAAGTCAAGCAGATCTAACAATGAAAGAGGATAAGACATGGGGTCAGTTGTTGAAGAGGGTGGTTGGATGATGGAAACGAAGTTGAGGACTTAAGGAGATGAGGACGTGAGGAAGTCAAAAGACGGGATTTGATGGAATTTGATATGACTCCCCCGCCCGTTGGGCACCCCCTCTAGAGGGGGATGGGCCTGCACCACTAAAAAAGTTATGGTTTTGGTGTTTTGTCGTAAAAATTGTGTATTTTTGCGACAAAATTGTATGCGAAATGAGTGGTCAACCTATTGAAAGCAAGATACTTGAATGTATTAAAAAATGCGGAAGGGGTAAACTGGTTTTCTCTTCGGATTTTGTGCGTTTTGGAGAGCAGAAAACGGTGAACAAAGTCTTAGAGAGGATGGCTAAAGAAGGAACGATCCTGCGCATCAGCCGTGGCATTTACTATTATCCCAAAATCGACAAGAAACTGGGCTTGGGTGTGCTGTATCCTACGCTGGAGGCCATCGCTGAAGGCGTTGCCAAGCGTGACAAGGCGCGTATCGTGCCGACTGGCCTTTATGCGCTCAACAGGCTGGGCTTTTCCACACAGATTCCCATGAACATACAATATCTGACAGATGGCTCTAACCGTAAGCTTACGCTCTACAACGGGGGCACCATCGAGTTTAAGCATACAGCGCCTAAGAATCTGGCCTTCAACTCGCAGCTGGCCATGCTGCTCACTTTCGCCTTCAAGAGCCTGGGAAAGGACAACGTCACCGACGAGATCCTTGCCCATACCAAAGAGCTGCTGGCGAAAGACAAGAGCCAAGGCGTGAAACAGGATTATAAACTGATGCCCGCTTGGGTGTCGTCAATCATCAAATCGCTCTATGAAGAATAACTATTTCGACTTGGCCGTTGCCGAGCAGCGGCTCATCATGGAACAAACAGCCATACGTCTGTCGTTGCCCGTGCAAGCCGTGGAAAAGGACTTGTGGGTGACGGCGATGCTCCAAATCATGTTCGGTTTGCCTTGCGCCGGTAACCTGGTTTTCAAAGGCGGCACCTCGCTGAGCAAAGTGTGGGAGCTGATTAACCGTTTCTCTGAAGACATAGACTTGGCCATCGACAGGAAACAGTTCGACCTTGAAGGCGATTTGACGAAGAAGGGAGTGAAGAAGCTGCGCAAGGCCTCGTCGGTCTTTGTCAGGGAAGAGCTTTGCCATCAGCTGCAAGAGGCGGTCAACAACACTCCTCTCAAAGACCACTGCACGATTGAGGCCCAACCTGACGGTGAAGGGGAGTCGACTTATCCCGAGCCACGAATTTTGTTTGTGCGGTACCAGTCGATTTTCGACGATAAACTGAGCTATATCGAGCCTGTTGTCAAGATTGAAGCAGGCTCACGTTCGTTGCTTGAGCCAGCGGAGGAGCGGAGAATCAGCAGCATGATTGACAACACTTTCCCTGCTGTAACGACCATGATATCAGACACACTGGTTAGGACGGCGGTGGCCGAAAAGACTTTCTTAGAGAAAGCGTTCCTGCTCCATGAGCTGTTTTCGGTCAGCAACACGGTGGAAGCGCATCGACGCTCGCGCCACATCTACGACCTTCACATGATGATGCAAAGAGGTGTTGCAGAACGCGCCATCAAAGACGATGCCCTTTGGGAGACCATCAGTCATCACCGTTCGACGTTGACCAGCATGCAGGGCGTTGACTATACGCCTGACGTGCGGGACCGCATCCAGCTTGTCCCGCCGGAGGAATGCCGTGAGAACTGGCGTAACGATTACGAGATCATGACTGGAGCGATGATTTACGGTGAGAAGCCGACCTTTGCGGAACTGATGGAGAGCATGGCTGAGCTGGAGCGGAGGTTTAGGGGGAGGGGATAATCAGTTTAGAGTTTAGAGTTTAGAGTTTAGAGTTGTGGGGAGTTGAGAGTTGGGAGTTGTTCAGTTTCGTTATGCGTGCTATCGTGCTAACGTGCTTACGAAGGACTCCCTCGGCAATCCCCCTGCCCCCCTTAGAAGGGGGAAAAGGCAAGAGGGTGTGTCAATACTAAGATAATTGCCATTTTTTAATCCGTAACTTACTGATTATCAGATGTAGATTTTCTTCAAAAAAGACTTTTGACACACCCTCACGAGATGTTTGGCTGTGAAGTCTTGGATGTATTTGACGAGTTCGGGGGTGTCGACGATTTCGATGTCATCGGCGAGGCGATTGAAAAAATATTTACTTTTGTTGGCGATAACTTGAAGTTGCGCCCGACACGGATTTAGGGATATGACGATGGTTTTTAATTATGTATGCACCAAATGCGGCACGGTGGTTCAAAAAGACATTCAGCCCACCAGTGGAAGTTGCCCCAATAGAAGTGCAGGCCATTTCTGGGAAAACCTGGGTGAAGTAGGATCTACTTGTTGGCAGTGCAGTCATTGTGGATTGACCGTATATAGCAAGAACCAACCCAATGCCTTGATATGCCCAAAATCGGGTAGGTATCACGATTGGAGAATGCTTTAATTTCTAATCCAATCATCCAAATAAACATTCAAGAACTTTTCGGCCAGACTATTAGGGCGGATGTTCTTCCGTGCATCATCCGGCGTGAACCATTGATAGGAGTCAATCTCTTGGTTGGGTGAGAGTTCGCTATCATCCTTCACAAAGGCCGTGAAGTTGCACATCAGCGTGTTAGACGGCTCAAAGAAACTGGTGCGATTGAACTTGATGTGGCTGACGGTCATTCCCGTCTCTTCCTTGATTTCACGACCGACGGCATGTTCCACTTGCTCGCCACGGTTCACATAGCCAGCCACAAGGACAAACCACGGCCTGCCATATTGCTTAATCAGTAGAATTTCCCCGGTCTGTTCGTTTATTACAATCATGCTCACAGCCACGTTATACATTGGGAAACGATACTGTTCGCATTTGGGGCAATATGGCACGATTCCTTCGCCTTCAAGATCCTTTTCGATGAGTGATGTTCCGCACTCGAAGCAATGTTTCTGTATCATGGCTATCTCTTCAATTTTTTTATCTGCTTGCTTACATATTCAAAATCCTCGCCGCTATTTCTTCCGGGTGGTCAATCAGCAGTTGCCCATGATTCATTTTGGGAAAGACCTCGATGTGAGCGTCAGGGAAGAGCTTAAGCAAATACTCTGCTTGAGGCTTGGCCACAAACGCTTCCTTGGTGCCGTACCAGTAGTAGATATGCGCTCCTTGGATGGATTCCAATTTGTTGGTATAAACATCCTTATATCCGTCACGTACTGCTTTACCCTTTCCGTATGGCCACACTTTCTTGCATTCGTCCAAAAGCACATCGAAATAGTGCGAATGGAAGACAAATTTCCAGAAGCCTGTCCAATGGTAGCAGGTCCATACATTTAGGCTCTGGTAGTATCGCAGCGGATCCACACTCCATTTGGGCAAGGGCAACAAAGGCGCTGCATCCATGATAGCGTGGTCAACCACAATTTCGTTCCGTTCCATGATTCGGGACAGTATCTTTCCACCCAAGGAGAGTCCATAGGCAACATCCAGATGCCCGTTTAAATCCCCTTGAACATAGCTGATTATCTGCCCGGCTTGGTCGTTGACGGATGTAAAATGAGACTCCTTACCAATCAAAAACCCATCGATGCCAACGGTGACGATGTAATATTTTTCCTTCATCAGTTCAATAAGAGGCAGGAATATCTCGAAGGATACCCCCAGCCCAGGAATCAGCAGCAAGCTTGGATTCTCTTTCTTTCCGTAGATGTTGAATGTCATAGTGTTGATTATCTACACAGTCTATCAATTAAAATCTCATGTTGCGGAAAAGCGCGTAATAAGGTCTCCTTCTTAGCCAATTCGAAATTCCCAAATGTAAAAGCAGGTGCCACGGCGCAACCAACGAGAGAGAATCCCTTTCTACCATGCAATTCTGCCGCAAACCATTGCTCAGGCTCAATGACAACCTGCATTTCGTCATCAGCAGAAAGGTGATGCACGGTCAGATTTCCATTGGATGTGATGACAAAAATGTCGAGCGGTTCCCCTGCATGGTAATACCAAATCTCTATCATGTTGTGCAGACGATGGAAAGCCGAGAAATCCTCATCGCAGAGCATATAATAGATGGTGGAAACCTGCTTTTCGCCACTTTCGTCGTTGCCATACACCTGACGATACCAGCCACCTTCGGGATGGGGTGAGAGGTTAAGTTTTTGGATATAATCTTTTGCGTCCATAATTGTATATGTGCCGCAAAATTACAAAAATGAACAGCTCAAGCCATGTCCCGGTCGTGTGCTTTTGCGATTATTTCGTATTTTTGACCACTGAAAACAAAAACAACCCATGCCTTCACCCTTCATCAAATACATTCAAAACGAGCGACATTACACTGAGGTCATATCAAGGGTGGCCACGGTAAAACACTCATTATGGATTGGTACGGCTGACATCAAAGACCTGTATGTGACAAAGGGTAACGATGTGGTCCCATTCCTTTCAACCCTCGCTGAACTATTGAAGAAAGGCGTTGATGTGAGGTTGATACACGCCAAAGAACCAGGGCCGATGTTCAGGGATGACTTTGACCGCTACCCCATCCTTGCGACCGACCTGGAACGGGTATGCTGTCCGAGGGTGCATTTCAAGCTGATGATATTTGATATGGAGACTGCTTATATCGGATCGGCTAACCTTACGGGCGCAGGTATGGGTATGAAAAGTGAGAACAGGCGCAACTTTGAAGCCGGTATCCTCACCAACCAGATCGTGAAGCACAGGGTAAGCCGTTCTATGGAGAGTTGGAGGAAGAATTAGAGAAAGAACGGTGTGGGATAGACGATTGACTATGAAATGCCAACATATTGCCACATTATGCATAATTAGTCGATAAATGTGCCTCTTTGTCAGTCTTTTTCTCCTAATCAATCAATTCGTATTTAGCAAAGAATCAGATATTTATATTTTTGTTTGACATTATGTCAGATTGATTTTTTTTGTTGTATTTAACAGATAATCAGATATTTATGCGTGTTATTGGCATTTTGTCAATTTTTACTTTTTGTTGGTTTATTTGTATTTACCTGATAATCAATATCAGATTGTTTATTTTGTTGCCATTTTGACAAGAAAGAGATTTTTGAACAGTTGTTGTTGGTGTGCGTGGAAAAGAAAGTCAAACTAAAGACATCGGCCTATGGTAACAAAATCAATTGAATTAAATTAGAAAGAAATTGGTAAATGGTTAATAATCAATAATGTTAAGAGATTTAAGAGATAATAACAATGAAATACAGAAATAATTAGTGAACTTAGATAAGCCGCTTGCGACCGCAACATTGGCTGACTTGTACGAGGTGATCAGAGAACTTCTGAATGATAATAAATGCAATGCCGTAGTTGATCTACAAGAGAAAAAATACGTCTATGGCATCAAAGGATTGGCCTCCTTGCTTGGATGCTCAATCGCCACGGCAGAACGTGTTAAGGCATCTGGTATCCTGAATCCTGCTATATCACAACACGGACGGACCATTATTATCGATGCAGAAATGGCATTAGACATTCTGAGGATTTCTGGGAAGCACAAGTACATACTCAGCAAGATGAGGAAGGAGCAGTAGAGTTATTAGAGTTAGATTAAAAAGGGTGCTTTTTTGTGTCGGCATCCTTTTTTTTGTGTGTTTGTGGAGCAACCCGTCTCCAATAAAAATGGTCGAAAAAGGGCAAAAAAGGGGACCAAAAAGGGGACTATTGAAAGTTGTAAAAAATAAACCGCTGAATTTCAGCGGTTTAAATTGATAAAAAGTGGAGATGGAGGGAGTCGAACCCTCGTCCAAACAAGGAACCCCCATGGTTTCTACATGCTTATTCCGCTGTTGGTTTTCGTGCCGTGCAAGGGAGCGAACGCCCTAAACGCGACCTTATCTCCTAAGTTTCGCCCTGCCGTCGGAGCGCCGACAAGGCTATCCCGAAATTGCTTAGCACCCCGGGCTCAGGCCGGAATCAGGAATCTCCACCTGCGGGATGTCTCGTCCCCTCACCTTGTGAAGGGATTAAGCCAGTGATCTACTGTGCTTCAATCAGGCAGCGAGAGCGTAGTTGTTTTCGCCAATTACTTTTTTGCAGTCAAGATTTACGAGCGTCACTGCGAGGCTCGACATGCTTACATGACAATTCATCTTGCTGTCAAAACCATACATCCCCTTTTCAGTTGAGAGTTTAGAGTTGAGAGAGTAGAGCTGTCATTCTCAAAGAACGGACGGCAAAAGTACAGCTATTTTTGATACCCCGCAAGTTCATGGAAAAAATATTGTTTTTTTCACGAAATTCATATCTTTGCAATCCGATACAATAATGAAACAACTAAAAAGAAACAATCATGAAGAGACTATTTGCCCTTACCCTGATGCTGCTCGCTGGCAGACTCTTAGTGGCCCAAGTTCCCTATGTCAGGATTGAAGATCGTCAGACGAAGTATGAGCAGTTGACCCAACAAACGGGTACCCTTTGCAAGATTACGGACTATGAAATCTCGACCCAGCTTTTCAACAACATAGAAACTTCGGTGAGAAGCGTTGTGGTGGATGATGCTGTCCGTTATTTCTATCGCATCTATCGGAAAGAGAAGGAAGAACGACCTGCTTTTGAGGCATTGGTGGCCTACGATGATTTGGTGGAACTCAATAGGGAATTGGAGTCGATGATTGAGGAGGAACGCAAGGATAGGAACGCCCGAAAGGATTATTGCGAGACTTTCTATCGTACAGAAGACGGATTCCAAATCGGTTATTTCATCAAAAACAGGCAAACGAATTGGTATCTTGTTCAGGACCGTTATAACCAGAACAAGGTCTTTTTCGACAGTGGGACGAAACTAAAGGATCACTTCAAAAAGGCTATGACCAAGTTTGAAGAAGTGATGAAAAAGAGTGGCAATTAGTCGTTAGTTCAGCGGGTTCCCGAAATGCACGACATCGTCCTTCGAGATGGTGTCGCCACAAAAGATAGCCAGACGCTCCACGATGTTATGCAACTCGCGGATGTTGCCCGTCCATTGATATTGCTGTAGTGCTTCCATGGCCTCAGTTTCGAAAGTGGGGACGGGCTTGCCCATGTCTTGCGCGATGATTTCCATGAAGTTGCTGACCAACAGCGGAATGTCGTCCTTGCGTTCGCGCAGAGGCGGCACATTGATGACGACGACGCTCAGACGGTGGTAAAGGTCTTCGCGGAAGTTACCCTTCTCGATTTCGGTTTTCAGGTTTTTGTTTGTGGCGGCCAAAATACGCACGTTCACTGGGATCTCTTTCTCGCCGCCCACGCGCACAATCTTGTTCTCTTGCAAAGCCCTTAACACTTTGGCTTGGGCGGGAAGGCTCATGTCGCCGATTTCATCCAAGAAGAGGGTGCCGCCATCGGCCAGCTCAAAGTCGCCCTTCTTCTGCTTGATGGCTGAAGTGAAGGAGCCTTTTTCGTGACCAAACAATTGGCTTTCAATCAATTCAGAAGGAATAGCAGCGCAGTTGACCTCAATGAAGGGGCCGCTGCTTCTTGCGCTGAGTTCGTGCAGTTGTCGGGCCACGAGTTCCTTACCCGTGCCGTTCTCACCAGTGATGAGCACACGTGCATTCGTGGGTGCCACCTTGTCAATCATGTCTTTTACCTCCAGCATCGGGGCTGACTCGCCAATCATCTGGTGCTGAATTTTCACGGCTTTCTTCAAGACCTTGTTCTCGGTGGCCAAGTTCTTTTTGTCCAAAGCATTACGCAAGGTGATGAGCAGCCGGTTCAAGTCGGGAGGCTTGGGGATGAAGTCGAAGGCACCTTTCTTGATGGCTTCCACGGCGGTTTCAATGGTGCCGTGACCCGAGAGCATGATGACTGGCACATCCGACTCTTTTCGGATGGCTTCCAGCACTTCAATACCGTCCATCTCGGGCATCTTAATGTCGCAGAAAATGGCGTCAAAATCTTGTTCCTTCATATGTTGCAGGGCTTCCATGCCTGTTCCGGCATCGTCCACCTGATAGCTTTCGTTTTCGAGGATGTCGCGTAGCACGCGGCGGATGGGGGCCTCGTCGTCGATGATGAGTATTCTTGGCATCGTTTTTAATTTTGTGCAAAGATAGTGACTTTTTTTGAATGCAGAATGTAGAATGCAGAATGTAGAATTAGGGATTTTTGAATTATATATTTTGAATTTTGAATCAAAACTTCCTATTTTTGCCTTCAAATTGATGAATAATGAAGAGAGTTTTCCTGTTTTTCGGTTTGTTGTTTTGTGCGCAAGTGGCGCTTGTGGCTCAAGATACGCTTCCTGCACCTACTTCCTATCGGGTCAACAAGGTGTCGTTCAATATGGTACGGGTCGAAAAGGGTGGTTTTTGGATGGGTGCCCAGCATATGGATACTGCCGAGTTCAACTATGACCGTTACTCGCTGACTGATGAGTTGCCAGTGCATTATGTAACAATGAGTGAGGATTATTATATCGGCCAGACCGAGGTGACGCAGAAGCTGTGGAAGGCGGTGATGGGGTATAACCCGAGTGCAAAGAAGTGCTCGAAGCGTCCGGTGACCAATGTCAACTACTTTGAGGTTCAGGAGTTTCTGAGAAGAATCGACAGCATCACGGGAATGAAGTTCCGCTTGCCTACCGAGGAAGAATGGGAGTATGCCGCAAGGGGCGGAAAATACTCAAAAGGCTATATTTTTAGCGGTAGTAATGAGGTAGACCGCGTGGCTTGGCACAATGGGAATACCTCAAAACTGAAAAAGGTGAAGAAACGCGCAGCCAATGAGCTGGGCATTTACGATATGTCGGGCAATGTGTGGGAATGGTGCAGTTCGAGGTATCGTTTCTTTGACAAGGAGCGTAACGCTACGCTTGGCAAAGACGGTGAGATGTACTGCATCCGCGGTGGTGGCTGGCAATTGCCCAAGACCTCCTGTCGTGTGTCGTGGCGCGGCAAACGCCTGCCCGATTTGAAGAACTCTTTCGGTGGTTTTCGCCTTTGCTTGGATGCAAAGTACGTGAAAGAAGAGGCTCCGGAAGGGGAGGCTTTGATGAAAAAGAAGGAAAAGGGGGAAGGAGAGGAATAAGGCTGTCAAGGCGTGAGCCGTAGCTTCTTATTCCTATAATTAATTACGGCCTTGTGTTTCTTCAGCAAATCCCCACCGATGATGCCATCGATGTGGGGCAAATTGAGTTTTTCATACATCTCATGGATGTTCTCCAAATCCAAGGCAACGGCTTCGTAATCTGTTATTTCCAACGCACCTAAGGAAAAGGTGTCAATTTTGAATGTTGCGCTTTCAAGGTCAGAGCTGCCCACGCCGGCGGTGAGGCCTTCTTTTTTCTCGAACTGGATGTCGTCGATGAAATTAGAGATGGTTTTGGGGTCGAAAACGGAGCGCGAGGCACCCGTGTCAATCAAGAAGTTGGCTTCCTTACCATGGATCATTCCTTTGACCATGATATGGAAGCCTTCTCCTTCAATGTCAAGTAGTTGCAGAGGAACTTCTATATAGCGTCGCATATCAGAAGTTCGGCTTGATGGCGTATTTCTTGTAGAATTCCTTGATGATTTTCACGGCTTCGTCGGCGGTGTCGACGATATGGAAAATCTCGAAGTCTTCTTCCTTGATCATGTGGTTGGGAAGCAGAGTGTTTCTGAACCAGTCGACCAAGCCTTCCCAATAATCCTTTCCCACCAGCACAACGGGGAATTTGACCATTTTGTTGGTTTGGATGAGGGTGATGGCTTCAGAGAGTTCGTCGAGGGTTCCGAAACCGCCTGGCATGGCGATGTAGCCTTGGGCATACCGCATGAAGATGGTCTTGCGGACGAAGAAGTAGTCGAAGCTGATATTCTTGTCGTGGTCGATATAGGGGTTGAAATGCTGCTCAAAAGGCAAGTTGATGTTCAATCCCACACTGGTGGCACCGCCTTGTTGCGCGCCTTTGTTGCCGGCTTCCATGATGCCAGGGCCACCGCCTGTGATGGTGCCAAAGCCGTAGTCGGCCAGTTTTTCGGCGATCTCAACCGCCATCTCATAGTATTTGTCGCCAGGTTGGGTGCGTGCCGAGCCAAAGATAGCCACGCAGGGACCGTTTTTAGCCAACTTTTCCATGCCTGTCACAAACTCGGACATGATTTTAAACACCGACCATGAGTCGTGACTTTTGATGTCGTTCCACGATTTGGGGTGAAAACTGTCGTGGATGATTTGTTCTTCTTTCTCTGATATTGGCATAAAAAATTCGAAATTTAAGATTCAAGATAAAAATTTGTGTATTTTTGCAGTCTCAAACGCGAATGTAGCTCAGTTGGTAGAGCATCAGCTTCCCAAGCTGAGGGTCGCGGGTTCGAACCCCGTTATTCGCTCATGGGACTTGATTTATTTCAAGGGGGAGCGCGGCTGTGAGGCCGCGCTTTTTTTATCCCTTATTCCGCTGATTTAGAGTTGTGTGCCGCACTCAGGGCAGAACTTGCCTGTCACTTCTGCGCCGCATTTCGGACATTTCTTTGGCCCTACGGCTGCCAAGGGTGTGCCGCATTCGGGGCAGAATTTTCCACTGCTCTCTGTTCCGCATTTCGGGCATTTCACCATTGGCTTGGGAGCCGGAGCAGGCGTGCCGCATTCGGGACAGAACTTACCAGTGATCATCGTGCCGCATTTCGGGCAGGGGACACCTTTAGCCTGCTGTTGGTTATAGGGGTCGTAGTTGGTTTGTCCACCTTGGCCGTTCCATGCGTTTTGCATGGCACTACCCGTCATGCCACCAGAGCCCACGTTGGCCATGCCCACGCCCATGAAGCCGCCTACTGCGCCAGCCTCGTTGCCGGCTGCGGTCTCCATCACGTCGATGACCTTGCCTTGCTGCATCATGGTGTTGCTGCTGTATTCGTAACGGTCGATCTTCTCCTGGCTGGCCTCATCCAACGAGACGGACTCGATGGTGAAGCTGACCAAACGGACGCCACGGGCGCGGATGGGCTCGTCGAACACCTTCTCGTCCATGGTCTTCTTGATCTCTTCGGTGTAGCTCGGCAGTTCGAGCACGGGCACGCGGTGTTGGCTGTTGCCCATCTCGTTGAGCACGTTTTGGAACGAGGCCATCACCTCGCTGCGCATCTGTTCGGTAATGTCGCCCTTGCGGATGATGTTGGCCGTGCCGGCATGGTTACGCATGAAGATTCCCATGTCGTCCAAGCGGAAGGTGTATTTGCCGTAGCAACGCACGTTGACGCCCATGGGCATCAGCGAGTTGGTCATCTGGTTCGGGATGGCGTGTGACCAGTCCTGGAAGGGGACGGGTGTGGCGGTGCCGAACTTGTTGTCAAGGATTTCCTTGGCGTTGAAATAGAACACGGCTTGTTCCTTGGCGGGGGTGCCACCATAGGTGAAACGTTGCCACATTTCCTTGAAGACAGGACCAAATTCGCCCGCAAAGAACGAAGGCGATGAGGATTTGTCGAAGGTGTAGACGCCTTCTTCAGCGGTGGCATCGAGCACCGCGCCGCTGTCGTAGATGACGGCCACCTGACCAGGAGCCACGATGACGCGGCTGTTCTTGGAGATCTGCCCCGTTTTGGTGGTCTGTTTCACCATCAGGGTGTCCATGTCCATGTTGTCGCATTTGATGAGGTCTAACCATTGGTCACTCAAGGTACCGCCGATGGAGCCTGTTATTGCTTTGATAAGTCCCATAGTATTGTTGTTTAATTGTTTATTGTTGATTTATTAATTGTATAATCGTTGTTTGTAGAGACGCGATTGACTACGTCGAATCTTCGATTTCATCGCGTCTCAAATAAATTATTTCCGCGAATGAATATCCGTCAACACCCAATCGTGTTCGCCGTTGGTGATGACGCTACCGCAATAGGCGCATTGTCCGGAAGAGGTGATTTCTGTCGGGGCGCCGCAGTTGGGGCAGTTGGTGATGGTGTTGCCTTTCTTTCCTGGATCGGTCTTTACGCCCGCCTTGCGGTTGAAGACCATCTCGTATTTCATGTACCAGTCGCGGTTGGGGTCGCTTTCGAGCACTTTCTTGGTTGCATCCTCGATGACATAGTCGCGCATGATGGCATTGAGCCACACGGTGAGCACTTCCTTGTCACCGTCTTCTTGGAACGAATGCAAAGAGCAATGCTTGATGGTGATTTTCTCCACCACATTGGTTTTGCCCAAACGGATGTATTCGTCCAGTTGCTGTTTGTGTTGGTTGAACAACGCCTCGCTTTCAAAAGGACGGATGGGTTTCCAGTCCTTATTGGTCCAGGCATTTTGTATGGTCATAAACACCTCGCGGGCAAAGCCGATGAATTTGTCGGAGGAGAAGTCGGGGTCGACGGCACGGATTTTCTCGGCGACGACGCCAGTGTAGTCCATCACGATGTCGTTTTCGGCCTGATAGTTTACCTGCTGATTGATATAGGTGGTGTCGGTAGCCTGCTGTTGTCTCCTTTTTTTCGCCATTAGCCAAATGACGACGAACACGGCAAGCAAGATGAGTCCCATGGTAGGCTCGTTGATGAACAGGCCAATCAAGTAGGAGATGATCTCGCTCAATCCTTCGATGTTGCCGATTCCCATGCCGCCGTCACCTCCACTGGGGGAATAGCGGTTGGCATTGCCGACATCGGTGGTGGCATGGTTGATGGACTGGAAACAGAACAGCCCTACCAGAATTGCCAAAATGATGAAAGGAAGTACTTTAAGTAGCTTTTTTTTCTTATTGCCGTCCATGGTTTTGGGTCTTTATGATGGTCTTAAAAACTGCAAATGTATTATTTTTTCTATCAAAAATCATACTTATTCGTATCAAAACGAAAAAAAATCCTATTTTTGCAGCCCGAAAGCAGGGAGCTTAGCTCAGTTGGTTCAGAGCATCGCCCTTACAAGGCGGGGGCCGTTGGTTCGAGTCCAACAGTTCCCACAAAAACGTAGAGACGCGCCATGGCACGTCTCTACGTTGTTTTTAAGGGGTTCACATTTCCTTATTTGTTCATCACGACCTTCCTGCTCACCATCTGTCCGTCTTCCGTCAGGCCTTGGAGGATGTAGACGCCCGTGTTCAATTCACTGAAGTCCTTGACCATGATGCGCTGGCCTTTCATGTTGTAGACATTGAGCACGTCGACGATGGCTTCGTTGGCATTTTCCTCAATGCCGGTCACTTCGATATAGACGTAGTTCTCTCCGTCGGGGGTGAGGGCGAAGTCAGACTCGCAGTTCTCGTAGACGGCGGTAAGCTGGTATTTGTAGACGCCGAGGCCGCTCTCGTCGAAATAGGAAGTGGCAAGGCCATCCACCTCGATGATGACTTCATCCCTGTTTACGGTATTGTAACGGTAGAGGTTGTAATGCAGCGGTTGCGTCTCAGGGGCTACCCAGCTGAGTTTCACGCCGAATAGCTCTTCTTCCATGTCGTAGATATACTCACCTTCAAAGTCCTCGGGAGGGAGGCAGGTGATGACGGGTGGCTCGATGGGTCCCGAGCTGCCGTCGGGGCCGATGTTCTGGCCGTAGACGCCGCCATTGGCCGAGTTGACCCAGGCCACGATGTTCTGTCCGAGGTGGAAGCCGGTGCTGTTTTCGCACATGGCTCTGGCATAGCTGGTCGAACTCAGTTGTTTGCTCCAAAGCAGGTTGCCGTTCATGTCGAAGCCTTTGGCCTCCACGGTGGAGTTGTAGCTGCCTTTGTTGTAGATGATGGTGAAGCCGCTGCCGTCTTCGAATGCGTCAATAAGGACGTCAGAATAGGAGTCGCCGACATAGTCGGCCACCAAGATACCCTCGCCCCATAGCCTTTCGCCGGTGGAGGTGATGCGGTTCATGTAGATTCTGCTTTCTGACTGCGAGTAGGAGTCGGTCTGCTCATAGGCGATGATGAGGTCGTGGCTGACGGGGTCGGCGGTGGCATAGGCGTCGAGGTAGTAGTTTTGCGGGTCGGTCGTGTGTACGGAACAGCCGTTCAGGTCATTGATAGTGGAGTGGCCGTTTTCGTCGAAGTGGAAGACATAGGTGTTGAAGGCCCCGCCGATGCCGGCGTGCCACATGTAGGCGTAACCGCCGTTGGCACCGTCGGGCACCACATGGTGGGCATAGCTGCCGCCCATCGTGTAAGGCGACATGAGCTGCGCCTCGGGGGCAATCTGTCCGCCTTCGGGGGTGAAGCCGACGACGAAGAGTTCCTTCTCATAGTAATAGGTGTAGGCCCATGACTCCTTCTCGTAGACCACGAAGACGGAGTTGTAAAGTCCGGGCACCATCAGTCCGAACATACACTGTTTCCCGCTGTCGTCGCTGATGGTGATGGTCGGGTTCAGGGTGCCGTCGGCGTTGATGTAGCAGAGATAGGTGTTGTCGTAATCGGCGCCGAGGGCCCATACGCCGCCATCGTTGCCGGCGAGGAGCTCGGTGCGCGAACCGCCTTGTCCGCCAAAGAGGACGATGCCTTGCTCGCCCCAGGGGAAGGTGCCGTCGGCATTGATCCTGACGGCCACGCAATTTCCGGCCTCGTTGGAGAAGCAACTCACCACGCCGCCGTCGTTGGTGGCGACCATGGCCACGCCTTGCGACCAGGTGGAGAAGGTCTGTCCCGTGATAGTGATGCCGTCGTTGCCCCATTGCGGTATGCCTTCAAAAGTGAGTCTTTGCAAGGTGGGTACCCAACCGTTGGAGCGCATCTGATTGAATTGCAGATAGGTGTCGCCAGAGACTTCATCGGTGGAGAGGTAGACTTCACCTGCGTCTGCCGAGCTGTTGACGATAAAGGTGTTGTGAAGCGGGTCGTCGACCCATTGGGCTTGCAGCGCAGTAAGAGCGAATAAGCCTGCTAAAAAAAGTACAAGTTTTTTCATGATGATATGATTTTTAATTTCCATTTATTCATTATTTACAATAACCTTCTTTGTGACAAATTTGCCTGTGGTAGTTAGCCCTTGGATGATGTAAACGCCAGAGCTCAACTCGCCAAGGTTAGCTTTGCGAATAACCTGACCGCAGGTGGAATAGATTTTTAAGAGCGTGACGATTTCGTTTCCACTTTCATTTTCAGGAACCGATGTCACCTCTATTATAATAAAGTCCTCTCCATCAGGGGTTAGGGCGAATTCTGACTCAAAATCATCATACATAGCCGTAAGTTGGTATTTATACGTGCTTGGCGTTGCATCGTCGAAATAGGCCGTGGCTTCAGCATCGATTTCAATGACATCCGTTGTTCCGTTATCAAGGTTTTCTCGATAGAGGTTGTAGTGGAGAACGCTGTAGGCCGGAGCCTCCCAAGTGAGCATGGCACCGTATGAGGCGGTCTCTTCATTGTATAGATAGCTGCCTTCAAAGTATTCAGGTGCATAGCAGCAAGGGATCGGCGGTGGTGGCAGGGGACTGACCTCACCCAAGGCACCGTCCCATCCAATGTTTTGGCCATAAACGCCGCCGTCATCACTGTTGACCCATGCCACAATGTTTTGTCCTTCATAAAAACCTGTGGTGTTTTCGCTGATGGCTTTATTGTAGCCAGTCGAACTCATCGTGGTGTTCCACAGCAGGTTTCCATCAAGGTCGTAGCCAACAGCTTCAATGCTGCCTTGGCTGGTGCCGTAGGTCACGACGAAACCACCTGCATAATCGTTAGCATCCACGTGGATGTCACTATAGGAAAGGCCAGTGTAGTCCGCCACGAGAATGCCGTCACCCCATGGTTTTTCGCCCGATTCCGTGATGCGGTTGACATAGATTCGATGTTGAGATTGAGAGGCCGCATCCTTTTGGAGATAAGCGATGATGAGATCGTTTGTCCAAAGACCGACGGTGGCGTAGGCATTGGTGTAATAGTTGCTGTAGTCGGGACTATGCACGGCGATGCCGTTGGGGTCAGAGATGGTGGGGGTGCCATTCTCATCGAAATGCGTGACGTAAGTGTTATATACGCCACCTATGCCGTTGTGATACTGATAGACGTAGCCGCCTCCTTTGTTGTCGGGAGTGGCATAGTGGACATAACTTGCACCTACGGTCTGTAGTCCAAGCAACAGGGTCTCGGGAAAAATCTGTTCGCCGTTCTTGTTATATCCTGCGACGTGGATTTCCTTGTTGTAATTGGTATAGCCTTGGAGGGTCTGCTTGGCATACACCACAAAGACACCGTCTTCAGCAGGAATCATTACGCCATTGGTGCATTTTTTTGCTGGGTCTTTGATGGTGGTCTTGGGGCGTAGCGTGCCGTCGGCATCGATATATTGCAGGAAGGTGCTGTCCATGTCGGTGCCTAATGCCCATATACCGTTGTCATGGTTAAAGGGATAGGTTGACAACACTTCGGAGCGGCCACCGCCTTCACCATCGAAGAGTACCATGCCATGCTCGCCCCAGGGGAAAGTGCCGTCGGCATTGATTTTGACCGCCCAGTGATGGGGCCCGAGGGTGCGGAATACCGTGACCACACCTCCATTGACAGCGGTCATGGCATAGCCTGGCGACCATGTGGCGAAGTCGGGTGTGGTGACATGGATGCCGTCGGCAGGCCATTGTGGCACACCGTTGAAATCAAGCCGCTGCAACCAGGGCGACCAACCGTTTTCGCCTTGGTAATGCCATTGCACGTAGGAGTCACCCGTCGTAATGTCTGTTGAAACATACACCTCGGCGGCATTTTTGTTACAATTGGCAATGCTCGTGTTGCTGATGGGGTCGTCGACCCATTGGGCTTTCAGCGTTACCAAGGCGACCAAAGCCAAGAATAGTAAAGATAGTTTCTTCATGTCTAGTTTTTTTATGTTGATTATTGCCGCAAAATTATAAAAAATCGTTTCTTTGCAGAAAAATTTGTCCTAATGGTCGAAAAATTTACTTCAGAGGAGAAAAAAGCCGTCGCCAGCGTGTTGTATAACCTGGCCGATGCTGATTTTCAAAACCATAAGTCTGAAAAAGAATGTCTTGAAGCCTGCATGAAGGAACTGGAGTTTGATGCGACTGGCTTTGTTCCTGTTCAGAAAAACGAGTTGCAGAAGCAAGCCTACGAGACCCTGAAGCGGATGTCAAAAGAAAAGAAACGCTCTTTTTCGCGCATGATGACACGCCTTTCGCGCTCTGACGACCATTTCGGTGCCCGTGAACGGGCTTTCGTGATGGAGATTTTGAATATGTGCGATGTGCCGTTTGTGCATAGATAAAAAAATGTAGAGACGCAAAATCTTGCGTCTCTACAAATCCATGATGTTATAACGGTTTATTTAATATTCGGCTCTTCCAGTCCGAGGTGCTTCTTGGCATCCACGCGCTTCAGGATGATACCGATAATCAAAGCGGCAACACCGAGGCAAGCCAGCATGACCAACGGCCAGGTGTAGTTGAGGGCCACGGGGTCGTCGACGCCAGGATTGGTGTTTTCCAAAACCTTACCGATGAGCAGCGGGAACAGCCACAAACCGATGTTCTGGATCCAGAAGATGAGGGCGTAGGCCGAACCGATAATCTTTTCGTCCACCAGCTTCGGCACGCTCGGCCACAAGGCGGCAGGCACCAGCGAGAACGAGGCACCCAACACGAGGATGGTAATGTAGGCCACAACGACACCACCAACAGCGTTGCCCTTGAACATAGGCAGGATGAAGGCGAAGGTGAGGTGGCAGATGATGAGCAACAAAGAGCCAATCATCAGCATGGAAGCAGCTTTACCCTTGTTGTCGACATAGCTACCGAGGATAGGCGTGATGGCCACAGCCAGCAGCGGGAACACGGCGAAGATGGTCTCAGCGGTGCCACGCATGTAACCCATGTAGCAGTAAACCACCAAGGCGACGACGGCAATGGCCATCAAACCGAACTTCATGCCTTTCTTCTTCGAGAAGTTGCTGGCAAAAGAGCAGACAGCCACCACGAGCATGATAATGTATTGCACGATGGTGACAGTGTCGC
Source organism: uncultured Bacteroidales bacterium (assembly GCA_947303055.1). GTDB lineage: Bacteria > Bacteroidota > Bacteroidia > Bacteroidales > F082 > Limimorpha. The sequence goes on from CAMYXV010000003.1 coordinate 57,171, forward strand.
CAGCCCAGAACGAACCAGCAGCGGGTTCAGTCAGCGTCAGGTTGCACTGCAGCATGTTGACGGCGTACTTCTGGAACGGGAAGATGGCGCTATAATACAGCACGCAGAGCAAAGCGACCAGCCAGAAACCGAGGCTCGACAGAATCTTGCCAATGTCGCTGACTTTGAACGGGTCGTCTTTCTCTTCGGCTTCGCCAGTCTGTGCGTCAAGCTTCTTGTCCATGAAGAAGTAAACGACGAACATGATGAGGGCGATGCAAAGCAGCACCACACCAAAGGCCACGGAACGGCTCACGTTGATGTGACCGCCGAGCTTGGCGAAGTAAGGCGAGAAAATCATGCAGGTGGCCACACCCAGACGGGCCAAAGCCATCTCGGAGCCCATGGCCAGAGCCGTTTCACGACCCTTGAACCACTTCACGATACCACGGCTCACGGTGATACCAGCCATCTCGGTACCGCAGCCGAAGATCATAAAACCAACGGCGGCCAGCTTAGCCGAAGCGGGCATGCCTCTGTAGAAAGGCGAAACGCCCAACTCGTCAAAGAGCGGGATGTAGTTGAGGTTGTTGGTGAACCAAGTTTCGGCACCGCTGCCATAGAACGACTCACTGATGGCATAGTACTTAATCAAGCCACCGACGAGCATGACGGCGCCCGAAAGCACGGCGGTGAAACGCACGCCCATCTTGTCGAGGATGATACCGGCGAAGATGAGGAAGAACACGAACACGTTCAGGAAGGTCTCAGCGCCTTGCATGGTACCGAAGGCGAGGCTGTCCCAGCCGCGTTCGGTTTGCATCAGGTCCTTGATGGGGGACAGGATGTCCATAAAGATGTAGGCGCAAAACATGGCCAAAGCCAAGAGCAACAAGGCAATCCACCGCATGGTGGGGTTGTCTCTCAATGTCAGTTTTTCTGTCATAATAATTTGGTATTTAAAGATTTAAAGATTCAAGATTCAAAGATTAGGCTAATAGCTAACAGCCAAGTTTTATTCAGGGATTTGCACGACTTCCTTCAAGTAGCCTTTCAGCACGGCCTTAGCCATGTTGGCCACATCCTCGCCAGTGATAGCGTTGATGATGTCGTTGTAGTTTTGCATCGGGTTGTAGCCGTCGCGGTCCATGGTCTGGATGCAGTTCATCCAGTAGCGGTTGTTCTCCATGTCCTCGGCGTGTTTCTTGACGAGGAATTCCTTCACCTTCTTCAGGTCTTCGGGACGTGGGCCATTGTTGGCCACATTCTGGAGCTCGGCCTTGGCGATGCCCATGAGCTTCTCGTACATCTCCTTGTTGGTCTCGAAACCAATGAGGAACATGAAGGTCTCTTTCGGACGGTTGCTCAGGTAGCCGTTGACACCCACACCGTAGGTGCCGCCTTCGTCTTCACGGATCTTCTCGGTGTAGACGATGTCCATCACGTCGTTCAAAGCCTGCATGGCCATTTGGTTCTTGCGGGTGTATTCCATATCGCCGTTATAGACCATGTAGCAGGTCACCTTCGGATTCTCCATGGCCTTGGTGTAGTGACTGTTGACGTCCTTGTCAGTGAGGGCAGGGGCGTTGGCCGTCCAGGTCTCATCGTTCTTCTTGGTCTTCAGAGCACCGATGTATTGTTCAACCATGGGTTCGAAGGTCTCGGGGTCGATGTTGCCCACAAAGGTGAACACGAAGTTGTTGGCGTCTTTGAAGCGGTCGGCATAGAGCTTCATGGCCTTGGCATAGTCCACTTTGTCGTAGTCCTCGGCCTTCATGCGCTTGACCAACGGGTGGTTGTCATAGAGGGCGAACATGAGGTTGTCGCGGAAGGCGGTGTTCGGGTCGGATTCAACGTTGGCCACCATGGCCTTGGTACGGGTGATGTAAGACTGGAAGGCCTCTTCGTCGCTACGCGGTGAGGTGAAATACAAATAGGTGAGTTGTAGCATAGTCTCCAAGTCGCGGGCGGAGCAATTGCCGCTCATGCCTTCAGTAAACGAACTGATGTTTGGACTGACGTTGGCTTTCTTGCCAGCCAAGACCTTAGGCAGGTCGATGGCACTGAAGTTGCCTACACCTCCGAGGGTGGCTAATGAATTGATTTCCTGTAAAGTGAACGGGTCGCTTTGGTCCATGGCGGAGAAGCCACCAAAGCTGTAGGCGTTCATCAGGACTTCGTCATCTTTGAAAGTGGTGGGCTTGTAGATGACCTTCACACCGTTTTTCAGGGTGAGGATAGTGGCGTCGAATGTATCGTCGTGCTTTTTGCTTTCGATGGCGCCTTTCACGGGAAGCGTGGCGATGAGAGGCTCGTTACTGACAGTTTCCTTATAAGGTTCCACTTCAACTTCATTGGCTTTCTGGAACATGGCCAAAAGTTCTTCCTTTGTGGGCAGCACTTCGCCTTCTTTCTCGGGAGCGGTGAGCGTGATGACGATGTTGTCCTTGCGGATGAGTTCGGGAACATATTGGTTGATAGCTTCAACAGGCAGGGCAGGCAGGATTTGGCCCAGCAACATGTACTCATTCTCGATGCCCATCAGCGGCTCGTTGGTGAGGAAGTGGTTGAGGATGGGGTAGA
>CAMYXV010000004.1 GCA_947303055.1 uncultured Bacteroidales bacterium
TTTCCAATGTCGCAGGAAGCATCACCCTGCCGCTGAATCCGCATTGTTCGAAAGCATTGTCGCCGATATGGGTGGTTTTGCCGGGGATGAGCAGTCTGTCAGATAACTTGTTGCAATGATAGAAAGCCTTGTTGCCGATAAACCTCAACGAATCACTCAGATAGAGTTGCCCCGATAGCTTTGAGCAATCGCAAAAAGCCTCGTCTCCAATATGAGTCACCAAGGTCGGGATGATCAGATTGCCGTTCAGGTTGGAGCAACTTTTGAAAGCCCCCTCGCCAATGGTGGTGATGGTTTGGGGCAATGCGAGCGAGCCTCTCAAGCCCGAACAGCCGCAGAAGGCGTGGTCACCAATGGCAACAAGAATATAGTTAGTTCCTTGGTAGGGGATAGTATCGGCAAGGATGAGTTTCCCCTCTGGCCTGTCGTAGCCCCACCAATAATTGTCGCCGTTTTGGCATGGGTAGGTGGCTTCAACCCAATGGTTGGCTTGGTCGATGATGCGGTAATAAATCGCATAGCCCGTCGAATTGGTGACGGAGAAGTCGAAATGGACTTCTTGAGCGAATCCACTCATGCTCAAGGCCATTAATACTGCGATTGTAAATATCTTTTTCATCATATTAGGTTTTTGTTTGTTCATATCTCGTTGATTATCTCCTCAAAACTCCGCTCGTCCTCCAGCCCGTTCATCTTCTCCTGCTTGATGCGCGACTTGCGTCGGGCATAGCTGTTGGTCTGCAGGTTCATCAGGATGGAAATGACCTGGTTGCTGAAGCCTTGTTTGGTGAGGCAGCAGATTTGCAGGTCGCTCTTGGTCAGGGTGGGGTATTTTGCCATCAGCCGTTGGGTGAAGTCGCTGTAGACCTTGTCGATGAGCGTCACGAAATCGTCCCATTCGGTCTCTTTGAGGTTGAAGTCCAGGGTTGAGGCGGTGATTTGCTCGGTGAGGGCCAAGGCGGTCACGTAGACCTTGTTTTTCTTCAGCTCCAACTCCAGTTGGTTCTTCATCTCTTCAGCTTTCAGTTTGGCACTCAAGGTTTTCTGTCGCAGCAACAGCAGGACTACCGCTAATGCTAACACCAAGCCACCGAGGATGAGATAGAGATAGAGGCTCTTCAGCTTCTGCTCGGCTTGTAGGGCGTTTTTCTGCATCTGGAGGTCGTATTCCCCTTTGATGCGCTGCACTTGATCGCTGCGGTGCTCGCGGTCGGCCTGCATCATGTTTTCATTGAAAAGCTCTTGACATTCAAGGGCTTTCTGGTAGTCGCCTGCAATTTGGTGGATGAACGACATGCTTTGGTAGGCCGACATGCGGATGCCGGCTTGGTCGCTCTTGGTGGCTTCTTCGAGATGCTGCAGCGCGAGGCTATCCTGAGCCAGATAATAATGCGCCAAGCCTATGGTTAGGTGGCAGATGTCGGCATCGGCACCGCATTCCAAGGCGCGGTTGACGCTTTTGATGGCATAGCTGAAGGCTTCCTTCGGCATCAGCACGTCGCGGCCGATTTCCAAAAGGATGTCACATTCCATCGTCTTGTCGTTCAAAGCTCTGGAGATGGCTAAAGCTTCGGTGTAATGCTGTTCTGCCGCTTCGATGTCGCCCAACGACGCCGTCACCCGACCGCAATTGCGCAGAGCGGTCATCAATACGGTGGAGTCGTTGACCTCGCGGGCCAGCATGACGGCATCGGTGTGCAGCGGCAGGGCTTCTGCAAACAGCTCATGTTTCCAGTAGGTGAAGCCGAGGTTGTCTTCGATTTCCGCTTTCAGCCGTTTCACCTCGGGTTGGTCAAGGTCACAGTGCTCGATGGCAAGCAATGCCTTGCTGAACGACTCGGCGGCCTCCTCCGATTGTTTGGCGGCACGCTGTTCCACCCCTTCCTGAAAGTGCGTCTCCGCTTCTTTGAGCCAGCGCGCCTCATGCCGACAGGCTGAAAGGCCCACCGCAAGAAGAAATGCCCATATCCAATATTGTGTTTTCATTGTTTTACAAATTTCATAGTTTGTTCGCCCATGCTGATGAAATACATGCCCGCAGGCAGGTTGGCAATGTCAATCTGCTGGGTTTCGGCGGTGATGTAGCCTTGTAACAAGGTTTGGCCCATTATATTGGTGATGTGGTAGGTCTGGTCTGATAGAGAAGTGACGCGCTGCGTCTCTACAGATAAAACACCGTTGACGGGATTCGGATACACCGTTAAGATTCCAAAGCCCGTCGAAAGGTCGCCTTCCTCCACGCCTTGCAGTTCGCTATGGATAGCGTCGCAGTCTTCGTCACCGTTATGATAGACCAAGGCGTCTTCCACCCAATAGCAGCGCAAACCATCCACACGGAAACCTTTGCCTTGGTTCATCAGTTTTTCGGGGAAGAAACTGGTCATATGGCCGAAGCCTACGACGATATCTCCGTTGAAGATATTGTTGGCATCGCTGATTTGCAGCATTTTGAATATCTCCCCTTGGTATTCGAAAACATCCACATTATCGACATGTACCATTATGCTCTCCGTGCCCACTTTGATTTCCCATCCGTCACCCGTTTCGGCATTGTAATCATATAATGTGGTGAATTCCTGCAAAGTATTGTTCCACCAATAGACGATGCCGTTCTCTTCAAGGATGTATTCGTGGGTCACCTCGAAGATAGTATCGCGGTCATAGTGCGTATTGCTGCGCACGATGACCTTGGGACGTGATGTACCTATGGTTGTGTCGGCGGTGTATTCCAAATGCTGATAGGTGGTGCTACCGTCGTCCCACACGATTTCATAATACCATTCCGACAGACATGGGAACTCGATTTCCTTTATTTCATAATGCAAGTCGAATTCGAATTGGTTGATGGTTAGATTTTTGTAATTAGTCAAGACCTTTTCCCATTCTTCCAAGTCTGGTTCGTAGAAAAGCGTCTGGCCCGAGTAAGAGTCCCATACCCATTCGCCATTGGCTTTTTTGCGGAACGACAGGGTGAGTTTTTGGTCTTCGTCATTATAGTCATAAATCATCTTCTTGGTGATGTTCCAATCCCCGTTCTCCTCCGACCAGGAGCCAGTTTGGTATTCAATGATGCGGTCCTTGTCGTCAAAAAGAAAATGAGTGATGCTCGAGTTCACCCAAGATCCGTCATTGAGGGTCTGGGTAATGACATATTCCGTTTTGTTGCTCTCAGTGTACAAATAGGTTTTTAGGGTGTTGGAAGTGATTTCACCGGCATTATTGTACTTTTCGGTTTGAGAGGTCAATAGTTTCATCCTTTCATTATAATGGTTTGTCGTTCTGGTGTTTAGGAATATTGTTTCGTAGCCTTTGTAATAGGTGTCGATGCGGGTTCTGTTGTTGTCTTCATATTCGTAGGTGTGTCGGGTATGGTATTCATAATCGGGATCATAGGGATCTGTGACATCATGGTTGATTTGTGTCAGTTTATGGTTGTCGTCGTAGAGATAATCATAATAAGCAATGCCATACATTGAATGAATGTGCTCCGAGTGCATGATTTGGTCGAAATCATTGTAATGGTAGGTGTGGTTTTCGGTAACAATGGGGTGACCGAAATAGCTTGTATTGACAGAGGAAATCATAGAAGGGTAGTCGATAAAAGAATAGGTGCTTGAAAGCATCGTCGGGAAATCGAATCTGGTCAATGTCCCGTTTCCGTTATAGATAAAGTCGGAGGGGTATTCGTTGGTGACTTGTCCGGCATCATTATAGGTGCGTCCGACGGTGTGATTGGGAAAGGCAATAGAATCGTTTATCATTGCGGCACAATCGAAATAAGCCGTCAGAGAGGTGTTGTGGTTTAACGTAAAAGTGTATTCTGGGTCGAAGGAAACCACATTACTTCCTCTTTTCCAGTAGCCAAATCTGTGGTCTGGAATGGGGATGGCACGCACTGTTGCTGTCAGTTCATCACAATCTTCAGGGATGGAGACAATTTCAGCAGTGCCCAATTCGGGATTATTGACGCCTACTGATAAGGATGGCGCTCCAACAAACACGCCCTGCATATTGGAAAACATACTCCAGTCCTGACTCAATTGGAATTGGTCCATCGTTAGGCAACTGACATAGACTGGGATATTCGTGGGAACATTCTCAAATATTTCATGGTCCTCGAAATAAAGGCTGTGGATATGTTCGCCATAAGGAGGCGCATAAGTGTTGCAGTGAATAGACAACAACCCTGTGCAGTTCTTAAAGGCACCCCATTGGATGGTGTCGACGGCAGCACCAATGGTGAGTGAACTTATGTTGGGACAGTCATAATAAGCCATCCCGCCGATAAAAGTGCATTGTTCTGGAATAATCATCTCACCTGTAAGACCAGTACATTCTGCGAATGCCCAACCTTCAATCCTGCGGATGCTGTTTGGAATCACGACAGAGGTGAGACTTTGGCAATAGTCGAATGCATTAGCGTCAATGGCAACAACTGTATAGGTGTTTTCTTCGTATTCAACGTTTTCGGGAATAATCAGGTCACCTGTCGGTTCGGAATACCCATACCAGCCATTGAGAGTTGGTGGTGTCAGTATCACCTCAAGATTATTTTTGATAGTATAATACAACGTTTGCCCCGATTCGCATACAGCGGAGAAGTCATAGGCAAAGGTGCTCGTTGCCAGCACCAGCATGATTATTGTCACAAATAGTCTTTTCATGGTATTTGTTTTTTTAATTGTTTATCTTACAATGAATTTCACCGTCTCTTTGCCCACGCTGATGAAATACATTCCCGCAGGCAGGTTGGCAATATCAATCTGCTGGGTTTCGTCGGTGATGTGGCCTTGCAGCAGGGTCTGGCCCATCATATTGGCGATGCGGTATACATTTTGGCCTGGTAGAGACGCGATTAATCGCGTCTCTACAAACAATACGCCGTTGGTGGGATTGGGATACACTGTGAAAGCGTTGTCAATGGTTTCTTTGTTTTCTTCAATGCCCTCGGTAATGTTGGTCTGGCCCCAAATTAAAGGATAGTCAGGGATGGTGCAATAAGCCATACTAGAGATACAAAACTGGCAATACCCTGGGCAACTAATATATGCCCAACCATAGTGTATGCCGTCCTCGTCTTGATGCTGAAAGGCAAAATGGCCCCATTCAGGTGAATCATATAAATCGTTGATAAATGAATAGCCAGTTTCCCAATATAAGGTTTCGTTTATCGTTGAAGTTTCAGTCAAAGGTTGAAAATGAGTTTGATCGATTTTTATGGAGTTGCTCCATTTCCAATTGGCTACGGGCTTCATGAATGTCAAATAACCTCCAGCCGAATGCCAAACCAAATAAAAAAATATGTCTTCGTTTCCGTCTTGGTTCAAGTCCAAATATATTGTGTCGGGGTATTGTAGTGTGAAGCAAGTGTCTGGCTCATAGTTTGTGTAGATAATGGGTTCTTCTTCGATAAAATTCGAGAAGCGGTTCCAGCCCGGTGCTTGGCTGTATGCTTGAGTCGTGCCAAACGGGATATAGATAGGAATGGTGCCGCTTACGCCAAGAAAAGTATCATAATAATAGGGGTCGTTAGGGTTGTATGTTGCCGCTGGTGGTATGGTCGCCTTTGTGGTGATGGAGCTGATGCTCCAACAATAGCAGAATGCATGGTTGCCGATGAAAGTGAGCGATGCGGGCAAAACAACTGTCATCAATGAATCACAATCCTCAAAGACGTTGTTTTCGATGCGGGTGACACAGTCGGGTATGTTGATGGATTTCAGTCTTTCGCAATGAATGAAAGCTCCGCTTCCTATCACCGTAATGGAATGGGGGATGACAGTGTTGTAACAACCTGTGATTAGAGTGTTCGTTGCTGTATTAATCAAGGCATTGCAATTGTTGCGGCTGTCATATATGGGATTGGCTTCATCAACGGTAATGGACTCAAACTTGTTGTCAACAAAGGCGTTACCCCCAATAGAAGTCAAAGTGGCAGGAATGTGCAGCGAGGTCAATTGACAACTTTCAAAAGCACATGCTTCAATGGTTGTCAATCCCGCTGGGAAGACGACGGATGTGATGTGGCTCATGTAAAAAGCATTCTCTTTTATTGTTGTCACCGTGTAAACGATATCTTCATGAGTCACTGTTTCAGGGATGATAAGCTCGCCTTGTGCCGAGTGACCGTTGATATGTCCGTCAAGTCTTACACAAGGAGGTTCAGAGCTGATGATTGTGTAAAGCAAGTCTCCTGATTGGAAACCGAAAGATTTCATTGCAAAGCTTGCAAAAATCAAAATGACAATAAATGACTTTTTCATGGTATTTGTTTTTTAATTGTTTCGTTTTTTAGGTTTTCATCGCAAAAGTATAACAATTCTCAAGACAAAAAACCATTTGTCAAGCCCTTTGGAGGGTTTGTCTATCAATTAATGAAAATGCAAAAATTTAAAAAATTGGATTTCAATTTGTTATAAAATCGAAATCCAATCTTTGTCTATGGGGTTGTCTATGTTATTGCGGTGGTAGAGACGCAAATTTTTGCGTCTCTACAAGAGCAAAACCATCATTTCTTCGGCTTCAATTCGTCGAAAATCATGTTGCGGAGGTTCTCAATCGGGACGCGCACCTGAGCCATCGTGTCGCGGTCGCGCACGGTGACGGTGTTGTCGACCAAGGTGTCGTTGTCGACGGTGACGCACATCGGCGTACCGATGGCATCCTGTCTTCTATAACGCTTGCCGATGGAGTCTTTCTCCTCGTACTGGCACATGAAGTCGGCCTTCAGCGAGTCGATGATCTCGCGGGCCTTCTCCGGCAGACCGTCTTTCTTGACCAACGGCAGCACGGCCACCTTGTAAGGTGCCAGGATGGCCGGCAGCTTCAGCACCACACGCTCCGAACCATCTTCCAGCTTCTCCTCGGTGAAAGCATTGCTGAACATGGCGAGGAACATACGGTCGAGGCCGATGGAGGTCTCGATAACGTAAGGCGTGTAGCTCTCGTTGGTGTCGGGGTCGAAGTATTGGAGCTTCTTGCCCGAGTATTTGGCATGGGCCGAGAGGTCGAAGTCGGTGCGGCTGTGGATGCCTTCCAGCTCCTTGAAGCCGAAGGGGAAGTCGAACTCGATGTCGGTGGCGGCGTTGGCGTAGTGGGCCAGCTTCTCGTGGTCGTGGAAACGGTATTTCTCGGCGGGCAGACCCAAGGAGAGGTGCCAAGCGAGGCGTTCCTGTTTCCAGTGTTGGAACCATTCGAGCTCGGTGCCCGGGCGGACGAAGAACTGCATCTCCATCTGCTCGAACTCGCGCATACGGAAGATGAACTGACGCGCCACAATCTCATTACGGAAGGCCTTACCAGTCTGGGCGATGCCGAACGGGATTTTCATGCGGCCAGTCTTCTGCACGTTGAGGTAGTTGACGAAGATGCCCTGTGCCGTCTCAGGACGCAGGTAGATGGTGTCGGAACCATCGGCCACGCTACCCATCTTGGTGGCAAACATCAGGTTGAACTGACGCACGTCGGTCCAGTTGCGGGTGCCGCTGATGGGGCAGACAATCTCAAGGTCGAGGATGAGCTGCTTGATGGCGTCGAGGTCGTTGCGCTCCATGGCACCATAGAGGCGGTGGCTGATTTCCTCGATTTTGGCTTTGTGCTCCAACACGCGCGGGTTGGTGGTCACAAACTGTTCCTCGTTGAAGGCGTCGCCGAAGCGCTTGCGGGCTTTCTCCACCTCTTTATTAATCTTCTCCTCAATCTTGGCCATGTAGTCCTCGACGAGCACATCGGCGCGGTAGCGTTTCTTGCTGTCGCGGTTGTCGATGAGCGGGTCGTTGAAGGCGTCGACGTGGCCCGAGGCCTTCCAGGTGGTGGGGTGCATGAAGATGGCGGCATCGATGCCGACGATGTTCTCGTGCATCTGCACCATGGCCTTCCACCAGTATTCGCGGATGTTCTTCTTCAGCTCCACGCCGTTCTGGCCGTAGTCGTAAACGGCTGAAAGTCCGTCATAAATCTCGCTCGAAGGGAAAATAAAACCGTATTCCTTCGCATGAGCGGTTATTTTCTTAAAGAAATCTTCTTGGTTCATTATTTAGTTATTTAAGATTCTAAAATTCAAGGGTTTTGTCGGCGTTTCGACAGGCTCAACGACCTTAGCTTTTGCAGGTCCCTGAGCCTGTCGAAGGGCCGTATTTCGAATTATATAATCAGCATCGCGTCACCATAAGTGAAGAAGCGGTACTTCTCGGCGATGGCTTCTTTGTAGGCTTTCATGAGCAGGTCGTAGCCAGCGAAGGCGGCCACCTCCATCATCATGGGCGACTTGGGCAGGTGGAAGTTGGTAATCATGCAATTAGCCACTGAGAAAGTGTAAGGCGGGAAGATGAACTTGTTCGTCCAACCTTTGTAGGGCTTGATCTTGCCGCCGATGGTCATGGCGGTTTCCAAAGCCTTCAATGAGGTGGTGCCCACGGCAAACACGTTGTTATGGCGTGCGTTGGCCTCGTTGACCAAAGTGCAACAGTCCTCATCGATGTACATCTCTTCCGAGTCGGGCTTGTGCTTGGTGAGGTCTTCCACTTCGATGTCGCGGAAGTTGCCCATGCCAGGATGCAAAGTAAGCTCGGCGAAGGAGGCACCGATGATTTCTAAGCGTTTCATCAGAATCTTGCTGAAGTGCATGCCAGCGGTTGGGGCCGAAACGGCACCTTCCACTTTGGCATAAACGGTCTGGAAGTTCTCTTCGTCTTCAGGCATTTCGGCACGGTTCAGTTCCTTCGGGATGGGCGTGTGACCCAAGGATGACAAGGTCTTTTTGAACTCGTCATAGGTGCCGTCGTAGAGAAAACGCAAGGTACGTCCGCGCGAGGTGGTGTTGTCAATCACCTCAGCCACAAGACCTTCGCCTTGGTCGATGGGACCGAAATACAGCTTGTTACCGATACGGATTTTGCGGGCGGGGTCGACGAGCACGTCCCACAGACGGCTTTCGTGGTCCAGTTCGCGGAGAAGCAATACTTCGATGTCGGCTTCGGTCTTTTCTTTCTTACCGTAAAGTTTGGCAGGGAACACCTTGGTGTTGTTAATCACAAACACGTCGCCATCTTTCACATAGTCAATGAGATCCTTGAAGACGCGGTGTTCGATTTTTCCCGTCCTGCGGTCGACGACCATCAAGCGGGCCTCATCTCGGTTTTGGGTAGGCTGCAGCGCGATGAGCTCGCTCGGCAGGTTGAATTTAAACTGTGAGAGTTTCATTATATGATGCTGTTTTTGTTGTTTTCGACAAATATAAACTACAAATATACAACAAAATCGAAATTTTGTCAAGTGTTTTTTCTTAATCTATTGATTGTCAAGCTTGTTTTTGCTCTTTTTCCAATTGTGCCTTTTTCCATTCTTTGAAGGCATCGCCTGTGTCAACGATGTGCTGTCTCAACTTTTCCAACGGCCAAGCATCTTCCACCTTGAAGTCGCCAATGCGGGTGCGGCGCAGCGAGGTGAGGCAGGCACCGTTGCCCAAGGCCTTGCCGAAGTCGTTGGCGAGGCTGCGGATGTAGGTGCCTTTGCTGCAAGTCACTTCGAAGTCGAGTTCAGGGAAGCGGTCGAGGTTCAGTTTGAAGTCATCGATGCGGACATCGCGGGCTTTCAACTCGATTTCCTCATCGGAACGGGCGTAGTCGAAGGCGCGTTTCCCCTTGATTTTGATGGCGGAGTACTTGGGCGGATACTGCTTGAGGTCGCCGATAAACTGTTGTCGAGCGGCTTCAATCTGCTCGGGCGTGATGCCATCGGTGGGGAAGAAGGCATTGGGTTCGCTCTCCAAGTCGAAGGTCGGGGTCGTCTGGCCGAGCAGCATCGTTCCCGTGTAGGTCTTCACCTGCGCCTGAAACGTGTCAATCTGCTTGGTCATCTTGCCTGTGCAGAGGATGAGCAGGCCCGTAGCCAAAGGGTCTAAAGTACCCGCATGGCCCACCTTCAGCTTGCGGATGCCATAGCAACGGTTGAGCAGGGAACGGATGAAGTTGACCGTGTCGAACGACGTCCAGTCCAAGGGCTTGTCGATGAGGATGACCTCGCCGTCTTCAAAGTTGAACATATTCATGGTTCAGGTCCCTGAGCCTGTCGAAGGGCCGTCAATTAAGAATATATGGTAACACGATGGCCAGTATACCCACGATGGCGCAATACACGGCAAACCAAATCAGCTTGCCCTTCTTCACGATGTTGATCATCCACTTGCAGGCGAAGCAGCCGGAGATGAAGGCAGCCAGGAAGCCGACGATGGCGGCCACTGGCGAGATGCCGTCCATGGCTTGGGTGAAACCGACCTCAAAGATGTCCTTGACATCGAGCAAAGCCTCACCGAGGATGGGCGGGATGACCATCAGGAAAGAGAACTGAGCCAGCTTTTCCTTTTTGTTGCCGAGGAGCAAACCGGTCGCAATCGTTGAACCAGAGCGAGACAGACCCGGCATCACGGCACATGCTTGAGCGATACCGATGATGAAGGCATGCAGACCACTGATTTCTTCCTTTTGGCGCGGTTTGGCGAAGTAGGAAAAAGCGAGCAGCGAGGCCGTCACCAAGAGCATGATGCCCACGATGAGCAGACCTGATCCGAAGACTTCTTCCACCTTGTCCTTGAAAAACAAGCCGACAATCATCACGGGAATCATCGAGATGAGGATGTTGATGGCGTATTTGGTGCCGCCGTTCAAATTGCAATATTTGCGCCACGACTGTTTGGCAAACAGGTCCTTGAAGATCCACACAATTTCCTTCCACAGGATAACCAAGGTGCTGCATACGGTGGCCACATGGAGCAACACGGTGAAAGTGAGGTTGGATGAGCCGTCGTCGAGGCCGAAGAGTGCCTGACCGATGGCCAAATGTCCGCTACTACTGACGGGCAAGTATTCCGTCAAGCCTTGAAGAATGCCTAAGATTAATGCTTGTAACCAGTCCATAGTCGATTATTTTTTCTTTCCTTTCCAAAATATTGCGACGATTTCCACGACAAAACCTGCCAAAATCAAGATGGTAGACAGGGTGATGTGTCGGAAGTCAAACATTTTCTCATTGAATACATCGGGGTCGTTGGAACCGCCACCCAGCATGAGGATGAAGCCCAAGGCCAGCAGCGCGATGCCGATGAGCACGAGGATGTAGTTCTGTTTACCGAAGGGCATGACTTTCTGTTCGTCAGTTTTTTCGGTAGTTTCTTTCTTTGTTATTTCTTTTGCCATATTTGAGTTTAGATTTAAAATTCAAATTTAAGATTTAAAATTCGGGGCACTTAGACCTTTTGACAAGCTCAGGGCTCAGGGACCCTTGGGTTTTAAGCATATAATCGGTCCACATCAGCGTTGAGGTATTTCCGCAGGGCGGAACGTGTGGAGAGTCCGCCGAGAAGGATGCCTAATATGATGATGCCGACAAAGATGCCAATGATGATTCTATAGTCTTGAACAAGAGCCAGTTCGGGAAGCCGTTTCATGAGGCCGTAGAGAAGTCCAGCCAGCATGATATCAGCAATCAAAGCGCCAAAGAAGCCCTGTGACATACCGCTCTTGATGAAGGGTCGACGGATGTAAGAAGCCGTGGCGCCCACCAACAACATGCTGCGTACCAAGAAACGTTTCGCGTAAATAGAGAGACGTAAAGTGTAGCGTATCAGCGCAATGGCGATGAAAAGTAGCGCGATACTGGCGATAATCAGTGCAAAACCGATGCGCTTGACGTTCTGATTAATCAAGTTGACCAAGGATTTCTGGTAATAGATTTCCTTGACGTTCGGGTTTTTGAGCAGTTGCGCCTCGATGACGCTGAGGCTGTCGCTATTGGCATAGGCCGCGTTGAAGCTCACATTGATGGAGGGGAGGAGCGGGTTCTCCTCGTTGCCGAGCCATTGCAGGAAGTCCTCGCCGAGGTCTTCACTCAGGCGTTGAATGGCCTCCTCCTTAGTGATGTATTCCGTCGACTTCACAGCGGGCATGGCTTCAAGTTCTTTTTGCAGGTAGAGGATGTTGGCTTCCTTCACGTTGCTGTTCATCACCACCTCAAAACCGATGTTTTCCTTGAGGTGGTTGGAGAGTTTTTGGGCATGCATCATGAGCAGGGCAAACACGCCTAAGAGGAAGAGTACCAGTGCGATACTCATCATCGACATGAAATAGGACCCTGCCACACGGCGTTTGCTTGAACTCTTTTCGGACATCTTTTGTTAGGGATGTTGACCAACACTACGAATTTGAAACGGCAAAGATAAACAATTCTTGCGCTGTAGCAGAAAATTTTCCTATTTTTGTGGTTTCAAACATTACTACTATGCAAGTACTAAAATCCAACATACGCACCGACTCTGAGGAGTTCAAGCAGAACGAGAAGAACTTCCTTGCGTTGATGGCGCAATACCGCGATGCAATGGCAGCCTCCATGCAGGGCGGCGGCGAGGCGGCCGTGGCCAAACACAAGAAACGCAACAAGCTGCTTGCCCGCGAACGCATTGACCTGCTCATCGACCCGAACACGCCATTCCTCGAACTGTCGCCGATGGCGGCCTACGGCACCTATAACAATGACTTCCCCTCAGCGGGCATCATCACGGGTATTGGGGTTATCCAAGGACGTGAGGCGGTCATCGTGGCCAACGACGCCACCGTGAAAGGCGGCACCTATATGCAGTACACGGTGAAGAAACACCTTCGTGCTCAAGAGATTGCGATGGAGAACCATCTGCCGTGCGTCTATATGGTCGACAGCGGCGGTGCCTTCCTTCCCGAGCAGGACACGGTCTTCCCCGACCGCGACCACTTCGGGCGTTTCTTCTACAACCAGGCGCGCATGTCGGCTATGGGCATTCCGCAAATCGCCATCGTGATGGGCATGTGTACCGCTGGCGGCGCTTACGTGCCGGCCATGAGCGACGAGACCATCATCGTGCGTAATCAGGGCACCATTTACCTTGGCGGTCCGCCGTTGGTGAAAGCGGCTACAGGCGAAGTGGTCACGGCAGAAGAATTGGGCGGCGGCGAGATGCATACCTCTGTGTCAGGTGTAGCTGACCACTTGGCCGAAAACGACCAACACGCCTTACAGATTTGCCGCAACATCTTCAAGACCTTGGAGAAATCACACCGCCAGAAGTTGGACATGCTTCCCGTTGAGGCACCTTTATACGATCCGCATGACCTCTACGGTCTTGCGCCCATCGACTTCCATAAGCTCGTTGACCCACGCGAAGTCATCGCCCGCATCGTGGATGGCAGCCGTTTCCAGGAGTTCAAGTCACGCTATGCCACCACCATTGTTTGTGGTTTCGCTCATCTGATGGGCTTCCCTGTGGGTATCATCGCCAACTTTGGTGTATTGTTCTCAGAATCAGCACTGAAAGCTACCCACTTCATCGAGTTATGTTGCCAGCGCAACATCCCCTTGGTGTTCTTGCAGAACATCACGGGTTTCATGGTGGGCAAGCAATACGAGCAGGGCGGCATCGCCAAGGACGGTGCAAAGATGGTACATGCCGTCTCTAATGCCAATGTGCCTAAGTTCACGGTCATCTTCGGCGGGTCGTTTGGCGCAGGCAATTACGGCATGGCGGGTCGCGCCTACAGTCCGAGGTTGCTCTTCATGTGGCCCAACGCCAAGATTTCTGTCATGGGTGGCGAGCAGGCGGCCAGTGTTCTTGCCACCGTCAAGGAAGACCAGTACAAATACAAAGGTCTTGAAGTCCCGACCGACGAAATCGCCAAGCTGAAGAAGGAAATCTTAGCCAAGTACGACTACGAAGGCTCGGCGTTCTACAGCACCGCCCGCCTCTGGGACGATGGCATCATCGATCCCATCGACACACGCAAGATTCTTGCCTTGGGCATCGCGGCCTCGTTGAACCAGCCCTTCCCGCCGCAGCAGTTTGGCGTGTTTAGAATGTAAATTAAGAACTGAAGCATAACATAATGATGAACCAACAAAACGGGAACAAAGGCTACCTCTACGGCATTGTCTTGGTGGCTGTCTTGGGCGGGTTGCTCTTTGGTTACGACACCGCCGTCATCTCGGGCGCGGAAAAGGGTTTGCAGGCCTATTTTCTCGGTGCGAGCGACTTTCAATACACCGATTTCATACATGGTCTTACATGTAGCAGTGCGCTGATTGGATGTGTCATCGGAGCTTTAATATCAGGTTGGTTGGCCAATCGCTTAGGCCGCAAACAGACACTCTTCGTGGCCGGCATCCTGTTCTTTGTGTCGGCTCTCGGCTCCGCGCATCCCGAGTTTCCATTTCATCAGCATTCCACCGCCACGATGACCGTCCTCAACAGCTTCAACTATTATCGCATTATCGGCGGCATGGGCGTTGGATTGGCGAGTGCGATTTGTCCGATGTACATTGGCGAGATAGCTCCAACCGGAAAACGGGGTCAGCTGGTGAGTTGGAACCAATTTGCCATCATTTTCGGCCAGTTGGTGGTATATTTCGTCAATTTCCTCATTTTAGGGTCACATGAGAATCCCGTTATTGTGTCCATCGGGAAGGGAATCAGCCAAGTGATGCCCGAAAGCGATCCTTGGACCATTGCGGTTTGTTGGCGCTATATGTTTGCTTCTGAAGCCATTATCGCCGCCATCTTCACCATTTTGATTTGTTTCGTGCCTGAGTCGCCGCGTTATTTAGTGATGGCCGGCAAGGACGACAAAGCTTTGGGTGTCCTTTCGAAAATCAACGGTTTGGAACAAGCCAAGATCATCTTGGCCGACATCAAGAGCACCATCAAGGTGAAGACCGAAAAACTGTTCACTTACGGCTGGTTGGTGATTTTCATCGGCATTATGCTGAGCGTGTTCCAGCAGGTGGTGGGCATCAACGCCGTGTTGTACTATGCACCACGCATTTTTGGCGACATGGGCATGACCAACCCGATGTTCAACACCGTGATGATGGGTGTGGTCAACATTCTGTTTACCTTAGTGGCCATCTTCACCGTCGAGAAGTGGGGTCGCAAACCGCTGCTCATCTCCGGTAGCATAGGTATGGCCATCGGTGCTTTCGGTGTGGCCTCTACCTTTGGCGTGGAAGGATTGCAACTGATTACGATGATTTCCATCTTGCTCTATTCCGCCTCGTTTATGTTCTCCTGGGGCCCGATTTGTTGGGTGCTGATTTCGGAAATCTTCCCCAACACTGTCCGTGGCACGGCTACGGCCATTGCTGTGGCGGCGCAGTGGATTTTCAACTTTGTCGTCAGCTCGACCTTCGTTCCCATGTTCAACATGCACCTCACGACAGGCGACAACTTCGGCCATTGGTTCACCTACGGACTCTACGGTGTGATGTGCATCGTGGCGGCTATCTTCGTTTGGCGACTTGTTCCCGAAACGAAAGGCAAATCTTTGGAAGACATGACGCGTTTTTGGAAAAAGAATAAGGAATGAACTATTTATTGGGCATCGACTTAGGTAGCAGCAGCGTGAAGGTCTCATTAGTGGAGGTTGACAGCGGAAAGTGTGCCGCTTCAGCCTCTTATCCTGAGACGGAAGCCCCCATCAAAGCCTTGCAGCCAGAATGGGCAGAGCAGCGTCC
The DNA here is from genome assembly GCA_947303055.1 of uncultured Bacteroidales bacterium. Taxonomy (GTDB): domain Bacteria; phylum Bacteroidota; class Bacteroidia; order Bacteroidales; family F082; genus Limimorpha. The sequence continues at coordinate 15,529 of CAMYXV010000004.1, forward strand.
CGATGATTGGTGGGAATATTTTAAAAATGCATTTACAAAATGTATGCGGCACGTAGAGACGTTTCAGGAAACGTCTCTACAAGGGCATGACATTGCCGCTATTGGAATATCATACCAAATGCACGGCCTAGTCTGTTTGGACAAGAACCTACAGCCGCTCCGTGATGCCATTATCTGGTGTGACTCGCGCGGCGTGCCTTACGGCGACAAGGCTTTCCACGACATCGGTGAAGAGAAATGCCTGAGCCATCTGCTTAACTCACCAGGCAACTTCACCGCATCGAAATTAGCTTGGGTGAAGGAGAATGAGCCTGAAGTGTTCGACAAGATTGACAAGATTATGCTGCCGGGCGACTATCTCGCCATGCGGCTGTCGGGCGAAGCGGTCACCACGGCCTGCGGGTTGTCGGAAATGATGTTGTACGATTACCGTTGTAGAGACGCAAAATCTTGCGTCTCTGAAGACGTGATGAATTATTATGGATTTCCCCAAGACATCATTCCTACGTTGGTCCCTACCTTCGGCATACAAGGCCAGGTTTCGGCAAAGGCAGCCAAGGAATTAGGGTTGAGACAAGGCATTCCCATCGCCTATCGTGCTGGCGACCAGCCCAACAACGCCTTATCGCTTAATGTGTTGCATCCTGGTGAGATTGCGGCCACGGCAGGTACGTCGGGTGTCGTTTATGGCGTTTCCGACAAGGTGAGTTACGACCCAAAGTCGAGGGTGAACACCTTTTTGCACGTCAACCATACGTTGGAGCATCCTCGTCTCGGCATATTGCATTGTGTCAACGGCTGCGGCATCCTCAACTCGTGGATGCGCCGCCATATCGGGTCGTGGGAGACGATTTCGCCTAAACAGTTGGCCTACGAAGACATGAACCGCATCGCTGCCGACATCCCGATTGGCAGCGACGGCCTCAGCATCTTGCCCTTCGGCAACGGTGCCGAGCGTGTCATGGAAAACCGCGACATGGGCTGTTCCATCCACGGGCTGAACTTCAAGCGTCACACGCACGCCCATCTGTTCCGTGCCGCGCAAGAGGGTGTGGTGTTCGCGTTCATGTACGGCATGGAGGTGATGCAAAACCTCGGCATGACCCTCGACAAAATCCACGCAGGCAAAGCCAACATGTTCCTTTCCCCCATTTTCCGCGAAACCCTCGCAGGTGTGAGCGGTGCCACCATCGAGCTTTACGACACCGATGGCAGCATTGGCGCAGCACGTGCGGCAGGCATCGGTGCTGGATTCTATACTACTACAGACGAAGCCTTTGCCAGCCTGAATCGCCTCGCTGTCATCGAACCAAATGAGAAGCTGGCGGAGCAGTATATGGAGGCATATCAGCGGTGGAAAAGCTATTGCTGTAATTATTCTTGATTTTTGATGTCACAAAACGTGATTTCAAGTCGTCTATAATCACAAATTGTGACCTTAAAGAATAATTGGATGTCGCATTTTGCGACCTTCAAAAAACTCAGATACTGTTTTTTACATCTTCATCCGATTGAATAGCCATGATTAAAGGGCGTATCTTTTTCAATTCGTAATAGAAGAAATCCCTGTCTAAAGAAACCAATTGGCGTGTCCCGCCAAGTTTGTTGAAATATTTGATGATATAGCGGAATCTTTGGCGGAAAAAGGTAGAACAGAGTTCTTCATCTTCCATAAGGAATCTCAAAATGCCAATAGCGGCTGCTTTGTGTCTAATAAGTTGTGAATTTGCGAAATAAATTGCTCGCAAATTCATGTCTTTGCTGAAAATAAACTTGGTATAATTATATTTTTTAATCCCCTCACTTTCGTTATCCAATGAAAGATAAACCGACCACCATAAACCCGCCAAAGCATGGCGCAAAGGACCTTGGTCAAAAAACCAGTGGTCAAGGATGTATTGTGGATTGTTAAAACCGTCTTGCTTGACTTGTGGGTAGCGGTTTTGAACATAGGGGAATAGTTCAGTATGAGCAAGATAAACCCAAAAAGTTTTGTCAGCAGCCTGCAAAGGTGATAAATTCGGATATGCTTCATATAGTGCTACGGCCGATTCAAAATCTTTCTCAATACTTGGATTCATTTTTTCCAGCAATCCGATAGGATGCTTGATTGATGGAATGTATAAGATGTTTTCTTGTTCAATTGGGAAAAACTCTGATGCATAATTTGCCAATGACTGACCTTGTTTTGCTTGTTCGATTAGAAAATCAACATACTTTGTTTTGAAAACCTTTTGTAATTCTGAACTGTTTGCGGTAACAATACTGTTTGAAATATGTTTTGTTTCATGTTTTTCTTCTTTTATAGTTTCTGTTGAAGTTGCTATTTTGGTTTCTTCATAGGGGGTAGTAACGAATGGTTTGGATTCAACAATACCCTTTTTCTTACTGCCAAAGTGTTGAATAATATTCTTAAGTGCGGTTTTTGTCCAAAAAATGACTTCCTCTTTGATTGAAGGGTCTTTGAATACAATATACCATTCTTTATATGATTCGGAGAGGATTGTTTTCTTTCCTCTCATATAGGTTACTATCCCTTTTTCGATAAAGTATTCTCTGAGTTCCCCATAATCTGCATTTACTTCCTTCAAAATATCTTCGATGGAATAGAGTGTTTGATTGTCAAAGCCTGTATTTGTTTCGGGAATCCAATTGCTTTCGTTTGAGGATTTGTTTCCGTCTTGTTTGGCGTTAGATTCTGCTATAGATTGTGTTGGCTTTTCCTTTTTCTTTGTAGAGTTTGTAGAGGAAATGGCTTTAGCTTTGACGAATAATTCCAATATTTTAGAACGCCCCAATTCTGTCCATTTTAAAGTAGGCAATGTTTCTTCTTTGTCTTTCTCAATTGTTCCCCAATCGCTATAGCCATCGCGAAGAGTAATGTTTCCATTGGAATAATCAATAATACCGTTGTCGATGAGCCGTCTTAAAAAACTATAATTTGAAACTCCAGTTTCCTGCAATATCGATTGTGTGGAATAATGACCGTTTCTATTTGCTAAATAACTCATGAGTCGAACAAGATTGTCATGCCCAAGTTGGGTCCAGACTAGTTTTGTTCGTCCAAAAATATCATTTTCTTGTTCAATCATCCAATCCCTATATGACTCGAATAAAACCAACCTGTTACCTAAATTCCGTGCAATACGGTGGTTGATAAGGAATAACTGAAATTCAAGAATTGAAATGTTAAGTTCTTTAAGAATGTCATCCGTTGTATATGTTTTTTCTTCCATAATTTGCAAGGATTATAGGATTAATCTTCATCATCCAACAAAGTTGAAATTGTGTTAAATAACCTTCCATATGGATCGGAAAGCAACCTTTGCGCAAGTTCAATAATATCATCCGTTTCCAACTCTTCAAGTGCATTTTGTTCTCGTATATCTTCAAAAGTTGCTTCCGTGTCAAATCGGTATTTTATGGTTCTCGCCCACAAAGTGTTTCCAAAATTCTGAATGTCAAGGAGGGCAGTTACAAGTGCGTTGAATACGATTGATGAATGTATGATATTGGCAAGCCTCATGTTTCCCATAATGGAATGCCTATATTGCTGGTAAAGTGTTGAGGGCAGTTGAATGTCAATCTTATCACCGCCAAGATTGAAACGAGCCAGTTTCAAAGTTGGGCCTTCAGTAATTTGCATAAAAGTCCCAACTGATTTCAGTTTGTCGTATTTAATGTCGACATCGTAGGAAAACTCGCCTAAAAAGCCAAGTAAGTCGCCTGGTTCCAAATCAAACGAAAAGCCTTTATAGTCTTCGTGAAATTGTGGATTGGTGTATGCTTTGATAGACTTTGTTACGGTGATAGTGAATTGAAAATCAACTCTTCCGCCCAAATGTGTTTTCGGAATGACAATTACAAAATGAGTGGTTTGTGACCGGAAACTTTTGCGATACAACGTGCTTGAACACGTTACTTCGCAAAGGTAAGTGGCGGAACCAGAATCTGCAACTTGTTTAATGGTAGGGTTCACCATAGCGAAATCCACTGTGAAAGTATAATTGGTGGTGTCGCTTTCAACTTGTGGCTCACCTTTGAATGTCGGTTTAGGCAGGATGTCATCGCCAATGCCTAAAACAGGATAAGGAAATGACAAATCATTGATTTTCATAGGCTTTTAGTTTTAGCGCATGGCGCATATTGTCTTTAAACCTGATTTTGATATTGTTTTTACCTTCTTCAAGGACGATGCCAGTAATAGTGTTTCCTTTGATTTTACCATTATCGGTGTAAATGACATCAACAAAATCATCGGACTGTTCGCCGCTTGTGACAAGTTCAATCTCTCCTTCAATAACATCTCTTGGGCTATAAATCACGATGTTATGTGTAATGACTTCTCCTTCAGATTGGGCGATGACTCTGAATTGTATAGGTAAGTAGGTTTTGAATGTTCCGTCTTCGTTTTTTACGGGTTCCTCGTCAACTTTGTCTTTATGTCTCTTCTTCCTCTTTCTCTTTTTTGTGGGATTATCTTCTTGCTCATCAGGTGGTTCGTTGATTATGGTTTCCAACTCATCATCAGTATCGTCAAAATTGGTTGGCGTTCCATGTTCAATGATTCTAACAGAACCGACATTTGGGATCTCATCTTCTTTAGGCTTTTTGTTGGGGTCGCCAATTTCGGAAGTAATTGAGACACCTTCCATTTTGGTGTTACCTGTTGGCGTGCCGAATGGGTGGTCAAAGTCGCTTTCGTCGTCGTCAATTAGGCTATCAGGAATATATAGAAATTCATTCAACCCTGTGATTTCGAGAGCAGTGTCTGTATTGTTTGCAAACACTTTCTCCACACAGTCGTTGATGAGGGTTTGGATGTCGTCTAAGGCTTGCTTCCCAATGGGATTGTAATGGTAGTTGTTTGTCCCAATCCTCCAATTACCAGATTTCCATTCATCGTGCGCAGGGTTCTCCATGTTTCGCAGAATATCATCGCCCTTGTCATTGGTGCAGACAAAAATGCCATAAAATCCATAGTTTGTGCGATGTTTTTGTCCAAATACGGTCATCAGAGGCTTGCGCATATAAATCACTTTGTCGTTGGCTTCTTTGCATTTGTAAATAAACACGGTCACGTCGCCTAAGATAGACATCTTGTTGTCGAAGCGGAAACACTTTTTGTCGGAGCTATTATCTTTTACAGCGATGTAATAAGGGTGGGGGTTGTAATTACTTCCTTTGCGTGTGCTGTCAATAGTTTCTGGGAAATACTCTTTCATCAATCTGTCCAAGGTGGCTTTTGTAATGTTGACACCGAGAACTATAATCTCCAGTTTCCCGCTATAAATGGCATACCAAAAACTCCTAATAGCTTCTTTTACCATTTCTGATTTTGTCTCTTCAATTTGGTCTTGGTTTTTTACATCAAATCCGAGAATGTAAAAGTCTGTCCCATATTCGCTTCTATGGAAAGTGTCGGGAATGTTTTCCTCGTTTTCAATGGGTTTGCCACCGTTGTTATCGTAGTAACCCACCGAAGCGACTTTGTGACCTTCGTAATTGTGTGTACAAAGCCAGGAAACGCCTTCAAAAACATGTTGCCCCTTTTCTGTCATTGTTGAAATGAAAACACTAGAAATGTTTGACAGTTGAAAATAGGCTGACTTGCCGAAGCCGAAAGAACCTCCAGAACCTTGCCCCTCCTTTGAACTAACGCCTCCTGCTCTCGCAAAAGCATAGAAAGGGGAATTGGACTGCAAAGGGTCATACCACATACCCTTTGTGTTATAATCGGAAACCTTGATAAAGAAGAAATTATCGCCAAAAATGCTGTTGCTATCTAATGCATTGGCCATGCTGCGATAATGAGTGACGGCTTCCTTGTTCCAATCGAAATAATTGGCGCATGAAAGAATGTGTTCTTTCAAGTTAAAAAGCCAGGAAATGATGTACTATTAAGACAATCTACACTAATGTTCACTTTCACGGGCTTTTCTGGGTTAAGTACAGCATCAAGAGAGTTTTGAACTGCCTCTCTAACAAGCGATTGGTACGGTTTGGACTTGAAATTTTGCATCATTGCATCATTTGGGCCATCTTCTCGGCCCCCTTCTTGTGGTGCAAAATGCCATTGGCAACCTTTCTCTTTGGTTTTTATATCAGCCATATTTCTGAAAGTGATAATAATTTGTGCAAAGTTATTATAATTTGTTGATGATATAACAAAAAGAACTAAATTTGCTCCAAAATATGGCTATATCATTAGAGGCAAAATCAGAATAAAATGGAATACTTCCCCCAAATCAAGAAAATCCCTTTCGAGGGGACTGAATCAAAGAACGTGATGGCCTTTCACTACTACGACCCCGAGCGTGTGGTGATGGGCAAGAAAATGAAAGACTGGCTGCGCTTCGCCATGGCTTGGTGGCATACCCTCGGTCAGGCCAGCGGTGACCAGTTTGGTGGTCAGACCCGAAGCTATGCCTGGGACCGTGCCACCGACCCCATCCAGCGCGGCAAGGACAAGATGGACGCCGGCTTCGAGCTGATGGACAAGCTCGGCATTCACTATTTCTGCTTCCACGACGTCGACCTCGTCGAAGAAGGCGCGACGGTGGAGGAATATGAGGAACGGATGCGCGTCATCACCGACTACGCCTTGGAGAAGATGAAACAATACCCCGACATCCACCTGCTTTGGGGCACCGCCAACGTGTTCGGCCACAAGCGCTACATGAATGGTGCTGCCACCAATCCCGACTTCGACGTGGTGGCCCGCGCCATCGTGCAAATCAAGAACAGCATCGACGCCACTATCAAGCTCGGTGGCACCAATTACGTCTTTTGGGGCGGCCGCGAGGGCTATATGAGCCTACTCAACACCGACCAAAAACGCGAGAAGGAACACCTGGCCACCATGCTGCGTATGGCCCGCGACTACGGACGCGCCCACGGCTTCAAAGGCACCTTCCTCATTGAGCCGAAGCCTATGGAGCCGACCAAGCACCAATACGATGTTGATACCGAGACCGTCATCGGCTTCCTCAAGACGCATGGCCTTGACAAGGACTTCAAGGTCAACATCGAGGTGAACCATGCCAACCTCGCTGGGCATACCTTCGAGCATGAGCTGGCTGTGGCCGTCGACAACGGGATGTTGGGTAGCATCGATGCCAACCGTGGCGACTACCAAAACGGCTGGGATACCGACCAATTCCCCATCGACAACTTCGACCTCACCCAGGCTTGGATGGAAATCATTCGTGGCGGTGGCTTCACCAACGGTGGCACCAACTTCGATGCCAAGCTGCGCCGTAACAGCACCGACCCCGAGGACATCTTCATCGCTCACATCAGCGGCATGGATGCCATGGCGCGCGGACTGCTCAGTGCCGCCAACATTTTGGAAAACAGTGAATTGCCAAAGATGAAGAAAGCCCGTTATGCTTCCTTCGACAGCGGCATCGGCAAGGACTTCGAGGACGGCAAGCTCACCTTCGAGCAAGTCTACGAATACGGCAAGAAAGTCGGCGAACCCAAGATGACCAGCGGCAAGCAGGAGCTGTACGAGACTTTGGTAGCCTTGTATGCCAAGTGATTTTTTATCAATAAAGGACTCTCAAAACCATGAAAAAAGCCTTAAAATGGATTTGCGGCATTGTGCTTGGCCTTTGCCTGCTGGCCGTGGTTGTCATTGCTTGTGTCTGGGGACATGAAATCAGTACGATCCGCACTATCAAGCAGATGGGCGACAACCAGTACCTTTATTATATGGAATACAAGACGCCCTACGACTTGGACGAATTGGTCGAGAAAGACGCGGCAAGCAACGCCGCCCTCGTGGAATATGTGGTCTCGAAGATTGGGAAGGGCTTGCCCATCAAAATCAAGAGTTCGCAGGTCGCGGATGAAAACGGCGAGTTGAACACCTTCAATTGCACCAGTTTCCAAGCCCAGAAAGCCGATGGGAACGGCTATTACTACGGCCGCAACTATGATTACTTCAAAAACCCCACCTTGGTGACCCTGTCGCGCCCCAAAAACGGTTACGCTTCTCTTGCGGTCACTGACATGTCGCATGTGGGCTATGGCTTGGATAAACTACCTATTTCGTTCATGAGCAAGGTGATGTGCTTGGCCGCCATCTATGCGCCTGTCGACGGCATCAATGAAAAGGGACTTTGCACCTCTATCATGGCATTGCCCAAGATGGCCGCACAGCAAGATACGGAGAAACATGATGTGGGTACCACCGTCATTATGAGGCTTTTCCTTGACCGCTGTGCCACAGTGCAAGAGGCCCTCGACCTTGTTAATTCCGTCGACATTCGCCATGATGCCGTGGTCGGCTCGGGCTATCATTACATGGTGGCCGATGCCTCGGGCGACTGCGCCGTCATCGAGTTCGACAAGGAAGACGGCTGGAAGACAATGGTGGTTCGCAAGTCTCAGGATTCTACCTATATGCATGTCACCAACCACCTGCTCAGCGAAAAATACTACACCACTGAACCTGACCCCTCAGTGGGCAATCCCAAGAGCAAGAGTTGGTGGCGTTATGAGGTGGTAAGAGACTATCTGTCAAGCAAGAAGGGCGTTGTCACCCTTGAAGAGGCCCAGGAATGTCTCTCGAAGGTGCATTGGGTTGACCTGCAATGGGAAGGCAGCACCACTGTGGAAGACACGCAATGGAGCAACGTCTACGACCAAGCCACAGGCACCTTGAGCCTACGCAATTGGAATGAGTATGAGAAAACTTATAGTTTTTCACTGGAATGAGATGAAGTGATTGGCCAAGTTTGGAATTTGAAAGTGTGGACCGAACAACTATCGAAGTTGTAAGAATTCTATAAAAATCTGTATAATTTTGCATTTATTCCGCTACGAAATCTAAAAATCGCATTTTGTAGCGGAATAAAGTTGATTTTATTCAGAAATTTGTTTTATCTTTGCAGCGAAAAACAAATAATACACTATCGACCATGTGCATTGTTATTGGAAGAGAGAAAGAGATTGAGGAGCTGAAACGTCGCTGTGGTAGCGGCCGTCCGGAGTTTATCGCGGTATATGGCCGTCGCCGCGTGGGGAAGACTTTCCTCATCAACGAGACGTTAGGCGATAACATGACTTTTCATCATACAGGTCTTTCTCCATACGACCGTAAGAGAAAGGTCACGCTGAAAGACCAACTGCAGAACTTTTATTTCTCGCTGATTCGCCACGGTATGGAGAGCATTGCTCAACCCAAGTCGTGGATGGAGGCTTTTTTCATGCTTGAGCAATATCTTGAGCGGCGTGACAACGGTTCTCGTCAGGTGGTGTTCATCGACGAGTTGCCTTGGATGGACACGCCAAGGTCGGGGTTCCTCACCGCACTTGAGGCGTTTTGGAACGGCTGGGGCAACACCCGCCATAACCTTTGCTTTGTAGTGTGTGGTTCCGCCACCTCCTGGATGCTTGATAATCTCATCAACAACAAGGGCGGGCTGTATGGGCGTCTTACCTGCGAGATCAAGCTTGCTCCGTTTACCTTGCTCGAATGCGAAAAGTTCTTCGTCAGTCGTGGCATCAAGATGTCGCGCTACAACATCGCCCAAGCCTATATGATTCTTGGTGGCATCCCTTATTACCTTGACTGCTTCGACCCGTCGCTCAGCTTAGCGCAAAACATTGACAGGCTATTTTTCAACCCCAAAGCGAAACTGGGCGATGAATTCGATCGGCTGTTCAATTCCGTGTTCGACCATGTCGATGCTTGCATGAAAATAGTGAAGGTGCTAGGCCAACGGCATTCGGGATACACCCGCGAGGAGATTGCGAAAAAAGTAGACATTAACCCCAACGGTGATTTCACATCCATTATGAAAGCCCTCATGGCCAGCGACTTTGTGAAGAAATATGTTCCGTATGGCTTGAGCAAGCGCGAGGAGCATTATAAACTTTCGGACTGTTTCTGTTGGTTCTGGTTGCACTTCAAGGAAAACCGTGCTAACACCGAAACCGACTATTGGGAACATCATCTGAAAGAGCCGGAGATAGCTTCATGGCGCGGGGTCGCTTTCGAGGAGGTGTGTTTTCAGCATATCGGGCAAATCAAGATGGCTTTGCAGATTGCAGGCGTTTCTTCAATAGAATCCGCCCTGATCGTGAAGGGCAGTGGCAAAAAAGAAGGTATGCAACTTGACCTGCTCATCGACCGTGCCGACGACGTAGTGAACGTGTGCGAGATGAAATTCAACAAGAGTGCGCTTGCCATCCCGAAGACTTACTCACAAAAGTTAGTGTCCCGCGTCAGCACCCTTGAAAAGACAAATCCTGACAAGACTTACCATTTGACGCTGATTAGCGTTGCGCCCTTGAAACCCAACGCATATACCGATACGTTTACGGCAAGGATTACTATTGACGAATTGTTTAAATAACTGATTAAGCTTTTGGTAATGTTTCAACCAATATGTCTGAAGTCTGTGGACTTCAAGAATGCGGCGCTGAAGATGGCTACATGGGCTTATTGCCGGGAAAAATTACAGACATTGCACATGCCCTGTTCTCCATTCTAACTCCACAAAATGTGGCGCTTTCTCTGTACAAATCAAGCTACCAAGAATACTAAAGTAACGGACTACATGAGGACTATAAACCCCATAATATGCCCTATCTCTTCCCATCAATATTGCTTTTTTCAAATTATTTCTTACACAAAACAACGGTGTATGTTTTGGCCCGAGTGTATTCAAGCAAGGCCTATCTGGATGACCATTGATACTTCCATGATGTGATACTACATAATAATCAGATTCGAATAGAAATGAGCTGCAAGTCCCTGATTGAGTCATGCGGTCGAATCCATTCTGCTCTAAATCACCAGGGAACACCATAGACCGACCACCTAATGTAATCATTATCACGATTGATGAATTGTTTAACGGATCGTTAACTATCCTATAGTTGGATGGTGCATGAACAATGGTCGCTTTGCTTCGATATAATCTACACTCCGGATGTAAAAACCTGACAGCGGCATGACTATTCCTATTGATTGGCTCCACGAATTTGACGCCAGCTCGTTTTAATTTGTCCAATATTCGTATATAAGTTTTATTCGCACAGTGGTAGTATAAATTGACATAACACAGTGTTCCCTTGTCAACATAATGATTATCCACAAGATATTCCAGACCATTATAATGATCATAATGCGTATGAGTCAAGAAAAACCTGTTGATGCTTATCGACCCATCATTTCTTTTATTCAGTTTTAGCTTAATGGCTTCGAAACAACTTTCTAAATTAGCAGAATAATTATGCCAATTACTCTTGTCAATTATTGAACAATCCACCATCCATATTTGATAGAATGAACCATCTTGTATTAATATGATACTGCAATTTCCATGACCAACATTAACATGATACGAAGACACGTCTAAAGTGTTTGAATTCTCCAAACGTTTCAACAAGACAGCGTCTTCTTCTCTTTCTGGATCAATAATATTTTCAATTAGTTGTTGCTGTAGGGCATTAAATGCTCGAAATTGTTGTCGAGCATACGGAGAGAGGTTCCCATAACTGAAACGTTGTTGCTCATCTTTTTCGTTGTAAAACACATACCAACCCTCTCGGATTGTCCCTGAATGATTGGTCATATTCAACTGTTCACTGTTCAGAGATAGCACCCTTGTACTTTGCTCTGCTTCATTTTCCGTTGACAGCAAGGATACTATTGAGGCATTACCCTCTAAAGGTTTAAAAATACTATCAACGAAATAAAGACTCCGAGGCTCTTTTTTATATTTTTTTTCCATATTATTTTTCATTTTAGTTAAAACCAAATGCGATTATTTGCTTTGCTTAATCATATTATCAACAGCCTCATCCAAATCTTGAGAAGACTTGTCTTTAGCCCATATATCCCAAAATGGAATGGTTTGGCTCGAAGGTTTTATTGATGGCTCTTCAATTCGAATTTTTGACGGCAATAACGTTGCATCTCCGACAACAATCGCCTCACCAATATCTAATAAAGAAAGGTTATCTGCAATATTACCTAAATTATCTGGAAGCAATCGCTTTATAACATTTTGATCATCGACATTTGTAAGACGTAAACTAACAAAATTATTACATTGGCTTAATACTGTCCGATTAACTTCCGATGGTCTTTGGCTTATTACTACAAGACCAACACCATATTTTCGTCCCTCTTTTGCAATTCTCTCAAAACTTTTTAATCCGATTCGCGCGACGGAATCGCTTGATTCCAAATGCTGTACATACAAATGTGCCTCATCACATAACAACGCAATAGGATGTGCTTTGTCTTGACCACTCCATTGTTGAACGGAGAAAATAATTCGAGAAAGCAATCCTATAACCAATGGCAATACATCAGACGGTACCTCTGACAAATTTATGATTTTAACATTTCCATCGTCACCCATTATAGTATGACAGAACGTCTTCAACCAGTCCAAATTCATCTCTTCATCTGAAACAGAAAACATAAACCCCATACGTTTATCTTGGAGTTTATTCTCTAACCGTTGATTAAAACGAGTAAGTTTCCCGAAATAAGTCCCTTGTTTGGTAGTACCCGGTTTAGCACCTTCATCCATATGTGTGTCATATTCCTTAAGTTTAATTAGGACCTTGTTTAAATCATAAGGGACGGGGCTATCTAAAGTCACCAAACCAGAATATGCAGAGTTTTTTGTTCGGTTCTCTTTTTCTATCATTATTTCTTTTGACAAAAGCATCGCTTGATTCGGTGCATTCTGATCACTTCTGTCAAGCAATAACGCTTGCATCTCTTCATAATTGAGCAGCCAATAAGGAACCATTAGAATGTCGTTACATAATTTGTTCTTGGTTGCCAAATCCCCTGGAGATGCTATCTTATACTGTTTAATGCCATCCATGACAAAATCAGGTGATGAATATTCACCATGTATATCAAATAGTACAGCATTTACCAACTTCAAATGAGACATTTCTTCAATAATCTTGGCAATACAATACGATTTTCCACTTCCTGTAGAACCCACAATTGCAGCATGCCTTTGAAAGAACTTATTACCATCCAAATATGCTACAGAAGACTCGTCCATTGAATATTTTCCAATAGACAAAGGATGTATTCCCGATTTAATACAAGAAGAAATGCTTTGCATTAATTCGGTCAAAATTTCTCCTTCAATTCGATAACATTGAGCATTTATTCTTGGAACATTACTCACATTGCGTTTGAAAACATTTCGGTCATTTCCCGACCTATCTCTTAATTCTCCTATGAAAACCAATTTGATTTGGTTATAAACGCCGATTTCTTCATTTTCTTCAAGTTCCTCAATTGACATATTTTTAATATCTGCCTTACGATAGATTTTAATAATCATGCCAATAATATGTTTCCCTGATTCTGGGCTCTCAATAGCAACAAGTTGATTCACTTGCAATACCGATAGCATCTCGTCAGAATTTATTACAGCGTATGCAAGACCCGTGTCAACACTATTTATTGAGCCAATAGAATCTTGTTTTTGAAATTTAAATATTCGATTGTCGTCCATATTTTTTATTATTTAATGATTTCAAGTAATCCAGAAATATTCCAATATGCTTTACCGTTTATCTCTAAAGGAGCCGAATCATAACTATTGTGTATAATAGTTCCTTTACCCCCATTGTCAGAAATTATAATATATGGGTATGCTTTTGCATTAATCACTTTATTTTGAATAGCATCAGTAATGTCTTTCGTTACAATAAGAATCGGCTTCTTTCTTTTTTGGGAATAGCTCAGTAAATTTGGATGCACATGAATATCATTAAACCCATAACCTATACAGAGAAATCCCGAAGTAGACTTAAAAACCTCGTCCATCTGTTGCATAAGATCCCTATACGGTGGTTGCGATGTCTTTTCATATTTGTTTGTCCCAGGGGTAATTATACATGGTTGATAGTCTTTAGGTCTCTTTCGAACATTCATAAAAGAAAACAAATTTTCGTCTTTTTCAAACCAATCAAGCGAACCATGAACTTTCAATACATTTACCCTCCCAACATAGCAAGGATGTGATTTACATTGTTGAAGAGAAATATCGTATACCCCAATTGGTTTGTTTGAAAAACATGTATTCAAATATGCATTTGTTTGTGAAACTGCATACTCTGCAATTCTGTCGTAGTTTGTCGTGACAATATTTACGATTTGATCTGCCCGGTCATATATCAAATAATCGAGCAAACAGGAAAGAGCTAACACTTCTCCATCAACAACTCGTTCAAATACTTTGACATCTTCTTGTTGGATTTCATTCCATACGCAATCTCTAATCTCATTTTCTACAGGCAACGGCATTTGAATATCCAAAAGAGCATCTTCCAATCCCATTTTCTTTTTTATAATATTGTCAATAAAAGAAGACACTGCGTCTCTACACTTTGAATCCGAGTATGTTTTGCTAGAAAAATAGTTAAATAACACATCCGATAGTTTACTCATACTTGCTATTCCATAGCCAATAGATGCCCCAGACCCAAGCACAATGACAGGATTTGCATTTACAACATCCTGTATTCTTTTAAAAAGTTCATCTTCTGTCATATACTTAAGGTTTTCTTTTTACAATATCTATATTTTCGTCCCTTTCAAATACTTTCCCAAAATATGCTCGAAATAATTGGCCGCCTTAGTCATAGCGAGGCTACCTTCACGCATGACGAAGTAGTGGGACTTATAACTTTTTCAATTCTTTCATATCACTATCAATAATTCTTATAATAAAGTTGCCACAAAGATAAAAATTATTCTCATTCAAGCAAAATATGACACAAAAAACTCCCAACAAGCCCAAACAAGGTCATGGGACAAGGACACATCTCACCCATCTCAATTCAGCAGATTCCACAATTTACCCACTCCCATTTCCATATTTTTTCCTATCTTTGCCTCATCATCATAAACGTATCGATATGAAAAAATTCTCCTTTATCCTCTTTTGCTTGGCTTTTGGACTTTTTTTGCAGTCCTATGCCGAACCCGTCAAGCTGCAAAGCCCCGATGGACAACTTGAACTGAAATTCGAAGTCATAGGCGGCATTCCGCAGTATTCCCTCGACCGCGCAGGGAAGCCTATCGTGCTGCCCTCCAAGATGGGCTTCACCCTCGAATGGCGCGACGACCTCGCCCATGCCTTTGTGCTGAAAGACACGAAATACAGCACCTTCGACGAGACTTGGGAACCCGTCTGGGGCGAAGAAGCGCAAATCCGCAACCACTACAATGAGATGCTCGTCACCTTGGAGCAACCCATCGGCTCCGTGGAGAGCATGGACCACTCCACCGAGACGCGGGCAACCGTCATGCAGATCCGTTTTCGCCTCTACGACGACGGTCTCGGTTTCCGCTACGAGTTTCCCATCCCGAATGCCTTGGCCTGTTTCTGGTTCAAGGAGGAACTGACCGAGTTTGCCATGGCCGGCGACCATACCGCCTGGTGGATCCCTGGCGACCTCGATACGCAGGAATATAACTACACCGAGTCGCGCCTGTCGCAGATCCGTGAGTTATGGGAGGGGAGCCACAAAGACGGCGGTTGGCCTTGGACGGCATTCTCGCCCACGGGCGTGCAGACCGCCCTGCAGATGAAGACTGACGACGGCCTTTACCTCAACATTCATGAGGCCGCCACACTCGACTTCCCTACCATGCACCTCGACTTCGATGACAAAAATATGGTCTTCCGTGCCTTCCTCTGCCCTGATGCTACGGGCTACAAAGGCCGACTCAACGCCCCTTGTCACACACCTTGGCGCACCGTCATGGTGACTACCTCGGCCACCGATGCCCTCGCCTCGCGCCTCATCCTCAACCTCAACGACCCCTGTGTCATAGAAGATGTGTCGTGGATTCATCCCGTGAAATACATGGGCGTGTGGTGGGAGATGATCTCGGGCAAGAGCTCTTGGTCCTACACGAGCGACTACCCCTCGGTGAGGATTGGCGAGACCGACTATGAACACGCCAAACCTACCGGCAACCACGGTGCCAACAACGCCAACGTGCGCCGCTACATCGACTTCGCCGCCGCCAACGGCTTCGATGCCCTCCTTATCGAAGGATGGAACATCGGCTGGGAAGACTGGTATGGCAAGCAGAAGGAACTCGTCTTCGATTTTCTCACGCCTTATCCCGACTTCGATTTGCCAGCATTGAACCAATATGCCCACGAGAAGGGCATTCGTCTCATCATGCACCATGAAAGCTCGGCTTCCACGGTGAACTACGAGCGTTGGTTGGAACAAGCCTACACGCTGATGAACCAATACGGCTACGATGCGGTGAAAGGCGGCTATGTGGGCACCATCATTCCCTATGGTGAAGGCCATTATAGCCAACCCATCAACAACCACTACCACTATTGCATCACCGAGGCCGTAAAGCACCACATCATGGTGAACTCCCATGAGGCTGTGAGACCTACAGGCCTCTGCCGCACATGGCCCAACATGATTGGTAACGAGAGCGCGATGGGCACCGAGTTCCGCGAGCGCATCAACCCCGGACATACGACCATTCTGCCCTTCACTCGCCTGCAAGGTGGCCCGATGGACTACACACCGGGCATCTTCGAGACCGATATGGGCAAAATCGTGCCGTGGGGTCAAAAGATGAAGACCACCATCTGCAACCAACTCGGCTTGTATGTGACTTTCTATTCGCCCTTGCAGATGGCCGCCGACTTCCCCGAGCATTACGCCCAGTTCATGGATGCCTTCCAGTTCATCAAGGACGTGGCGGTCGACTGGGACAAGAGCCTCTATCTCATGGCCGAGCCTGGCGACTATATCGTCACGGCACGCCATCCCAAGCTGTCCACCTTGAACAAGGCTGCTGAAGGTGTCGGCACTTTGAAGGACGGCAAGAAAGGTGTGGTCTCCAACGCGACAAAATTCGTTTATGATTTACCCGATGATGCCACCATTGAAGACCTTTGGCATTCCGAACCACATGATGTGTGGTATGTGGGTGGTATCACCGACGAGAACGCTCGTGAAATCACGGTGAAGCTGGATTTCCTGAAACCAGGAACGAAATACGAAGCCACGATTTATTGTGATGCCAAGGATGCCAGCGGTATTCCTGATGAGCATTACAATGCACAAGCCTACACCATCACCAAAAAGACGGTGACAAACAAATCGGAACTGAAGGTGAAGATGGCGCCTTGCGGCGGTTTTGCGGTTTCGTTACGTTCGCTGTAATTCATGTAGAGACGGTGTGCACACCGTCTCTACAACCATGATTTACAATAGATTTTTCGTCGACAACAACCCACAAGCAGCGTCGATATCCTGTCCGCGTGAGGCGCGGATGGTGGCGATGATGCCTTTTTCGTTCAGTGCATCGCGGAACCAGGTCATGGTGGCGGCATCGGGGCTCTTCAGCGGGATGCCGGGCACAGCGTGATACCTTATTAAGTTAAAGCGGCAACGGGTGCTGCCCAACAGCCGTGCAATCTCTTTGATGTGGTCCTTGCTGTGGTTGAGGTCCTTGAAGATGATGTACTCGAACGAGAGGCGGCGTTGTCCGTGCCAGTCATGCTGCTTCACCGCGTGGATGACTTCTTTGATGGGATAGCTCTTTTCAACGGGCATCAACTTGAGGCGCTCGTCGTGGAAGGGGCTGTGCATGCTGATGGCAAGGTTGCATTTCGACTCTTCGAGGAAGCGCTTGAGGTTGGGGATAAGGCCGCAAGTGGAGACAGTGATGCGCGTGGGGCTCCAACCTAATGCCCATTCCTGCGTGAGGATGTCGAGGCAGCGCATCAGGTTGTCGTAGTTGGCCAAAGGCTCGCCCATGCCCATGAAGACGATGTTGGTCAGTGTGTCGAACTCGGGCAGGCTCAGGATTTGGTTCATGATTTCGGCCACGGAGAGGTTCTTCTGGAAGCCTTGTTTGCCCGTGGCGCAGAAGAGGCAGTCCATTTGACAGCCCACCTGCGTTGAGACGCATAGCGTGGCACGTTCGCGGTCGGGGATGTAGGCCGCCTCGATGAAATGCTCACCAGCAGTGAAGAGGTATTTCTTCGTGCCATCGGTCGACACTTGCTCCTTGACGGGGGCCTTCAGTCCAGTCTCGTATTGCTCTGACAACAAAGCCCTTGCGCTCTTGCTGAGGTTGGTCATGTCCTCGATGGAGGCGCAACGTTTCTGGTAAATCCAGTCCACAATCTGTTTGCCCGTGAACTTGGGCAGTTCCAGTTTCTCGACCACCTCTTGAATCTCGGCGGGGGTCTTGCCTAAAAGTATCATTTTTTCCATGCCGCAAAAATAAGGAAAAATGATGTGTTCTTGTTTGGACAAGGTCGCAAACACCAAAAATTGTGTACTTTTGCACCCATGTTTTGAAATACCATGAAAAAAATGACCCTTATATTCAGTCTTTTGGCAGCGTTGTTCGCTATGCCTTCGTGCGATACCACCCCTTCAGATAAGGTAGTCGAAAAACAAGAACCCATCGTGGAAATGACCCCAATGGACACCATCGATGTGATTCCTGCCGATACGGCGACTTTTTATTCTGATGTCGTTGACAAAAAGAATTGCTTTATCCTTATTTCCAAGCCCGAATACCGACTTTATGTGTGCGAAGTGGTGGATGGCGACACCCTTAAGCGCATGCATTATCCTGTTTGCGTAGGCAAGAATAAAGGCCAAAAGCAGAAGAAAGGCGACATGAAGACACCCGAATGCACGGCTGAGAATCCGTTTAGCATCACCGAGATTGTGGATGCTTCCAAATGGACACATGACTTCGGCGACGGTCGCGGCTCGATTCTGTCCTACGGTCATTGGTTCATGCGTCTGAAGACGCCGGGCCATTCGGGCATCGGCATCCACGGCAGCACCAATAACGAAAGCTCGGTGCCAGGTCGCGGCAGTGAAGGCTGCATCCGCCTCCGCGACGACGACTTGATTCAACTCAAGGAGAACTATGCCTTTGTGGGGATGCGGGTGGTGATTCTCGCTGACGAATTAGAATAAGCCTTTGGTATTCTAGAAAGCTACTTTTGATTCAGGTCCCAAACGTCTTCAAGGTCGATGTCCCATCCGGCTTTGATTTCGAGCGCGTCTTTGTATTCAAGGACAGTCTCTGGCAAGGAGTGGCGATGGTAGTTGCCCGTGCTCCATTTGCCGTTGCCGTCGGCATCGAGGATGGCGCGGAGCTTGTATTTGGCCGGCATGAGGTATTCGAACATTACCTCTTCTTTTTTGCTGATAAGCTGCGTTTTAAGCACTTTTCCGCTCTCGTCTGTAAGTTGCACCACGACTTGCTTCATGCCTTCGGGCGGGACGATGGTGATGTAGATGTTGCCGTATTCATCGTCCTTAAGCACATGAAAATCAGTTTTGATGACGTCGTTTGTGCGACCACGGATGCCCCAAAAAACCGAGTCTGGAATCTCGAAGCTATAGCTTGAATCGGCAGAAAAAGGTGTGGTCAGGCGATATTTCATGCCTTGCTCGTCAATGGGTTCGAAGGCGAGTTTGCCGTAATACACTGTTGTGTCTCGTTTGAAGACGGCCGAGTCGCGCATCTGGTATTCAACAATGGGTTCAGAGAACTTCAAAATCAGGTCATTGCCAGGAATTAAGCCGCCGCGACCAAGCAGGTTGTTGCTGACTTTCAGCTTTTCAACCTCGTGTTTCCGTCTTCTGTTGCCACCAGGCTCCTTGAATTTCAGGCTGTAGCGCGACGAGTCATTAATCAAGGTATCATATTTTACCTGCACCCAAAGGCTGTCTTTGACATTAGGTGTGAAGTGCCACCAAACCGTGTCGTAATCAGCAGAATGCATGGTCACGAGGTTGAAGGTGTCAGGCAGCATTTCGTGGGTCATGATAACGGCTTCCTTGGCGGGATGGCGGAACACGAAGCGTAAAAGACCTTCTTCCACCAGTTTTTTCTCCAAAAGCACCTGTGTGGAGTCGACTTCGGTAAACATATAAAGCGTGAGATTCAAGGCGTTTTGGTCATACACTTTCGTTGTTTTCGTCTCGAAAACGACCGAATCCATACTATTTACAAGCGTATCCAACTGATTTGGAAGTGTATCCATGGCAAGTGTATCCACCTGCATCGCCAAGCTGTCTATCGCAGTAGTATCTAAAGGTTGAGGCTTTGGGGGCGTCCATGGATACGAGGCTGGTACTAAGGTGTCTAAAAATGCCACTTCCTCATTAGGCTGGTCGAAATAAAGGTTGGAGTTCACATCTTTTAAGGCAAAAACAAGGTATTTCTTGTCGGCCAACCCATTAAGACTGAACTTGCCTTCCTTGTCGGTCTTGGTGATATAGTTGGGCTTGGTAGTTAAAGGAAGCGAATCCAGGTTGTCGCGGTCGGCGGCATACAAGGAGACATAGGCATCTTCGACAGGTTTCTTGCTTTCGGCGTTGAGCACTTTACCCGCAATGCTCAGTGTGTCAATGACATCGCCAGTCGAAAAGCTAAAGACATAGTCCTTAAACAGATTGCCTTCATGCAGGTCCTTGATGGATGAGCCGAAATTGATGGTGTAGGTGGTGTTTGAAGCCAAGTCTTCCTTGAACTTGATAACCACGGTCTTGTTCTTCAACTTGATGTCGGGCTTTTCATTCAAAGGTGGCGAAATCAGCACGTTTTGATTGGCGTTTTCAAGGGTGATGTATTCGTCGAAAGTGATTTCAATCTTCTTCCCGATGAAATTGGTGCTGCGATTCTCGGGCAGAGTTTCAACCACCACAGGAGGCCGCTCATCCTTCGGTCCGCCAGTGGGTGCCACCGCATTGGCGCAACGCTGGGCTAAGAAGGCCGTCAACAACAGGCTAGTTGCAATGAAAATATGTTTCAGTCTCCGAATCACGGCTGCAAAAATAATAAAATCTGACCTACTTGCGTATCAGTCTAAAATGAATTAGTATCTTTGCAAGTTTTAATCTTCAATTGACTAACGTCGAATCTTTGATTTCTTGAATCTTAAATCTTAAATCCGAAAAATATGTACAGAACGCATACTTGTGGCGAACTTCGTTTTGCCGATTGTGGCAAGGAAGTGACATTGGCAGGCTGGGTGCAGCGCGTGCGCGACAAAGGCTCCCTCGTGTGGATCGACCTCCGCGACCGCTATGGCATCACCCAACTTTTCTTGGATGGCAACAGCGATCCTAAACTCATCGAACAGGCTCGTAGCTTCGGCCGCGAATTCGTGATTCAGGCCAAAGGCATCGTCATCGAACGCGAATCGAAGAACCCGAACATGCTGACGGGTGACATCGAGCTGAAAGTGAATGCCTTTACCCTGCTCAACGGCAGTAAAGTTCCGCCCTTTACCATTGAAGACGTCAGCGACGGCGGCGACGACCTTCGCATGAAATATCGTTACCTGGATATTCGCCGTAACCCCGTGCGCAAGAACCTCGAACTGCGTCACCGCATGGCGATGCTGGTGCGCAATTACCTGAGCAACCTCAACTTCCTCGAAATCGAGACCCCGATGCTCATCAAGAGCACGCCAGAGGGTGCCCGCGACTTCGTGGTGCCGAGCCGCATGAATCCTGGTGAGTTTTACGCCCTGCCGCAAAGCCCGCAGCAGTACAAGCAACTGCTGATGGTGGCTGGCATGGACCGCTACTTCCAGATTGTGCGCTGCTTCCGTGATGAGGACCTCCGCGCCGACCGTCAGCCTGAGTTCACGCAAATCGACTGTGAGATGTCGTTTGTGGAGCAGGAGGACGTGTTGAATACCTTCGAGGGCTTGGCCAAGCATCTCTTCAAGGAGATGAAGGGCCTCGAATTTGGCCAATTCCCGCGCATGACCTGGCACGACGCCATGAAATACTACGGCTCCGACAAACCCGACATCCGCTTCGGGATGAAGTTCGTGGAACTCAACGACGTGGTGAAAGGCAAGGGCTTCGGCCTCTTCGACAACGCTGATTTGGTTGTCGGCATCAATGCCGAGGGCTGTTCAGAATACACCCGCAAGCAACTCGATAGCCTTACCGAGTTCGTGAAGCGTCCGCAAGTGGGTGCCGGTGGTATGGTCTACATCAAATACAACACCGATGGAACGTTCAAGTCGTCCGTCGATAAGTTCTACACGCCCGAAGACCTGAAGGTCATCGCCGACAAGTTCGGTGCCAAGCCTGGCGACCTGATGCTCATCCTCTGTGGCGAGGCCATGAAGACCCGCGTGCAGCTCAACGCTCTGCGTTTGGAGATGGGCAATCAACTGGGCCTGCGCAACCCCGATGTGTATGCGCCGTTGTGGGTCATCGATTTCCCGCTGCTCGAATGGGATGAGGAGACGCAACGCTACTATGCCATGCACCATCCCTTCACCGCACCGAAGCCTGAAGATGAGGCCTTGCTTGATGACCCGAACAAGTGGGGCGACATCCGCGCCAACGCCTATGACATCGTGATGAATGGTGTGGAGGTCGGTGGTGGCTCCATCCGTATCCACGACCGCACCTTGCAGAATAAGATGTTCCATACCCTCGGCTTCACTGACGAGAAGGCACAGGAGCAGTTTGGCTTCCTGATGGGTGCCTTCGAGTATGGTGCACCGCCTCACGCTGGTCTGGCCTTCGGCTTCGACCGCCTCTGCTCGCTTTTCGGTGGCGCCGACAGCATCCGCGACTTCATTGCCTTCCCGAAGAACAACGCTGGCCGCGATGTGATGAGCGGTTCGCCCGCGCCGATTGCCCAAGAGCAACTGGATGAATTGCAGATTGCGTTGAATTTGAAATGATAATAAAGTAGGGCTGTCAAATATGGCAGCCCTACAACTCTCGTTGCGGCGGATTTGCAATCTGTCGCTATTGAACTCGGGGATTTGAAATCCCATCAAAACATTCCATTTTTTCGGAAATTAATAGTACTTTTGCGAAACCAATACAAAATAATTCGCTATGGAAACAATGACCATACAGTTCGACAAGCATAATGCTGCATTACAGCAACTGATGCAACTGTTTGTCACTATGGGTGGGCAAATCATAGAGCAGAAGTCTGATGCTGAAGATTATGACCCAGAAATCGTTGCCAAGGTAAAACGTGGTCGCGAGGATTTCTTGAAAGGCAATTGTGTGACCATCAAGGCTGAGGAAGTATGGAACTGAAATTCACTCCAGATGCACAAAAAGACCTTGAATGGTGGAAACAACATGGTGATGAAGCCTTGAAAAGAAAGATTCAAAGGCTGTTGTCAGAGATGGAAGAACACCCTCGTACTGGCACAGGCAAGCCTGAACTGCTATCGGGTGATTTGAGTGGGGTTTGGTCGAGGCGTATCAACAAGGAACATCGGATTCTATACGAAATACATGATAAAATTGTTGTCGTATTAATGCTTTCCATGCGATACCATTATTATAAGAAATAAAACAATACCTTTAAATATGAAAAGACTACTCGTTTTAACCGGTGGCGGCGACTGCCCAGGCCTCAACGCCGTAATTCGTGCCATCGTAAAGAGAGCCGCCCAAGAGAAAGATTGGGAAGTGCTCGGTAGCATACAAGCCTACAACGGCATCTTGTGGGAACCCACCGAGGTCGTCAGGCTGACACCCGAATCGGTGCGTGGCATCCACTTCCGTGGCGGCACCATCATCGAGACCACCAACAAGGGCGGCCCGTTCAGCTGGCCCATCAAGAACGCCGACGGCACTTGGACTACCGTGGACCGCAGCGATGAGATGCTCCGCAAGCTGCAATATATGGGCATCGACGCGGTCATTAGTATCGGCGGTGACGGCTCACAGCGCATCTCGCAGAAGCTCTACGAGAAGGGCTTGAACATCATTGGCGTGCCCAAGACCATCGACAACGACCTCTCCTCGACGGAATGCACCTTCGGTTTCCAAACCGCAGTGCAGATTGCCACTGAGGCCGTCGACAAGCTCGTTACCACAGCAGCATCGCACAACCGCGTCTTCGTCCTCGAAGTCATGGGGCGCGATGCGGGTTGGATTGCCTTGCATAGTGCCATCGCGGGTGGGGCAGAGGTATGCCTCTTGCCAGAGTTCCCGTATGACATCAACATCGTGAAGGAGCGCTTGGAACGTCGTTTCAACCACGACCGCGGCTTTGCTGTTGTGGTGGCTTCGGAAGGTGCGCGTCCGAAGGATGGCCAACAGGTGTATGAAATCAGCACTGAAGTCGGCTACGAGAATAAGAAACTGGGTGGCATCGGTCGTCGTTTCATCGAGGAGATGAAGGCGGCAGGCTTTACTCACGACATGCGCGAGACCACACTCGGTCACTTGCAGCGCGGTGGTGTGCCGATTGCCTACGACCGTGTTTTGTCGGCTGAGTTCGGCGTGAAGGCTTTCGAGATGGTGCTCAACAAGCAGTTTGGTCAGATGGTAGCCTATCATCATCCCGATTTGGTGGCCGTCTCGCTCAAAGAAGCTATCTCCAAGCCCAATCTCGTCACCATCGACAGCGACTTGGTGAACACAGCCAAAGGCTTGAATATCTCGCTCGGTATATGAGGCGAGCCTTATATTTCATAGTTTTTCTATACGCTCTTGTCTCTTGCCAGAAGCCAGAAAACCCGCAAGGCGGTGAGCCACATGTACCCAATCAACCCACATACAAGGTCGGTGATTATTTCAAAAACGACACTTTAGAAGGGGTGGTCTTTTATACTATCGGTGCTCATAACGGACTGATGGTCAGTCTTGAAGAAGTTGTTTTGCCTTGGTGTGACCTTGCCCATCTTGTTTGTGAGACGGGGGCTACCAACCCTTACGACGGCTGGAACAATACCAATATCGTGACGGCCAATTACGACCTTAATAATTTCCCAGCGATTGACTGGAGTTATCAGAGAAACACTTGGAATCTCGTCCATTATCCTCATAAGCTCATTAATCACAGGCAATGGTATGTGCCTTCGACCACGGAAATGCGTTATTTGCTGATGAATCAAGAGGTTGTGAATACCACTTTAGACAGTTTAGGGTGTCCGACTTTGGAGGACAAGATCTACTGGTCAAGTACCGAGACAGGCACACGTGGTGTGGCAGCTGTGCGCTTGCAAGATGACAAAATAGTCATCAGCGATGCGGTGAAGACGCTGGAGTATTATGTGAGGGCAATACGGGCGTATTGAGCTATTTCTTCGCCACAGGGTCGCAGGTCAAGTCAATGCCCAATTTCTTGAAAATCTTTTGATCCACCTCGCTGAGCATCACCGTGCTATGCACTTGACAACCTTTGAGTTGCGGCAAATGTTCCAAGGCTTTCTTGCAGTTTTCGTCCCATAAGCTAAGCATCGAAAGGGCCACAAGCACTTCGTCGGTGTGCAAACGCGGATTGTTGCCATGCAACAAACTGACCTTTGTCTTCTGAATGGGCTCGATCATGGCTTGCGGGATGAGTTTCACCTCATGCGGAATGCCTGCAATATGTTTGGTAGCGTTCAGAATCAAGGCTGCGCTGGGACCGAGCAAAGCACTGGTATGTGCCGTGATGATGGTGCCGTCTTCCAGTTCGATGGCGGCAGCAGCAGCACCTTCCTTCTCTTTCCGTTCTTTCGCGGCAATCGTAGTCTTGCGGTCAGCCGTGCTGATTTTGGCTTGCTTCATCAGCAAGGCAATCTTATTCACCTCGTTTTCAGTGCCTTTACCGTTGGCCAAATTGCAGAGTGCAGCATAGTAACGACGGATGATTTCCTGCTTGGAGGCCTCGCAGCAAACCGCGTCATCGCTGAGGCAGTAGCCCACCATGTTGACACCCATATCGGTCGGGGACTTGTAGGGGTTCTCGCCGTAGATGCTCTCGAAGATGGCATTGAGCACAGGGAAAATCTCAATATCGCGGTTGTAATTGACTGCTGTCTTGCCGTAGGCTTCCAGATGGAACGGGTCAATCATGTTCACGTCGCTGAGGTCGGCGGTGGCAGCTTCGTAGGCCACGTTGACAGGATGCTTCAGCGGCAGGTTCCACACAGGGAAGGTCTCAAATTTGGCATAGCCCGCCTTGATGCCGCGCTTGTTCTCGTGATAGAGTTGGCTGAGGCAGACGGCCATCTTGCCGCTTCCCGGGCCTGGTGCTGTGACCACCACCAATGGGCGCGTGGTTTCCACATAGTCGTTGCGGCCAAAGCCTTCCTCCGAGTCGATGAGGGCAACGTTGTTGGGATAGCCTTCGATGATGCGATGGTAATACACCTTGATGCCCATGCGTTCCAAGCGTTTGCGATAGGCATCGGTGCTGGCTTGGCCGTTGTAGTGCGTCACCACCACTGAACTCACCATGAAACCACGATTCATGAACTCCTCGCGCAGGCGCAACACATCCACATCGTAAGTGATGCCCAAGTCGCCGCGCACCTTGTTCTTCTCAATGTCGACGGCACTGATAACAATAATAATCTCTGCCACATCGATGAGTTGAGAGAGCATTTTCAGCTTACTATCAGGTTGGAAGCCAGGCAGCACGCGGCTGGCGTGGAAGTCGTCGAAGAGTTTACCGCCGAATTCGAGATACAGTTTGTCGCCGAATTTTGCAATGCGGTCCTTGATGTGTTCCGACTGGATTTTGAGGTATTTTTCGTTGTCGAACCCGTATTTTTTGGTGGTTTTCATGATGGCTTAGAAATAAAAATACGGGATGCAAAGATAGAGGTTTTTCGGCAATCAAAAACTATTTTCTTTGTTTTGGGACAAAAATAATGGCCGCCCCGAATGGAGCGACCATTAATAAAGGTGTCAATTGTGATTACCAAGCGAAGAGCGGATAGTCCTTCATCAGCTTGTTGACCTCAGCGCGGACAGCGTTGATCTTGGCCTCCGAAGCGGTCTTGGTCTCAGGATTGATGTCGCTGATGACGTCGTCGATCATGTCGACGATGACGGCCATCTTGTCTTGTTTCAGACCACGGGTGGTGATGGCGGGCGTACCGACGCGCAGACCAGAGGTCAGGAAAGGCGAACGGGTGTCGAAGGGCACCATGTTCTTGTTGACGGTGATGTCGGCAAGGACGAGGGTGTTCTCCACCATCTTACCGGTGATCTCCGGGAACTTGCCGCGGAGGTCGATGAGCATGGAGTGGTTGTCGGTGCCACCGCTGATGACGTCGTAACCTTTATCCATGAAGGCTCTGGCCATGAAGGCGGCGTTCTTTCTCACCTGTTGGATGTACTCCATGTACTCGTCGCTGAGGGCTTCGCCGAAAGCAACGGCCTTGGAGGCGATGACGTGCTCCAGAGGACCGCCTTGGATGCCCGGGAACACGGCGCTGTTGATCAAAGCTGACATCATCTTCGTCTCGCCCTTCGGGGTCTTGCGGCCACGCGGGTCTTCGAAGTCATGACGGATGAGGATCATGCCGCCACGGGGACCGCGGAGGGTCTTGTGGGTCGTGGTGGTGATGATGTGGCAGTAGTCCAGCGGGTCGTTGAGCAGGCCCTTGGCGATGAGGCCAGCAGGGTGGCTGACGTCGGCCATGAGGACAGCGCCCACCTTGTCGGCGATTTCGCGCATGCGCTTGTAGTCCCAGTCACGGCTGTAGGCCGAAGCGCCAGCGATGATGAGTTTGGGCTTGCATTCGAGGGCAATCTTCTCCATCTCGTCGTAGTCGACGCGACCGGTTTCCTTGGCCACGTGGTAGGCGACGGGCTTGTAGAGCATACCCGAAGCGTTGACCGGGCTACCGTGTGAGAGGTGACCACCGTGCGAGAGGTCGAGACCCATGAAGGTGTCGCCGGGTTCAAGCAAGGCTTGCATCACAGCCATGTTGGCCTGTGCACCCGAGTGGGGCTGCACGTTGGCGAAGGTGGCGTTGAACAGCTGGCAGGCGCGGTCGATGGCGATTTGCTCGCTCTGGTCGACGATTTGGCAGCCGCCGTAGTAACGCTTGCCGGGATAACCCTCGGCGTATTTGTTGGTCATGACTGAACCCATGGCTTCCAGCACTTGCTCGCTGACAAAGTTTTCAGAAGCGATGAGCTCGATTCCGTGCATCTGACGCTCTTTCTCTTGGCGAATCAGATCAAAGATTTTTTCGTCTCTTTTCATTTGTTGATTGATTATTGTTGAATTGTTTAATCGTTGTCCTTGTTGACATGGGACTGCTGGACACGAGACTTCGAGACGTGCCCCGTCTCGTAGTCACGCAGTCTCGTAGTCCCGAGTCTTTTAAAACTGCTGCAAATTTGCAAAAAATAATTGAGTCTGTGACAAAAAAAAGGAATTTTACTACCTTTGCCGCCGCAAATAATACTTATCCTATGAAAAAAGCACCGATTAGCATGATCATTTTGGCTGTTTTTGCCTTTATGTTTACTTCTTGCACGAAAGAGAAAAACAACATCACTCACATCAATTATGCCGATCCCACCTATTGGTATAGCTTTGGAGATGAAAGCCGTGAAGCTGACGTCTTTTATGTTTACCCTACGGTTGCCACCGTCTCCTATGAGGAGAATGATTCATCGTGGTATACCGACATTACCTTACCCGAGGTGAGAGAAGAAGCCAACAGCAACCAAAAATTCAACAAGCTGCTCTACTACGAATACAACTTTTATGCGCCCTATTATCGTCAGATGATATTCGACGCCTACAGGCAGCCAGAAGAAAAATTTAATCAAATTACACAGACGCCTATAGTTGACATCAACGACGCCTTCCAGTATTACATGGCCAACTATAACCATGGCCGTCCTTTCTTCCTGGTTGGACATAGCCAAGGCTCTCAAATGCTCATCGAACTGCTGAAAAACGGAATGACCAAGAAACAACGTCAGCAAATGGTGGCGGCCTATTGCATCGGCTTCCAAATCACTGACCAAGAGTTGGCCCAATACCCCGAAGCCTTGAAACCTGCTGTCGACAGCTGTATGCAGGGTGTCGTGATTTTCAACTCGGTGAGCAACATCGAAGCTGCATCGCCTTTGATGAAAAACACCGTGGTGGGTATCAATCCGCTGACTTGGACGGAAGGCACCGAAATGGTTGACCAGTCTCTGCATCTCGGTGTTGCGAAGTATAACACCTCTCGCGACAGCATCGTCTACATTGCACCCTACACAGGGGGACAACTGGTCGATCACTTCATGGTTTGTTCAGATTTCGACTCCACCTTTGTGTCAAAGTATTGTTATGAGGCTTATGCTGATATCTTCCCCTACGGCAACCTCCACTTCGCCGACTCATGGCTCTTTGGCGGCAACGTCGTTAAGAACATGCGTTGCAGGTTGAGACATTACAATCAATAACAAAGCAAAACACCCCTTATTTAGAGTCCACAATAACCAAAGCATTTAATGAAGAATTTTGTTGAAGAACTCCGCTGGCGCGGAATGCTGGCTCAGATCATGCCAGGAACGGAAGAACTCCTCCAGAAAGAAATGGTAACGGCTTACCTCGGCACCGACCCGACCGCCGACTCCTTACATATCGGACACCTTTGCGGCATCATGATGCTGCGTCATCTGCAACACTGCGGCCACAAACCCATCATCCTGGTGGGTGGTGCCACTGGCATGATTGGCGACCCCTCGGGCAAGAGCCAAGAGCGTAACCTGCTCAACGAAGAGACTTTGCGCCACAACCAAGAGTGCATCAAGGCCCAGGTGGCCAAGTTTTTGGACTTCGATTCGAAGGAGCCCAACGCTGCCGAGATGGTGAACAACTACGACTGGATGAAGGACTTCACCTTCCTCGACTTCGCCCGCGAGGTGGGCAAGCACATCACCGTGAACTACATGATGGCCAAGGACAGCGTGCAGCAGCGCCTCAACGGCACCGCCCGCGACGGCTTGAGCTTCACCGAGTTCACCTACCAGCTTCTGCAAGGCTATGACTTCCTCTACCTCTACCAGCACAAGAACTGCAAGCTACAGCTGGGCGGTAACGACCAATGGGGCAACATCACCACAGGTACAGAATTGATCCGCCGCACCTTGGGCTTTGAGAACGAGGCCTTTGCCCTCACCTGTCCGCTCATCACCAAGGCTGACGGCAAGAAGTTTGGCAAGACCGAGAGCGGCAACATCTGGCTCGACCCGAAGCGCACCACGCCTTACAAGTTCTACCAGTTCTGGCTCAACGTCAGCGACGAGGACGCCGAGAAATACATCAAGATCTTCACCTCGCTGGATAAAGAAACCATCGATGCCCTGATTGAAGAGCACAAGAAAGACCCGGGCATGCGTGTGCTGCAAAAGCGTTTGGCCCAGGAAGTCACCGTGTTGGTGCATTCGCAGGAAGCCTTGGATGCCGCCATTGAGGCCTCCAACATCCTCTTCGGCAAGTCGACCAAGGAAGGCTTGGAGAAGCTCGACGAAGCCACCTTCTTGGACATCTTCGACGGCGTGCCGCAGGAGCACATCGCCCGCACCGACCTCGAAGCCGGCATCCCGATCGTCGACTTCATGGCGGTCAACACGCAGATCTTCCCCTCGAAGGGCGAAGCCCGCAAGATGACCCAAGCCAACGGCGTGAGCGTCAACAAGGAAAAGGTCACTTTGGACAAGGTCATGACCACCGACGACCTCATCGACGGCAAATACATCCTTATGCAGAAGGGCAAGAAGAACTATTACCTCGTGGTGGTGGAGTAATCATGGAAAACTCGGATAAGCTACACGGCCTCAGCCCGCATCTTTTTTGGGATGTCGATACAACCAACTTCGATATTGACAAAAGTGCTTCGTGGCTTATCCCTAGGGTTTTGGAATATGGCAATATGAGTGATTGGCGTTACATAAAGCATTATTATGGTATGGACAAAATTACGATGATATGCAAAAATGTAAGGTCTTTAGACCCTATGGCTTTATCATTCATTTCAAGCATTTCTGGTGAAGAAAAAGAGAATTTCAGGAGTTATCGTATCGCACAAGTCTACCCAACCCTATGGAACTCTTGAATTTGTCAAACGATAATACTGCATTAAAAGACCAAGCCGCTGAAACGCTCGAAGGAATAGCAAGACGAGGAAATCGGCAGGATTTCATCAATGTGTATTTCTTGTTACAGCATTTCTCATTAGAAGAAATACTGGATTACTATGCCCAAAAACATCCGACACACTCTTTGTTTCGTGTCTTGATGGGGTTGACTTTTTTTGCCGATGCCGAAAAGCTCGATATGCCAGAGATGTTTGTGGACTTCGATTGGAAGCAGTGCAAGTCTTTCATTTTGAATAAAGTAAAAGAATACGAGAATCGATATTAAGTTGAGAATCCATCAAATACTTTTGCCGCCATGAAACGTTTGTTTTCCATAGAGCTTTTGCTTTTTGTCGTGTTGGTGGCCGCCTGCTCCAAACTCGAAACGCCTCCACCGCCCGAGGAGGACATGCTCTATCGCGTGGAGTGCTTCTTCCCAAACCATCCCGACAGCGCTCTGCAAATCCTTGACACGATGAACCTTTCGGTGCTATCAGAGAAGGAACGGGCACATTATTGCCTGGTGCGGATGTGGGTGAAAGAATTGAAGAATCAATATGACTCGGAAGTCGATTCTTTGTTGCAAGTGGCTGAGGATTACTTTGTTGGAAGTCATGACAAGTATTATGAGACCATGACTTTGCTGTCGCTTGCCAGACTGAACCTATTTAAAGGTGGAACCCGACAAACCGTTCTCGACTATAGGCAGAAAGCCATGCAAAGCATAGAACTCTGCCAGCATGTTGATGAGCGTTTGTTGCGCTATTCGGTGCCACCGATTGGTGAACAAGAGAAAATCGACAAGGTTAAATATGCCATCCATCAGAAACTAGGCATGTCATACGGGAGCACCGGATATCACAAGGAATCCATTGAGCATATGAAAGCGGCGAGAAACTATTATGCTGAAACTCAGAATCATAAGCAATATATGGTGTGCACGTTTCCTTTAGGCATGTCTTATCTTGCTTTGGAGGAATACGACAGCTGCCTTGTGTGTTTCCAAAATGGTTTGCACGATGCCCAAGTCTATGGTAGCATCAACGACTGTGCCTTTTATTATAGTTGTCTTTCCATTTATTGTATGAAACGGGTTGAGAAACAAGCTTTTTCAAACGAAGAAGAACGCGAAGGCCTGTTGCGTCGAATGATAGCGGAAAGTCGCAAGGGATTGGCGCTTTTGGGTGATACCATCGAAAGCAATTATAAAAAGGGGCTGGTTGAAAACTTGGCCGAAGCCTATTACGAACTCCATCAATACGATTCGTGTATCTATTTTGGGACACAAGCCTATGAAATGCCCGACTTCCACGAACAAGGTGGTTTGCTGTACAAATGGCTGTTCTACTCCTACAGGGCATTGGGCGACAACGACAAAGCCAGTTTCTTTGCGGAAAAACTGATTGTGGCACAGCAAGAAGAGATTGAAAACCAACAATCTGTCGCCGAGGTGAAAGGTGAGTACGAGAAGCAAATGGAAATCAACAAAGTGCAAGCCGAACAGCAAATTAGGCGGTATAGGCTTTACCTATGGATAGCTTTGCTGCTGGCAGTCCTGCTTGCGGTAATCGTCTTGGTGTTTCGCTATCGGAAAACCAAGGAGTTGGAAGTCCTGAGGTCGCGCGAGGCTCAGCAAAAACTGCAATTGGAGTTGGATCATGCTGCACAGCATTCCATGCAATTGTTACAGCAACGAGCATTGGCCATTTACCAATCTGACCAAGACGACAAACTGAAACGTATTCTCGACGCATTCGATTCCGCCTATCCGCAAGCCGTGGAGAACCTGAAAAAAGACCATCCCGACCTGAGCGAGACGGAACGCCAACTTGCCCTGCTCAATCTCCTCCGTTTCCGCTCGAAGGAAGAGGCCGACTTGCTAGGTCTAAGCGAGAATACCATCCGAAAATACCGCTCCAACCTCAGGAAAAAGCTGGATTCCGATGCGTTTTCCACCTTTGGAGGGTAGGAAAAATGTGTATTCTTGTTTTTTATATTTTGTTGAATATCAATTTATTGTAATTCCAACAAAAGTGTATTTTGTGTATTCCCATGCCTCGTTAAGGGTGATGGCTGGTTTTTCATTTAATTTTGCGTAAACCAATTTCAAAATGTTTTTGCAATGAAAAAAGTAAAGCTTTACACCCTGCTTGCGCTCCTGCTAACGACGGGAGGTGTGACGATGCAGGCGCAAGAGTATCCCCAAGACCTTGAAGTGATTTACAAATCCGACAGTGTGTATGTCGTTACCGTTAGAAGCATCGACGAAAACACCTTTCTTGCTTTCGGCGGAACTTATTCAGGGAGCCGCACCATCATGAAAATGACCTACGATGGTGAAATCCTTGATTCTATCGGATTGCCTGTCACCCGTATGGAATACTGGCGACATGGCAGTTTCATCAATGGCAAATTCCGTTATGTGTCGTTCGGACTGGAAGAGAATGACACATTGCCTTTGCTCTGCGTGGTGGATGTTGACCTCGAAGACCTCTCGCTGACTTACACGGGCTACGATTGGGAGGGCCTCGACTTCAACCATCCGCAAGTGGAAGCCTTCTACACCAACATGATTTACACCATTTTCAGGAACGATGGCAGTATGCTGTTGTCTTATCCTGTCGACAGCCTTTGGATGATCAACCAAAAGGAAGCCATGCATCTGATAAAGTTTGATGGCCAGGGTAATGTGGTGAAAGAAAAGGTTTTAAGTGATTTGCCGGCGTCTCTTACCAACCATTTCTTTTCCACTCCCGATTCCTTGGGATGCCGCATCATTTTGAGGAATCCCAACCACTATACCTTTGACTGTCATACCCTCGACGAAGATTTCAACACAGTTTCCATCGTTGAAGAAGCAGGAATCGTCTATTGCTCCTATCCCCATGTGCTTAATTGGCCTTATTATTGTATTGGGGAAACCCCGACCATCGTTAGACTCAATCCCTACAACGGACGAAGTTATTCTCTTAGCAGTGATTCCCCTTTTGAAGAAGAGAAAGCAAAAGGCTCAGAAAAAAGCGAAATGGATGTCCTCATGGGTGTGTACGACAAAGACTTCAACCAACTGGGCTGGACATGGGGTCTCACCAACCCAAGGGGCAACGATGAAGGTTTCGGCATGTGTTTTGGAGCCAACGGCGAGATATACATGCTCGGTTATATGGACATTAGGACTAATACCAAATCCGAGAACATGTATGTGGGATTGGTCGACGAGGACTTAAACAAGTTGAGCGAAATCTATTATATTCCACAGGATTACTATATTGGCCCTTTGGATATTGCCGTCTGCCCCACGGGAGGCTGTATCGTGTGTTCCAATCGTTTGAAAATATCGACTGACCAAGCTGATTATTGTATCTTCAGAATCACGCCCGAAGACTTTGCAAACATAGAAGAAGCCCATTCGCATGGATTTGCGGTTGCCACGGCCTATCCTAACCCAGGCCGCAACATCCTTAACATTCGCACGGCCTTGCAGAATGCCCGGGTGGAAGTGTACGACACCAACGGAAGACTCATCCACAGCCAAGCCCTCACGGAGCATGTGACGGCGATTGATGCAACGGATTGGGCTGAGGGCGTTTATGTTTGGAAGGTGTATGTGGGCGGCCCTTCGACGGGCTCAGGGACCGCTGTTTCAGCGACTTTGGCGGAAACGGGAAAGTGGGTGAAGGAATAAAAGCCGAAATGCTGATTTCACCGTGCGAAACAAGGCAAGAATATCGCATTTTAATGGTCTCTTAAACCAAAAAAACAGGGACAACCCAAAAATCCGATTTTTCATAAATATTTGAATGTCAATAT
This sequence comes from uncultured Bacteroidales bacterium, assembly GCA_947303055.1. GTDB lineage: Bacteria > Bacteroidota > Bacteroidia > Bacteroidales > F082 > Limimorpha. Next base: position 50,239 of record CAMYXV010000004.1, read on the forward strand.
ATTGGAAATTTCAAAATCGAAATAGATAGGGACAAAACCGTTTTGGGCTTGATAAATGGCTTTTTTGGTGTTTTTTTGAATAATTTTGCGTGCATAACGCAGAAAAACACTTCGAAATGAAAGCAACAAAACTATACACCCTGCTTGCGTTCCTGCTGATGGCGGGAGGTGTGAAAGCGCAAGAAACAACGAGCATTCTGAAAGACAATTCCGAATGGAACATTCTTTGGCAGTCCACTGGCGTACCGACACCAGAATCAGTAACTGAAAGTTTGATGGTATCAGGTGATACGTTGGTAGATGGTGTATTCTACAAAAAAGTGTTGCGGAAACTTTCATCCGAGACCCAACATTGGCATGGCAGTTTGGAATATGATTTATACGGAATAATTAAAGAAGAGGGATCGGGGAAGGTGTTTTATAAACCTAAAGAACAGGAGATTGAGTATCTGTTGTATGATTTTGGCATGAATGTCAATGACACGGCGGTAATGTATTGGTGTCAAAATCCAGATTGGGAAGTTCATGTCCGTATCGATTCAATTGCCATGCAACACATTGCGGGTGCTGAAAGAAGGGTCTTCTATGTGAGTTCAAAAGACATGTTTGGTGATGAATGGCATTGGCTCAATACATGGGTGGAGGGTATTGGCGCGATGGAAGGGTTGCTATACAGTTGTCACGTTGTCAACGCTGGAGGCATCACCCTTCACGAACTCCTATGCTATCATGAAGATGGAGAACTCGTTTGGCAGAATTCCACTTATAATACCTGCCTGATTGATCCTTTGAGTATTCAAGATAATACAGAGGCATCTGGTTTGCAAGTTTATCCCAATCCGGCAAGAGACAGGGTTGTTGTTGAAGGCATAGAGGTAGCCGAGGTGCAAGTTTACAATGCCCAAGGGCAGGTGGTGAAGACCGTGCGGGGGACGAATGAGATTGATTTGAGCGGATTGGTGGATGGGGTTTATTTGGTAAGGATTGCGGATGCTGAAGGTAAAGTTTACACGAACAAAATCACGGTACAATGAAAAACAAAATGCTTTACACCCTGCTTGCGCTCCTGCTGATGGCGGGAGGGGTGACGATGCAAGCGCAAGAACAATTGGAAGTGGAACTCATTGGAGACACCCACGGCTATCTTGCCCTGCTTTCCTTGACTGAAGACGAGTGTTTGGTCACCATGCGAGGCGAAGAAAGCGGTACTATGGCTTTGTGCCGCATGAAAACTGACGGCACGGAATTGGAGTATGTCGCTCAAAACCACCTCAACGAAGGAGGGTTCTCTATGGCAAACCAGCAATTGTTGTTCATGAAGGAAAATGGTTTCCCAAGCATCATTTACCACAAGATGAGAGGCGATTCCCTTTGGATTGCCGTTGGTGACATTGACGAGGATTTGTTGGTGGTCGAAACTGGAACTGTTTTGCTTAGTGGCACAGGTGTTTCTACCGTTCATTATATGGATCCTCAATTCATCATCGAGAGCGATA
>CAMYXV010000005.1 GCA_947303055.1 uncultured Bacteroidales bacterium
GGATAGCTCAGGTTCTTAGCGGTCTCATTGCGCTTTTTCTTGTAGTTGGTAATGCCATAGATGGCGAATGCGACGACCAACAGGGCAATGAGAATGATCCACAAGGTCTTCTGGTTGTTTTCAATCCAAAGTTCGGTTTTGCTTAAGGCTTCTTCAACATTTTCCAGCCTTTCATCTCCTTGTTTTGTGTTTTGTTTTGCCATATCTTTTCAAAATTTGCGTGCAAAAGTACGCTTTTTCGGCATACCTTCGACCAAAATCGTGTAATTTTTTCTTTTTTCGTATTTTTGCACTCCTTTATAATGAATTAGACCTGATGAAGAAATCCATAGTGTATGATGGAAGGGAACTGCATGGTGTTGAATTGCAGCAAAATGCAGCTCGTGATGCGGCCATGCTTGAGTTCTTGACGCAGTTCATTACTGATGAGCGTCGGCAACATTTTGAGGAGATTCTTGATTTCCGGACAAGGCACATTACCGTCGTTTTGGAGGATATTTTCCAACCCCACAATGCCAGTGCGGTGTTGCGCAGCTGCGAGTTGCGTGGCATTCAAGACATCCATATTGTGGAGAATACCAACCACTATGACGTGAATCCTGATGTGGTGTTAGGCAGTACGAAATGGCTCAACATGTATTATTATGAGGAAGGTGAGTTTAACACGCCTGCTGCCTACCAGCGACTGCATGATAAGGGTTACAAGATTGTGGCCACTTGTCCGCATCGCGACGATTTCACCCCCGATACACTACCTTTGGACCAGCCCATAGCCTTGGTCTTCGGTACGGAGAAACTGGGTCTTTCTGACTATGCCGTTGAACATGCCGACATGCATGCCCGCATCCCGATGTACGGCTTCACAGAGAGTTATAACATCAGTGTCTCAGCAGCCTTGTTGCTTTATTCTCTGACCAACCGCCTTCATGCTTCTTCTGACATTGATTGGCACCTTTCGGAAGAGGAACGCAATGCGCTGCGCCTTGAGTGGACACGTCGCTCGCTGAGTCGCATCCGCCAGTACGATAGGAAGTTTGCCGAGCTTCATCCCGAGTTTTATACGAAGTCCTAGGCGAATGATGCTATATTTTTGCAGTTTTTGTATCCGAACAGCAAAATTTTGTACTTTTGCCGTGCAAAATTTTTAAAGATGAAAAAGATTCTGATCGTTATACTTGCCTTGTCGGTCGTGGTTTTGTCTTCGTGCAAAAAGACGCGCTATTGCAGGTGCACCACCATCCAAAACGAGGAAGTTGTGAACTTGGGCGAGGAGTATTACACTATTGAGGACGGCTCCTCCTGCTCTGACAAGTCCAAGGAAATTGTGGGATGGGGACAAGTCATTTGTACCGAAGTGTCAGAATATGAAGTGACAGGCCAGAACCCCAGCTGGTGGGAGAATCTTTTCAATAACAATAACAACAACCATAAACCTTAATTCTTTTGCCTCAATTTGTCGGAAAATCGGTCTTGAAGGTGCTGCTTGGGCTTGTGTTTATCATCTCTGCGGTCCTGAAGCTTCTTGAAATTGATCATTTCGAGCTTTATATCTATAGTTTCCATTTTTTCAGCCTCAATTTCTCGTTTTTGGTGGCACGTGCTGTCATCATAAGTGAATTGGTTTTGGGCATCGGATTAATAGCTAACTATCTTCATAAGTTCATGTGGTGGGGAAGTGTGGCTATGCTCCTAGGTTACTCTATGGTGCTATTAGTAGCAATCGCCTATGGACGTACCGACAGTTGCCATTGTTTTGGAGATTTCTTGCAACTAAACGCCAAGCAAAGCCTGATCAAGAATGCTGTGCTGTTAGTGCTTTTCTTCTTTATTTACAATATGGAAGAATGGGAAACACCGTTCAGATGGCTGCTTCTAAGCCTATCTATAATAGTTTCAACGAGTGGAGTGTTTTTGATTTCGCCGCCAGACAATTATTCAGATTATTCTTCTGAGCATCACCTTCAAGTGGAGCTTTTCAATGAAATGCTTGATGAACCTCCTTTGGACAAGTTAAATTTGCGCGAAGGTAAACAGATAGTTTGTTTCTTCTCCTCAGGTTGTGAATACTGTCAGTTGGCGGCACGAAAGATTTCCTTGATGCAACGGTTTAATAGATTTCACGCAGGCCGAATCACATACGTTTTTATGGGAAGTAGAGAAGGTATCGCGAAGTTTTATAAGGAGTCAGAATCGGATCGCTATAGAACTTTGCTGTTTAAGGATATGTCAAGCCTTATGAAGGTCGTTAATGGTGATTTCCCTGTTGTAGTCCTGTTGCAGGACGGAGAAGTAGTTCGCGAATATGGTTTCCGCAACATGGACGAGGATGAAATAAAGGAGTTTATGGCCTCCTAAACCTTTCCCCAGTCTCCTCAATTACTGCTTTTTTCCAGGAATCAGGATAACCAGGCTGCTTGGGCCTGACAGGATAGCCATAGCCATTGCGCTTGAATTCTCCGTTTTCTTCTTGCTTTACATTGCTATCCAAGTACTTCACCAATAGGTAGTTATCCAATTCTTTCCAAGTGGCTACGGTGTTGTGTCCGGCTTGGTTGGAGAAGTCGGTGAGGTAGGCAATGGCCTGCTTGGGGTCTTGAGCATAGAGGCTCAAGGCTTGGTTGTCGGCATAGTTGACCTGCTCTTGATAGCCGCTCTCCAACTCATTTTGTACGGCTTGGATGTCGTCAATGACCCTATTGTAATATAGGTATTTGAAATGTGCCAAACGGTTAAAGACCCAGAAAGCGGCGTTGTCGCTGTAGGTCAGCATGTCACCGTTACCCACGCGGTATTCGATGGGCACCTCGGTGATGGAACAATAGAAGGGCGTGTAAACGGTTGAGTTGGTGTCGTCAACTCCAAACCAAATAATGCCACCGATAGGGTTGGGCAACCAGTTGCGGCTCTGTGCGATGAAAGAGAAGCCTGTCTGCACCACCTCGATGCTGCGCTCGTTGAGGTAGGGTTTGCCATCATATTCCCAGTAGAGCGGGTTGAAACGGAAAGGTGAGCCGAAGGGACCTGCGCCCACGTCTTTGGTTTTGTCTAGGTCGGTGCCTTGGAAATGGTCGCGTTGGAAGGCCATCATGTCGCTGAGGTTGATCTTGCGGTTGGGTTTGATGTAAAGTGGCATACGATGGGTCAAATCCTTGCCCGTGACATAGTCCCAATACTCGTCCATGCCGTCGCAGACCTTGTTAAACATGGTCCACACGCGCAGGTCACAAACGCGAGCCGCACTGAAGTCAACGGGAGCGTAGGCAGCCGAGAAGTCGAAGTCTTTGTCCTTTCCGTCGAAGTAGCCTTTGCGGCGGGCGAAGTCAATGATGTCGTGCTTATAGATGACCTCAACTTGCTCGTTGTAAAGCTTTTTCCAGTCTTTGTCAGTGATGGAGGTCTTACCGTTGCGCAGAGGGAAGGTGGTGATTCTCGCAGCATTGGCGTGACCGCTTACATAACCATCGGGGATGCGAATGGCCACCCACACTGCGCCACGGTCTGCGTTGATGGTGTCGCCAGTTTTGGTCACCTGAGGGGTATAGCCTTTGGGCATGATTTCCATATACCATACCTCGTTGGCATCGCTGATGCTGAATGATTCTCCGTCTGAGCCATAGCCGTAGGCTTCCACCAAGTCGGCCATGATTTTGATGGCTTCGCGGGCTGAGGTGCTGCGTTCCAAAGCGATGAACATTAGGCTGCCATAATCAACGATTCCTGTTGGGTCAATGAGTTCCTCGCGGCCGCCAAAGGTGGTCTCACCCAACGCGACTTGGTTTTCGTTGATATAACCCACCACTTGGTAGGTGTGTGACGGCTGTGACACGCTGCCACGCGGTGCGTTGGTGCCGCGGTCGTAGCACACCCTCATGCTGCCAGCAGGCCAGTCGGTGGCAGGGGTGAAATAGAGTTCCCCATAGCGGATGTGTGAGTCTGCGCAATAACTGATAAAATTGGAACCATCGACTGATGCGCCTTTGGTAATCAGGAAATTGGTGCAGGCCTGCGATTGACCGAAAGCGGCAAGCAGGATAAAGAGAAGAAGAGATTTGATGTTTTTCATGGTTAAAATACTTTGGCGCAAAGGTAATGAAAAAGTCGTCTTTTTTCTGTAAAAGTGTTATCTTTGCCAAAAATTTCATTGATGCAATCGACCATTCCATTAGCGGAACGCCTACGTCCCACGACCCTTGACGATTACATAGGGCAAAAGCACATCATTGGCGAACATGCCGTGTTGCGTCGTGCCATAGAGACGGGGCGTGTGCCTTCCATGATATTTTGGGGGCCGCCTGGTGTGGGTAAGACCACCTTGGCCTTCATCATCTCCAAGCAGGTCAAGCGGCAGTTCTTCCAACTGAGTGCGGTCAGCAGTGGTGTGAAGGAAGTGCGGGAGGTCATCGACCGAGCGCGGATGCTGCCTGAGGCACCTATATTATTTATAGACGAAATCCATCGTTTCAGCAAATCCCAACAGGACTCTTTGTTGGGCGCCGTGGAACGTGGTCTTGTCACCTTGATTGGCGCGACGACGGAGAACCCCTCATTTGAGGTTATCTCGCCTTTGCTGTCACGTTGTCAGGTGTATGTGCTCAAGTCGCTGGAAAAAGAGGATTTGGAAATCCTTTTGGCGAAGGCTGTAAAGGCTTTGGAGTTCGATTTTGGTAAGAAAATCACTGTCAAGGAACCTGAGGCATTGATGAAGATTAGTGGCGGTGATGGGCGCAAATTGTTGAACGCCATTGAATTGGTCGTGACTTCGTTGAATGATTTGGACGAAACTGCCGAGGAACTGATTATCACTAATGAATTCACCACCGACTGCATTCAGAGCAATTTGGTGAAGTACGACAAGTTGGGCGAAATGCATTACGACATCATTTCGGCCTTCATCAAGTCGATGCGCGGTAGCGACCCAAATGCGGCTTTGTATTATCTCGCCCGCATGATTGAGGCAGGGGAGGATCCGCTTTTCATCGCTCGTCGTATGGTGATTTTGTCTTCAGAGGACATCGGCAATGCCAATCCTAATGCTTTGCTCCTTGCCAATGCCTGCTTTGATGCAGTGAATAAGATTGGCTGGCCCGAAAGCAGGATTATCTTGTCGCAGACAGTCACTTATCTGGCCTCGTCACCCAAGAGCAACGCCGCCGTGGCTGCCATAGATGCGGCGCAAGCCTTGGTGCGTCAGACGGGCGACTTGCCAGTGCCGTTGCATCTCCGCAATGCTCCGACGAAATTGATGAAAGACCTTGGCTACCATGACGGTTACAAGTATGCCCATGCCTATGAGGGCAATTTTGTGGAACAAGAATTTCTGCCAACCGAGATTTCTGGCACGGTTTTGTATGAACCTCAAGATAACCCACGTGAGCGTGAATTGCGCAAGAACCTGCGTGAGAAGTGGAAAGAGAAATATGGGTATTAGTTGAGAGTTTAGTGTTTAGAGTTTAGAGTTGTAGGGCTGTCACATGGTTGCTGAGCCTGTCGAAGTACCGTGGCAGCTGGAAAACAAGGATGTAAAATGAGTGAAGAGAATCAAGAAAAAAACGTCAGTGTATGGAATAGGGTGCTGGAGACTAGCCTGCGCCTTCCTTTTGTGAAGGTCAACCGTGAAGAGTTCCTGACCAAGGAGCTGACTAAGTTTTGCACCCCGATGGAGGTGATGACGGCCTTGGACGATAGCCCGTTGAAAGTGCTGAATAAGAAGGAAATCGACAAGTTGGCCAACCAATGCATCAGTTACCATCTAACCATGGTATGCGGCACTTCTGCTTTGATGGGCTTGCCAGGTGGATGGTGGATGGCGGGTACCATTCCTACCGACCTTACACAGTTTTACGGACACATCCTTTCGTTGATGCAGAAGCTGATTTATCTCTACGGTTGGCCTTCGCTGACCAATGTCAACAACCAGTTGGACGACGAGTCGCTCAATATCATGACCTTGTTTGTTGGTGCGATGATGGGTAATAAACTGGCTGTCGAGGCCTTAAGCAAGGTCGTTGGTCAGGTTTCGAAAAATGCGGGAATAAAAGTCTCGGAAACCGTGATGGCTCAGTATGCGATAAAGATTGCGCAATGGATTGGCATCAACATGACCAAAGAAGGCTTTGCCAAAGGTGTAGGCAAAGTGCTTCCTTTAGTGGGTGCTCCTATCTCAGCAACAATTACTTACTATACTTTCCGTCCCATGGCACGTCGTCTCAAAAAGCATCTTGACGAGCTTTACGACATGCGTCACGAGGGATATTAGTGCTTGAACTCGGTATCGAAAATGTCGTGTAGCTGCAGGTCTGGAGTCTGCAGGATGGCCTTGTAGTTGAGTTTCTTTTCAGTCATCAACCATTCGATATATTCATCGTTAAAGCTCTTGATTCCCGATTGGTTCATCTTGATATAGAGCAGGTTGAGCTTAGCTTTTGCTTCAGTCTCGTTGAGGCCGTCATTGGCAATGATTAATCCGGTGAGTTTGTCCATCGCTTTTTCCATAGTATTGGGTTTTTGTCGTTTTGAGCTTGCAAATATAAGCAAGAAAAGCATATTTGTCAAGGCTTGGAAAGAAAAAAGTATTTTTCGGTTTTAAAAGGTCGGGAAATTGTCCTAAGAGTATAAGAATTTTGGAACAATTTTCCAATGGAAATGAAATCCGCCTTTTTTCTGAAAATAGTCCTTGCGTTTTTGAAAAAAATAGTATTTTTGCAGCGGTTCTTATCATAAAGACCTACGGTTGTGAAAGCAGCCGTAAGTAAAAGGTTTCATAAATTTTGGTTTTTGGTTCTTGAAAATCCCGGCTTTTTATACCGGGATTTTCTTGTTTTAGGCGGTTCAATCCATCACGACCTTGACGGTGGCACTTCCTGCCTTGACCAAGTATAGTCCAGGTTCCAAGCTGATGCGGCAGTTGGCCGTTTGGCTTTCCTTGGCCACGCTGCGACCCAACAGGTCATAAACCACAATGTCGGTCAGTGTCGGGCTCTCCACAGTGAGGGTTCCGTTAGCGGTATACACCTTTAGATCGCTGTTGTTCTCTTCAATGTCCTGCATGTCAGAGTAATACAAGGTGAACTGGGTGTCGGCTGCCGAGGAGACTACCTTCGCATTGAGCCATCGGTAGGTGATGGGAAGCGTTTCGCCCAAGTCGCTTTTGAAATACTCGGAATTCAAGTTCCAATAAGCCTCGCCGCCCATCATTTCGGCGGCCTTTTTCTCGGTGTCGAAATGATTGGTGTACTCGTCGCGTACAATCCATTCCGATTCATTGAAAATGCTTGTGGTCTTCGAAACCAATTCGCCATACGAGTCATAGTGGAAGTCGGTCTTGCCGTCAAAGGACATGTCGCCACCTCCCCAGCCGGCGGTGTAAGAGGTCTGGCTGCTGATGAGGTCGCCGTCGTATTCAAACACGGTTTTGCCTCTGAGCATCCAGCCGTTGCCACCCCACATTGTTCTCATGTAAATCAAGCGTTCAGTGCATTGACCGTTTTCATAGCATAATGAGTCTTTGGAGCTGAGACGCCATTGCCCGTTCCGGATGGTGGAGAAGATTTCACAGGCCAATTGGCCATCCTCGTTATACTCGTATTCATATTTGCTGTTCTCTTGCCATTCCTCGTTGTTGAAATAAGAAATCATCAATTCGGTGATGTTTTCACCTTCGTAGGTGTAGACCATCTTGGTTTCGTTACTCCAGACCGAGTCGAAGCGGGAGGTGATGATGGAATCGGTCAAGCCGGTTGCGCCGAAGTAATTCTCCATATTGTAATAAGGAGTCCAATTCTCCTCGTCCCACTTGAAGTGTAGTTCTCGGGTCGTGTTCCCGTTCTCGTCATAGCTGAATTCGCATTTGTCGGAAGGCATCCAACGGTCGTTTTCCAACAGGGAATAGATTTCAGTGTTCCAAAGGCCTTCGTTGGTGTAGGTGTATTCGCTCTTCCACTGGGTCCAGTCGAAGTCGTCGCTGCCAACAACGCTGTCCAAACGGGCAGTGAAGTCGCGGGTGAAATGATGTGCCTTGTTGGGATTTATGCTTTCGGGATGCGCAGCTTCATAGAGGCATTTCTCCAAAGTGTTGCGGAAGAACTTGGGACCGTCTTTTTGCTGTGCCTTCATGGAAATGACCATGCAGAGGGCGATTATGATGATAATTGATTTTTTCATGACGCAAATTATTTAAGGATGAGTTTTTGGATGCTGTTGCCCATGGCCGTTTCAGCTTTGATCAGATAGAGACCTTTTTGCATACCCGAGAGGTCGAGGTTGCAGATGCCATTGCTGGCGATGGACTTTAGCACTTCCTGTCCGAGCACATTGTAAAGGACCACTCCGTTCAATCCTGGGGCGGTCACTGTAACGGTTTCGTTGGCAGGATTGGGGAATACCTCCATGGTGCCTTCGGTAACGCTTTCGATGCCGTAGTTGCCGTAATACACTTTGTTGGAGGGACTTGACTCCACTTCGCCCTGAACACCAGTGACATAGTACATGGCACCACTCGTTTCGCTTGACAATTCAACTATATAGCTTGTCTCGGTCACATTGGAGGCAATCTGCTCGTCGCCACAATAAATGTTGTAATATTCTGCATCGTAAGCCGGCTGCCATTCCAGCAGTAATGCGCTGGCTTCGTCGTTGGTGGCTTTAAGGTGCATGGGGACCATTGTCCTGTTGATTTCGAGCTCTCGCCATTCAGGATGGTCAAACACGGTGGCGAACTCGGATTCGCATTGTCCGTTTTGGTAAATGGCCTTGACTTTATAGTAATAGACCTTTCCAAACGGGATGTTGCTTGGTTCGTTGTAGTAAGTTGTTGTCAACGATTTGATTAATTTGTATTCTTCGCCAAGCTCTTTCCTGTAGATCCTGTATCCGGAGAGTCCTTCTCCTTCGGCGGCATCCCAAGAGAACTTGAATCTGCCGTTTTCGAGTTGTTCATAAGTGAAATTCTTCGGAGCCATGCATTCGGCTTCAGCCATGGCACACGCTGATTCGGTGGCGTCCGACTCGCCCCCTTCGGTGAAGAGCGTGAGGTGGTAACAGTGACCGTCGTAGGCGGCATTCCTGTCAATAAATGTTGTGCCGTCGGAAACCATGCCGTACAGAAGACCGTCGCGATAGATGTTGTAGCCGTATCCTGGCTGTGCGACACCCGTCCACGAGAGTTTGATGTCTTGACCATCGATTTCGGCTGCGAGGTCAGTTGGCAGGTTGACGATTTCGCAGGTCTCGCCACAAGCATTGTTGGCGATGAAGAAAGTGCCAACAGGCATGTCGGCCGACGAACCATCATATTTGAAGATGACCTTGTCTTCGCTGTCCTTGATGACAAAGCTGAGGTTGACAGGCTCGGCAGGAGCCGACCAAACAAATCTGACACGACCCATGGCCATTTCGATTTCTTGGGTGGTTTCTTCGCCACGTTCGGGGGCTATTTTTGCAAACATGATACCTGCAGAGTTATACAGCATCAGTTCGCCGCCAGCCCATCCTTCGACTTGGCTCGTAGTGGTGATGGTCCAAGGGCAGGTGGGCCCGAGGTTGACATCGTTGACAGTGGCTTTCTTGCCATAACTGCCTTTGAAAACGGGGTAAACGGAATAGTTGACCATGACGGGCGCGCCAACAGGGTCGATATAGGTCATGGCTTGGCCAGGGACAACGTTCTCGAACACCTTGACGATGGTCTCATCACGCATGATGACGACTTGGCTGAGGGTATCGATGACGTCTCCGTTAAGGGTAAGGGTAGGGTTGGTCCAATTCAACGTTGCAGTAAAGGCATCGTCGCCATTGGGAACAGCGGTGAAGTCGCGAATGACTTTAGGCGTGTTGTTGAAGACCTCGGCGGGCACATAGTTGAAGATGGCATCCGCACCGCTGTTGTAGTCGATTTCGTCGACCACAAACCAGCCATTGCTGCTACCGCCCCAACCCCAGTTGAAGTGGAAAAGGTCGTTGTCATCATAGCCGTCACACACAAAGGCATGGCCGGCATCTGAGCTGTTGCCCGAGTAATAGACGGGCCAGCCTTGGTCGAAGGAATCCTTCAGCAGGGCTTGCCATTCTTCCAAAGTGTGGCTGTTGCGGGTGCGCCTGCGGCATTTATTGGTATAGCCGAAGTACATCAACACGGCATCGGGCACGTCTTCCGAATAGGCACCGCTTCCCGAGCCTGAATACATCATATCTACCGCTATGCCGCAGTGGTACATGAAATAGGCGACGGCATCGATTTGCTCTTGAGGGGAGGAAAGCGTGATGGTGAGAGGCATGTTGTCCCAATCGTAGGTCGTTTCACCGAAATTGGCCGAGAGGGTTTCGCCTTGATAGAAATAGGAGTGGCTTCCTGACCCTTGGAGAGGATGGTTCCAATACTTCATCACCTGTGACATGGCGGTAGCCACGCAACCAGCATAGGCTCTTCCACCGGAACCACCAGTGGCCGGAGGGCAGAACCAGTTGTAGGGCTCGCTTTGATTCCAACGGGTCTCTACTAAGAAGCTGGCTTTTTTGCCACGGTTGCGGGAGGGCAGTTGCCCACTTTCCTTGAGCATTTCCCATTCCACGGCAACTTCAGCACTTTGGACAGTTTTACGCGCTTGACTGCGTCCTTCAGCGATGGAATTAAGGTAATAGGCCACCTCAGGTGACATGTTTTCGGTTTCAAAAATGCCTTCGTCGGAGTAACCCACGATGGGGCGATAGCAGTCATCGGCTGAGAGGATGACAAATCCTGTGTTACCGAAGTTGAAGACATAGAACGAGGTCTCGCCTCGTGCCGACATGACAGTGTAGACGAGTTGAAGGTCGGTGAGTTGACAGGCTTGGTTGAGGTTGGCATTCACAAAGGCCAAGCCTAGTTCCTTTGCCCTGTCTGCCCCTATGGGATGTGCATAGATGCCTATGCTACAGAGCAATACGAAAAAGAGAATAAAAGCTTTTTTCATAGTGTGATAATTTATGGTTGATTTCATGCGCCAAATGTAGGAAAAAAAGAGAAATGTGCGCATATATAAATAAGTTGTCCAAATAATCTAAGGGATGAAGGGACTAATGTGGGGCGCGAAATGTTGGAAGGTTTTTGGATATTGGTTGACCCATGATAGGGATGTTTGGTGCAAATTTGGGGCAAAATGAAAAACCCCTAACTGATTCTCAATCAATTAGAGGTTTATTTTGTAGCCCATAGCGGAATCATAAATCTTATTTCGCTGAAATAATTCTATCATTTAATATTATTGATATTCAATTATATATCCGATAAATTCTTAAATCGGATAATAAGATTATTATGCTATATTGCATTTCTTTCGGGCATTTTTACTATTTTTGCCCGAAACTAACACACACACATTTTCATTATGGAACGCATTACAATTCTGACCATCGGGACTTTCAAAGATGATGAAAACGATGGCAAAACAAAAAAGTCCACTAAGCACACAAAGAAAACGAGTGGCAATGTAAGATTAAGATTCAGATTCTATGACAGCAAGAAAGCCGATTTCTCTTATAGGAGTGAAATTGTAGCCGACTTGAAGGATTTGGCAAAGTTCAACAATGATGGTACACTGAAAGCGGGAACGAAGATTTACGACCCTGTTTTGGTTAAACAGATTGCCAATGAAATTGACGCGATGAAAAGAGCCTATTCAGCAATGAAACAAGGCGGTTACGACATGACAAGCAAAGTGTTTAACGAAATGGTGTTTAGGGAGCTTCACCCCGAACAATCCGAGCCAAGCAAAACCGTCACTTTGTCGGAACGCCTCAATGCATTCATTGAGGATTCATATAAACAAGGCGTTTGGGGTGAAAGCCGATACTCACTTTATAAACTTGTCGCCAAAGAGGTAGAACGATTCTTGACCGTGAAAGGTAGAACCGCCATGACTCCCTCGGACTTCACCCCAAATGACGTAATGGAATACCGCCAATTCATCGTTGATGAATACAAGTATGTGAAGAAATGGCCAAAGTTATACGCAAACGAACCCTCAAGACACATTCCAAACGAACCAAGAAACCAAAACACGGCTGCAACCCGCGTGAAGCAATTAAAGGCGTTTTTCAGTGCTTTGGAAGATGCTGACGAAATTGCAAAGTCGCCATTCCGCAAGTTGGGCAAAGACCGTGTAAAGATGGCAACAAAAGAACGCTACGACGAACCAGTTTTTCTCCATTTCGAGGAGTTCATGACCGTGATGAATACCGATGTTCCCGAAAGCCATAGGGAAACAAAGGACGCTTTTTTGCTCCAATGCGCTTTTGGTTGCCGTGTGGCCGACTTTCAGAAACTAACGATGGCCAATGTCGGCGTGGATAAAAACGGCATTCCATACATACATTATTTGCCGAATAAGACGAAAAAAGAGCAGCGCGACAATTCCGAAATCGAAACCCCGATAATTCGTTACGCTTTGGATATTGTGAAAAAATACAAGTTCAATTTCCACATTCTCCATTATGTGAGCGGGGAATGGGGGTACAATGCCAAAATCAGACAATTGTTGCAGAAGTGCAGGATTGATAGGAAATGCAATGTCTACAACGAAGAAATAGAAGATAACGAGTATAAACCTTTATATGAGTTGGCCAGTAGTAAACTTTGCAGGAAAACCCATGTTGATATTATGAATAAGGCGCAAGTCAATCTCTATGCGGCTGGACTTCATCGAATTGGGTCTGATGCCGTGAATAGGTACACCAGACTTGAATTGTCCGACAAATTCAAATTGATGTGTTTCGCCTTTGGGCAACCTGAATACAAAGTGGATAAATCGTTGAATGTAATTGATGGAAGCATTATGAGAAAAATGAAGCCATCAACCAAGCCGATACCCGTTTTTGGGTGATTAAGGTCTCTCCGTTTGAAGGCGCAGAAGATACCGAGATAGGGGAGAAGATGAAGGATGAAATCCACGTGTTTATCCATTACAGTAGCATTGTGCGATCTCGAGTTTTCTCCAAGAATACCTCAATCTTTTTTCCTGATCATTGTTGAATTGCCGACTCTAAAGGTCTTGCTCGGTATTGTCCGTTGGCATCGGTATCAATGATGATCTTTATCCAGCCGAGACGTTCTCTGTTATCGTCTTTGCATTTGATTCCTAGATAAAAAGCTTCGTCTAACGGCATATTAAAGCAATCCGTTGGGGCAATCGAAAACGATTCATAGACGGTGGCCTCTGTTACCTCTGGATTGAGATAATAAGGGAACTCCATGCTGGATTCATATAGTTGCATCGACGATGAGGCATCGTAAGTGAAGTTGGAGGCAAGCTCATCATCCTTTCCATGTTGGACAAGAGTTACTGTTTCAAACGTTTCATAAAGGGGGTCTGCCTCCTCGATTTTGCTGCAAGTCCTTTTGTAATCAATGTAAATCAGAGGAATGCTGTCCGTTTGATAAACGGTAGAGTCGGCATGTTGGAAGACTTCGTTATCTATCACCTTTGTGTGGAATGACAACGTCAACACGGGAGAACCAATGAAAATGTTGTAATAGTTTCTTGCCAACCCTGTAGGATAGGACGACAATTCAGAAAATAGTTCAAACTTGAAACGAGGATCTTTCATGACAAAATCACCGATATACCACGACTTGTCGTAATCATCAGTATGATAATACTCCCACTCAATGCTGTCGTATGTCACGACATCCATACCTTCATAATTACCGAAGGTGATTTGATTAGTGGTAGGTTCTTCACCTGGTTTCGGGTCTTTCTCGCACGACGGCATAACGCAAACCACCGCCAGCGCCAATGCGAATAATAAGGTCTTTTTCATTGCTATTTGTTTTAATTGGTTTATCGTTTTCTTATTTCTTCACCGCCACTCGCGCCACATGCTTTTTCCCTTCCGTATCGGTAATCCGCAGCAAATAAACCCCTTCTGCCAGCCCAGCCACACTGATTTCATTCGCATCGCGCACGGTCTTCACCACCTGCCCAAGCCCATTATAAACCTGCACTTCGGCGGGATCAATGCCTTCAATAACAACCCTGTCCTTGGCTGGAGTGGGATAAACCTTAATAGGGCTTTCCATGTTTTCGCTTACTGCATCCGGAATAAAAGTACAAGAATACTCACCGTAATGGTAAAGCATAGTAGTATTACCCTCCTCATAATAGCATCTGATATAGCAAAACTCTCCGCTATCATTGCCACCGCCATAACAAGTCAGCTCATCAGGGAACAAGCCTTTATCATATCCAATTCCGTCGATAATCCATCCCTCAAAAATCGGATCTGTACCCCCATCGCTTTCATAAGCGGTCACATGTTGCCTTCGGTATGATATATCAAAATATGAATCGCCAACAATATATCCAACACTGTCAACCGTAACAAGATACGTACATTCAGCAACATCACAATACCACGAATCACCCGCTTCGGCGTTGAAGTCATACAACACCGTGAATTCATCCTTCGTTTGATTGTACCAATAAACGATATTGTTTTCCTGATAAACGTATTGATCGTCGTTGACCACACTACAGGTGTGTCCATGCACTTCCTCAACGCCTGTCACTGAATACCTTACGTAATAGAAAGGAGGTTCCGTAATCGGTCCATTGGATAACACATGGAAATACCACTCTGCTCCTTGGGGTGCAAATTGCCTGCTTTGGTTTACGATTTCATCAGCTCGTAAAGTGCTCCTATAATATAGCGGAATCCATTCATAGCTTTGAAAGTAATACCAGCCCATAGTATATAAACGTTGGTCGTTGCACATGTACAGCTCTTCCCTTTGTGGCCCGCTGGCCCATGAATATATGTATTCACCGACCGGAATGAAATGCTCGCCATGATCGGTCGAATACAACAATATGTTGTGTGCCTGACCGAGACGCTGTATTGTGAAAACAACATCGTCATCTGAGACCGCAATGGTGTATCTCCCTGTAAAGTAAACACCATTATGATAGATGAAATTATGGTAATTTGTTTCTGCTACAATGATGTTGCCTTCATTATCCAATTCCATCTGTCTCATATATTCGGATTCAGCCTTCAGTTCCCACTGCGTCATGTCATACGTCGTGGCACTGTAAATTCCAGTAGTATTGCCAACATAAACGTTTCCGGCTCTGTCGGCAAGCAAACCTATGCAGGTCTGGTCATCATCAAGGAACGGTAGCGTCGTCTCGTTCCAAGTCTCACCGCCGTCGAGTGTCCACGCCAAAATATTGTTGCTGCATAAAAACAGGCTGTCGTTTGAGACCGAATACATCCTGTCGACATAGTTCCGAGCGATTCCGTTCGGTTGCACATTCCATGTGTCACCGTTGTCGTCGGAATACCATATCTTATTGGTATGGTCATTGAAGACGAAGATTCGCCCTTGCTTGTTGATCAGAAACTCTGAAGTTTCCACATTGCTCTGGTCATAAATAGGTTCCATAGTCTCGCCAAAGTCTCGCGAACGGTACAGTGTTTCATCATAATAGGCGCCACTGTAAAACCTGTCGTCATTGGCTGCCACACCTATTAACCCATAGGGATTCAACAAATCAGTCCAGATGTTTTGCGCCTCCAGAACTCCAAGCCATCCGAGGCAAAGCAAAAAGATAAACAGCTTTTTCATAGTTCTATGGTTTTATTTCCAGCAAAAGTACTGATTATTAATAAATGTCAAGCTCCTTAATCCACTTCCCCGTTTCCGCAAGGGTCGTTGAGCCTGTCGAAACGCCCGCATACACCTTCCAAACATAAACTCCCGCACCCCAGTCCGTTGCATCAATCTCTGTCACATTCTCCGTGAGGGCTTGGCTGTGGATGAGTCTTCCGTTGATGTCGTACACTTCCACGATGGCGTTCTGCAAGGCTGTTCGGATATTAAGCGTGTTGCCGCCTGGGTTGGGATAAGCCGTAGCTACCGCAAATCCATGCGAATGGGCTTCCTCTACATTCCAGAAATCCTCAGGCGTGATTCTAAATATACAATAGTCCACATAGCCAGTCGTTTTGGAACGATTGGAGCAAACGATACAACCGCCATCCGGACAAACGGCAATATCCAACGGACCGAGATAATATCCATCTGGCTTGAAATAGATTTCACTCAATTTATTCAAATCCTCATCCATATAGCCTACATATAAATTGTAAAAATCCATATCCTTAACTCCATCATTTCGTCTTTCCTCTATCTCATTTTTAAATGAAGGGCGGACATCCATCCAACCGAGCATGTAAATTTCGCCATTGGCACCGAAGCACATGCCGAACCCCTCATCGTTGCCTTCGGGATTGACCACGCCCCAATTCCAATGAATAAGATTAAAGTCTTCATCAAACGAAGCCATAATGACATCCGAATTGCCCTTTTCCCCATCAGGTGTTTCGCTGCTAATCGAATAGGTTCGTCCATTATTGGAATTGAGACTTATTTCCGTTGGGGCTTCTGAAATACTGTATAACCACCTTGAAGCAGGAGGATAATATATCATGCCTGCTTGTTCAACAATTGAAACGGTATTCAAATCTTCATCCAAAATATGACAATCAAAAGAATATCCTTCACCAGGGTTTCCCAAAATGATACGACAACCTAAAGAATCGGGAGAAGAGAATAAGAAATTGGTCAATGTAACACGCAAGTCAGGGAAAATCCTTTCCTTCACAACATTACCTTGGTCATTAAACTTCACAATATGCATGGATTCCATTTGGTTAATCATCCACAAACTGTCAACAGGATATGACAATATCAGGCCACCGTCATTTGAAAACACAGAATAAATCTGATTCCTGTAATATGTCGTAATCGAAGGATGGTCGAAGTCGAGGCCTTCCCAATTATAGCCTGTATAAGTCAGCGACAAATCATTGGTATTAACGTCCATCACGCAGAGCAAGGGCAACGTGTCGTTATCATCCGCACGGAACGACACATAACGAAACTTCCCATTCATAAAATTACCCTGACCCCAGTATTCCAACCGATTATTGGGCAAGCCAATGGAATCTAGGATTTCGCCAACGTAGGTCATTTTCATAAGAACGCGATTTCCGGTATCAGTCCCACCAAAAGCCAGAAATGCATTCTCCTCAATGCTTTTCACCACTTTAATCCAAACATCCTCCGAAGTGTATATCGTTGCAAGTTCTTCAGGGTACTCCTGCGCCTGCATCGTCGCCCCTCCCGCCATCAGTAGGAATGCAAGCAAAAGGTAAAGTCTTGTTGTTTTCATTGTATCGTTATCTTATTCGTGAAAACTTTCCCTTCCGCATCCACAATGCGCAGCAAATAAACCCCTTCCGCCAAACCAGCCACACTGATTTCATTCGCATCGCGCACGGTCTTCACCAACTGCCCGAGGGCGTTGTAGACCTGCACTTCGGCGGGATCAATGCCTTCAATAACAACCCTGTCCCTTGCAGGATTGGGAAAAACCACCAAAGTCCCTGCGGTTCCTGAGCCTGTCGAAGGAGTCGAAGGGCCGTCTTCCTTGATGCCATCCCAACACTCACCGTCAGTCCATACGAGGTTGTCATCCTCGAAATAGCATTGCAAATAAGAAAAGAAACTACCTGTCAGACCAGGATCAAAGCGATGGGACACGCCCGCCAGGCTGCCAACGCCCTCAATCCATGTTTCATTTTCGTCCCCTCCCCAGCCATTATTGAAAACAAACTTTTTGCGTAATGTACCATCCTCCATCTCCACCTCCTCAATGGCAACCACTTGTATAAAACAAGGCTCATCGTAACCCACATCGAAACTGTCACCAACTTGCAGGTTGAAATCGTAGTACAACTTTTCTTCATTAAAATGCTGAAGTCCAGAGTCCCACCATCTGACATATACTTTTTTGTCCTCTTCTCGGAAGGCACCCTCCAAGCCCGTAGAATAATGGCCACTGCCTTCCAGCGTATAGTTCATCTTCCTGAACATCACACCATCCAACTCAATGTTGTCGCCCAACCAACATATCAGATAATCGGATTCACCCCAAATGAAATCACGCCTTGTATCCCATTGCTTCTCGCCTGTTTTTGGAATCAAAGGATAATACATTGTAATATCTTCAAAGAGTTGCGTCGTCCACACATATTCAGGCTGGACACCACTCCGTCCGGTAACGGCCACTCTTCCGTCGTCGAACACGTAGACCGAGGAAATGGCATCGTCGCGGTCGTCCCTGTCGTGGCGATAACAGCCCGTCATTTCGCCCGTTGCGGCATCCAATTTGAGCACGATGTAATCATAACCGTGTCCCGCTCCCAATCTTTGGCTTTGGCCACCCACATAGACATGCCCGTTTCTGACGAAAAGCGCATTACCGATGTCGGCGTTGTTGCCGCCAAACGCATAGCGGTTTTCCCAAAGCAGCTGTCCGTCGGGACTGTATTTCAGCGTGAGAATGTCGTTGTTGGTGTGGTTGGGCATTCCGTAATTCGAACCGAAGTGTCTGCCTGTTACATAGATGTTGCCTTCCTCATCTTGCACCATCGCCCTGATTTCGTCGCCCGACACATTACTGGGCAAATTGGTGCCATAATCATGCGCCCACACCAAGTTTCCTTCCGAATCGATTTTGGAAACTTTATAAGCCATTGTTGCCGTGACCAATAGCTGATGGTCAAGGGTCGACTGGACGTTCGAGAATCCCCTTGTATCGCATGCGGTGCCCTCAAAAATCAGGTTGTTGTCGAGATCCAGTTTGGTCAAATGCCTGTTTGCTCCAAACAAAAGCAGCGTTTCGTCCATGGCGAAAACATCATAAAGGAAGGGATTGGCACCGTTGGCATCAAAGTCTCTCTGCCACAACAGATTGCCATCAGCATCGTAGCAATACAACTGCGGGATGGTAACAGTGACAATGTAGTCATCGCCAGGTGCGGGATAATCGTATTCCCTGTAGGAGGCCAAAACCAAACGGCCATCGGAGGCCAAAACCAGATGCTGGGCCATAAATGACGTGTCGGCCTCATTTTGGATGGTTTCTTCCCAAACCAAGTCGCCATCCGAAGTGAATTTCTGGAGGACAACTCTCGATTTGTAGAACTCAAGTCGCTCATTACAAAGGATATAGACGTTATCAGAGCCATCCATCTGATAGTCAACAATCGTCTTTTCGTAAGATGAATGGGTGCCAATTGATTTTGTTGAAACAACGGTTCCGTATATGTCATAGGTGACCATCTCCAACTGGGTTTCACCGTTGTTGAGCGTCACCCCCGTCACCTCGACGTAGTCTTTCACGTCCTCAATGCCGCGGACGACAGGGGTTCTGGAATTGTAGTTGACATTCCCAACTTGATAATCCTTTGACCAAAGCAAATCACATTGCGCATTCGCCTCACCCGCCACTGCCAGCAGTAGGAGGAAAAGGGCTTTTGCCATCGTTTTGCTTGTTTTGTTCATGCTATTGTTGTTTTTGGATTATTTCTTTACCCATCTTCCCATGGCTTTCTCTTTCTTTTCGGAAACCATGCGCCATACATACACACCTGATGGCCAAAGTGTTGCATCGATAGAGGTCGTGTTTCCTGTAGTCATTTGGCTGTACATCAATCGGCCCGACAAGTCGTAGATTTCAACTTGGGAGTTGGGCGAATGGGGTGGGATATTGAGCGTACTGAAGCCCGGGTTGGGATAGACCGCTACGTTGTTTTCTTGTTCTGAAAGGCCGACGCCTTCCATTTCCAAGAAATTCGTGAAATCGGACCAATTAGGGGCTTCTCGGTAGGCTTCGAGTGTCCCAACAGGAATGTAAACAGGAATGCCATGGTTCACATACTGAAAAGTCTCGTCACAGATAAAAGGCGGTGTGCTCGCATTGACTGTCATCTGTTTTAGATTACGCAGATTACGGAATGCCAAGTCCTCTATGGAAATCATGGTCGACGGCAATTCCAGTTCTGTCGGCTTGGTCAAGAAATCGAACGCCATCCAATCAATATAGCTGACCCCCTCGGGAATCTCGATAGCAGTGATGTTGAATAGTTCGAAAAACGGGTCGCCATACACATAAACCATGTTGGGCGATAGACGGAGTGTGCCATCGAAAGCGCAATGGCTGAACCCACAGCTGGCGATGTCGAGCACCGACTCGGGGATGATGAGGTCGCCGCGCATGTTGTCGCATTCGTCGAAGGTGTGCTCCTCAATGAAGGTGAGCGACTCCGACAGTGTCAGACTCGTGAACTTCCTGCAACCATAGAAAGCCCATTCGCCGATGTAATCGACGGAATTCGGGATGACCAACGGTCCTGTGAACCAACAGTCCCAAAAGGCGCGAGCGCCAATGTATCGCACGGTGTTGGGAATGACCAAAGGCCCTGAGTAGCTCATACTCGAGCAGCCTTCCCAGAAAGCCCTTTCGCCGATACCGATGACAGTGTAATCGGTGAAATTGATGTTCACTGTTTCGGGAATAGTGACGCCGCCCGAATAAGGGCCGAGGCATGTTTCGATCATCACCTCGGGTGGGTTGGTGGAAGCGATGGTATAAGCCAGGGTCTGACCTGTCGGGCAGACTGAGCAGAAATCGTAGGCCGAAGCCGAAATGCCCGTCATCAGCAGGGCAAGCAAAGTGTAAAGTCTAATGTTTTTCATCGTATTGTGTTTTTAATAGTAATACATTGGTTTTCTTTTCTGCAAAACTATAACAAAAAACCAAGAAAAAAACAACCGCTCACCCAATGTCCATATTATTTTGAATTGAGAAAAACGTATATTATTTAAATTCAATTATTTACAATTTTACTTATACAGTATTTGTCCCTATCTTTTTTGACAAAACGCATCCCGTTTGCATTCCTCAAAGGTATTTTATTCCTTAATCCATTTCCCAGTTTCCGCTTCCTTGCCGTTTGAAACCACCTTCCAAACATAAGCCCCAACACTCCAATTCGTCGTATTGATGGCGGTGACATTCTCCGTAATATCCTGCCTATGCACCAGCCTCCCATTCATATCATACACCTCCACCCAAGCATCCTTCAACCCCGTGCGGATATTCAGCACATCCTTTCCAGGATTAGGATAGGCGTTAGTTCTTGAAAAAACTACATTTTCAATAACTCCCCAAACCTCTCCAAATTCAGGGACTGGAATGTAATAGCCTTCAATCCATTCCCGATACAGTTTAGGCTCTTCTTGTGCATTAACCCATGCGTTTAGTGCCTCAACCAATCTGTCAGTTTGCGTTTCGCCAATCACGACTGGCTCCGATAACAATCCATCGCCCATATAGATATAGGGGACGAATTCCGTGCAATTGATCGTCTCGCCCAAATTAGTGCCAAACAACCCATTCCATCCTTGTTGTCCACTGACATCGGCAAAGCAGTTTTCAACAACACTGCCCTCCGAGTTATATGCCACAATACAACCTTTATTATAATGACCAGTCAAATAGTCCAGCAATTCCGAATAGCAATTCCTTACAATGGCTTTCTTCCCGTTGGAAACAGTTTCGTTAAAACACACGATACCACCCATGTTTTCATCGCTGTATGACCCCATCAGGCTTCCATAGAAGTAGCAGTTCTCTACAATAGCATCAGCATAGTCGCCCTCGCTAATGTTACGCAAAACGATGCCGCCAACATCTATTCCACCTGCTTGGGAATATTTGTCCATCTCGTATGCACAATTGCGCACCGTGGAATTGCGGTTGAGACCGACGAAAGCAGCCATATATACTCCTGCAGGATGTGCGTTCCCCACCAATTCTGATACTTTTAAGCGACAATTGCAGTTTTCCACCAAAGATAGTGAGTCAGAAACAGCGGCAACAAGTGCGTCATAATAAAGCTCGTATGTTCCTGTATTCATGTCAAATGGATGCATATAAGCATAAAAACCAGAATTGAGCGACAGGTTTTTCACCGTGCCATGATACAAATAGCCGAACAAAGCCATGTCCATTCGCATTTCCTCTCCCAAAGTATTAAGTATAAACAGCCCATCAATACTATGATCTTGACCATCGAAGGTGCCCATAAAACGGTGTTCACGGTTTCCTATGGGAACAAGGTTCATCAAGCCGTATGTTTCTTCAAGGTTAAGGTCAGCCATAAGTTTTACGGTGCGTCCGTCAAAGCTGTCTGGCTCACAGCCGTTCAGCCCATTCACTACACATGAAAGCCAAGCCAGGCCTTCTGGCGTGGAAATTTCCACATTGCCTTCGACGTCAACAACATAGCCTTCAGGCTGTTCGGTAACGATATCAGCCCAATAACCGTATTCAAGCGTCCTATCGTTTTCCTGCGCTTGCATCGTCACCCCTCCCGCTATCAGCAGGAGCGCAAGCAGGACGAATAATCTATTGTTTTTCATTGTATGATGTTTTTATTGATTGCATTTTGTTGAGTTTCCCCTTCGGGGAATCCCTATCCCTTCACCACCACTCGCACCATATGTTTTATCCCTTCCGCGTCCGCAATCCTCACCAAATAAACCCCTTCCGCCAAACCAGCCACAGGGATTTCATTCGTATCGCGGACAGTTTTCACCAACTGGCCAAGAGCGTTGTAAACCTTCACTTCGAATACTTCAATGCCTTCAATAACAACCCTGCTCTTTGCTGGATTGGGATATATCGAAATCGTTTGCGTATTGTTTTCTTCTGGAAGGTTTTGATATTGAGGATTGATGTAATCGCAATTGTTCCAGTAATAACTGACATGACCTATTTCCGTATCTGAGTAGCACCTCAAATAACCTCCTTCATTAGCATCGAATGTCCAATGATCTTCTGGAAACAAATAAACGCCTATAGGTCCAATTCGTTCAATGACTCTAATCGTATAAGGCTGTTGTCCATACATATAATCCCCATATCCCCAATTAGAATCTTCTGCGTCAATAATATCAATGTATCTCAATTCTGTGCCATTGATGGTGACAGTTCCTTTTCCTTGTAGAATCATAAAACCAGCCGTATCGCCAATTATGTAATCTTGTTCAACGGGAACAGTCCAGAAGTCGCCAACATTGGCACCAAAATCAAACCATTTCATAAAGGATTGGTTCCGATATAGATATACGACATCTCCCAAGCACATTACAAACTCTGAAGGCTTATGGTGTTCATAAACACCTTCTTCTCCGTGAAGGAAAGGATCATCAATATAAACCACTTGTTTTTTTCAAGTTCCACGCAATTGAATCCATCTATGATAGTGTCTTTTGTTGCCTTGATGTTGACATAACCTTCTTCAAACATCCCATAATAATTATAATGCCACTCTGCTCCCAAAGGCGCAAAAACAATGTCGCTTTTCTGGGCTGTCATCCCTCCAGCCATCACCAGTAGCGCAAGCAGGGTGTAAATTCTTGTTGCTTTCATATTCATATTAGTCTTATTTGTCCTATAAGTCTCACTTCGTTAGCACGATAGTACGCATAACGTTAGCACGAAAAAAAGTCACTCCTTAATCCATTTCCCACTTTCCGCTTCGGTCACTGAGCCTGTCGATGTGCCGACAAACACCTTCCAAACATAAGTCCCATTAGTCCAATTCGTCGCATTGATGGCCGTATCATTCTCCGTAATCTCTTGCCTATAAATCATCCTCCCATTCATATCATACACCTCCACCCGCGCATCCTTCAATCCCGTCCTGATATTCAGCACATCCTTCCCTGGATTAGGATATACAACCGCCACGACGAAACCAGCGTTATGGGCTTCTTCAATCCCGACAAGAGTCTCTTTTGATATTTTTATCAGGCAATTCCCTGTTTCAAGAGTTACTTCATCGCTTTTGTGGCAACTGATGAGGCATCCGCCTTCAGGACAAGCCGCCATCGACTTCACCATATAAGCATAATCATCCACATGGTAGATTTCGCCCAATTTGTTCAGGTTTTCGTCCAAATAAGCAATGTATAAATTACGGTTCAGAAACTCGTTAGCCATAACATTATCCATCTGGCCAACCATATACACATTGTTATCATTGTCAAAACCAATCGATTGAAGTATTCCAGCGCCGTCGTGGCTTTGTGTGGTAAGACCCCAAGTGTAGTTCGTTTGGCGGAAGTTTTCGGCATCAAAAACGCTCATCATGATGTCCTCGACAATAGCTGGATTGCCGCCGTATGCTGGGTAGTTGATGGTGTTATTGGAATATGTCTTGCCATTGGCAGGGTTCGTTTTGAGATAGGCAAAACGGCAGCATTGGTAAGGCCACGACATTTCTTCCACGTTTTCCTTGACGGCGATGGTATTCAAGTCGGCATCCAAGGTGTGGCAATCCAATTTAGGAGAACCGTTGTTCCGAAGAATGATGCGGCATCCCAACGAATCGGGAGCCGGAAGCGTATGATGGCGGTCTTGTCCGCGAAAGCCTTCCATCAGCCGCTGACCAACAAGGTGTCCTTCGGCATCGAATTTCAAGAACTGCATGGCTTCAGTGCCGTTGATGTGGTATTGGCTGTGAGGTGGATAAGTGATAATAACGTTGCCGTCTTTGTTTACGACCACGCCAGTATTATAAGGATAGAAAGTTCTGTCACTGTCATAGTAATCGTCGGTTTCCCAATCCAATTGAATGATGGAGAACGAAAGGTCATCGTTCAAATCCACCCGATAGAAGGTGGCGATGTCGGCTACTCTTTTTGCGTAAAATAGCACTAAATTACCATTGGAAAGGCGTTGCAAAGGGCTAATCCATACAACCTCTATGTTGTATTCTTCTCCTGAAAACAGTTGCTGAGAAGCCAACTCTTCGCCTTCGTCGGTCATCTTGACAAATTGGATTTCCGCGACATTCCAGTTGAGGTCAACCACGGTCTTTTTGGCAACAAAAGTATGTACGTCCTCAAAAACCATACTGGAGACCCATGAGTCGGGAGAATAGAGGATTTCATTGAGTTCTTGCGCTTGCATATTCAAACCTCCCACAATCATCAGGAGCGCAAGCAAAATGTAAATTCTCGTTGTTTTCATTATTCTATTGGTTTTATTAGTCTTATCAGTCCTTTCCCCCTCTGAGAGGGGGTGCCGCTTCGCGGCGGGGGAGTCAATTCGTTAGAACGTAAGCACGATAGTACAAATAACAAAAAAAAATCACTCCTTAATCCACTTCCCACGTGGTCTCACATAGCGGGATAGAGAACCTTGTATATTCTCCTGTTGCCTCCATTTCGATATCGTTTACGGAGAAATGCAAGGTGTCTGTTGTTTGTGCTTTTACCATGCAACCTGTAATGACCAATAACAGTGTTGCAATAAAGGTTCTAAAAAAGTTTTTCATAGTAATATGGTTTTATTGTTTTACAATTCTTTTCACAAAACGAAGTCTGCCATTCTTTACGCCCAAGAAGTATATTCCTGATGGCAAGTTTGTTATATCCACCATGGTACTGTTGCCACGAAAGTCTTTTTGTATGACGACTTGTCCTGAGATGGTAGACAACTCAATACTGAACAAGTCAGAATCTCCAGCATTAAAGTCTGTTGCCAAAAAGACAAATATTGTCTCCGCTGAAGGATTGGGGTATACTTTTATTGGGTTATCTGTTTCCTCCAAGCCATTAATCACATCGGCAAATCCGGACTTGTAAACATATCCATTGCTCGCCGCGATATAATACACGGTATCCGCACAACTCACCGCATTCAGGTAGTTCTGACAATTAATGCCGTCGGATACCGAAGTCCAAGTCTCGCCGTTGTCCTGTGTGAGCAGTGCAAAGCTTTGGATATCGGATTGTCCTTTTACCGTAGTCTGGCTGTAAACCAAACAACCAACGTTTTCCGAAGAAAAAGCCGTGAACTCACCAAGCC
The DNA here is from genome assembly GCA_947303055.1 of uncultured Bacteroidales bacterium. Classification (GTDB taxonomy): domain Bacteria; phylum Bacteroidota; class Bacteroidia; order Bacteroidales; family F082; genus Limimorpha. The sequence continues at coordinate 25,764 of CAMYXV010000005.1, forward strand.
CCCAAGGATCCGGGAATCCCGCTTCTAATTCCACGGGTATGAGCAAAGAATAGCTCCCCATCCCGTCTGTTGTTTCGAATACGCCATAGTATTCGTCAGGAGTCGTGTCGAAATAGCCGTAAAGCCTGATGTGGTCCTTGTCCACAAAATGGACGGCAGACAACATGCTTCCGCATTCCGTGAACTCGATGGTCTCCCAAGTTTTTCCATAATCCTGGGTCTTGAATACCGTTAGACTTGATGAAAAGAGCCAAATCCAATCCGAATACCCAACCAAATACCCAACATTATCCTCGAAATACAGGTCGAATTTGTAGAAATCTTCCATAGTGTCCTGCAAGTCAAGTGCTTTTTCGAAGCTTTCTCCACAGTTGATGCTTTTCCACAAATTATTATAACTGTCTGTAACATAAATGGTATCAGCATCTACCAAAAACAAATTGGGCTGGCTTAAATAGCTATAACCGTAATGGAAACCCATCTCGGGATTGGTTTCCACATTAATCCAGCTTTCACCGCCATCGGTGGTTTTCAGAAGGGTTTCATCACCACAGGCAAAGCCAATGCTTTCATCGGCAAACTTCAGCAAAAAGAGGCTTGCTCCAGTGTTGCTGTTTTTCTGTTCCCAAGTTCGGCCCCCATCCGTCGTTTTGACAATCAATCCGTTTTGGCCGCAAACCAACACGTTGCTCGTGTCGATACAACAGACATCGTAAAGGTCTTCCGTAACTCCCGTGTGGAGTTCTTGCCATTGTTGCGCCTTCCCAAAACATGCTACTGCTAGTAGTAGAAAGAGAAGGACTTTTCTTTGTGGTGTGTAATTATTCTTCATATATTTATTTAGGTTTTTATTACTTGTTTTAGGCTTCAAATATAAGCCTTTTTTATTTATGCAATTAGTTCAATTCACTCTTTTATCCATTTCCCACTCTCCGCTTCGGTCACTGAGCCTGTCGAAGTGCCAGCCACCACCTTCCAAACATAAGTCCCCTCACTCCAATCCGTCGTATTGATGGCAGTGACATTTTCCGTAATCTCTCGCCCATAAACCATCCTCCCATTCATATCATACACCTCCACCCAAGCATCCTGTAAAGCCGTGCGGATGTTCAGCACATCCTTCCCAGGATTGGGATAAGCGATAGCCACCTTCAGACCATTGTCGTGTGCCTCATCGATGCCTACAAAAGCCTCGGCGGGGAATTTGGTGACCGTTGTCCACCGTTGCTGTGGATTATCGATGTTTTTTGTTTCAGTCGTTAAAAGAACGCCGCCGTCTTTTGTCGTAGTGATACTTTCCGCCCAGCAAAACAAATCGTCGGAACCATTACCGTAATACACCGTGGATATGTTTTCAAAGTTTTCATCAAGCCGTTCTATCACAACCCATGAATCGTTTAACAATGATATTCCACACGCCATAGAATAACAGAACAGCAATGTGTTGTTATCAGTGGCATCTACAGCTCTACTAAGAGCCACAAAGTCCCAGTCATTGGTTCCTCGTTCAATCTGGCGAATGATAGGCGCGTTGTTTTGAACACCTTCAATGTCATCATCAAACTCATACAGACGGCAATCCTCATACGATTGGTCATAATTTGAAATTGTTTCCGTTGCAACGTATGTTGTATTATGCCCACTTCTTATTATGGCCATATCTTCAAAATAGTTGTCTTCCCATTCATTCCCGTCCGACTGTCTGAAAGCCTTGTATTTCAAAACATTGAATTCCTTATCCAAATAGAATATGGTTCCATCGTCATAAGCCCGATTCGCGTCTTTTTTGTCTGAAAAACCAAAATAATAGGGCGGCATGGGATTATAATAGATATACCCATAATCCGTTGCCAAAAGTTGTTCACGCCTTAGTTTCTCCTGCCATGGACTGCCTGAAGTTGTCATCTGATAACCGACATTTGCAAGCAATTCGCCATCAAAACTCATCCTGAAAAAAAACAAGGAATCATAACCTTGAAGAGGCTGATGGCCAAAACTGACATTCTTGGTGTAAGCACCCACAATGTTGTCCTCGTCGATAATCGCCGAATGGATGAAAATGTTTCCACTATAATGGCAGCACCACCAGGCCCATCCCTGATAATATCTGGCTTCGTAATTATCAATAGGATAGCTGTATTCATGGCTTTCCTCAACCTCTAATTGATCGTCAAGTTTATACAGCCCAAGGATGGCATCTTCAGGTGGATTGTCATAGTTCTGATAATAGTTGAAATATGCCGTATCATGATCAGGACTATAGGACATCAATGCAAACACCTCGCCGTCTGAGTTCTCAAACACATACGGGTAATAGGATGCGCCCCAATATCCAGGCTTGAAAAAGTCATTCTCCGCAAGCACCTCCCCGTCAGGCGACAAGGTAATCATAGCAGGATGGGGTGGGTAGAAATTAGACCCCATTCCGCTTTGGAAACAACGAGCGGAACAGACAATAATTCTCCCGTCCGACAATTCGTAGGCACAATACTGATGCGTCATTTCCTCATCTGACATATCATAAGGAATAGACTGTTCCCACACCTGCCCAAAAGCCTTGGCCCCGAAAATCAGCGCAAGGGCTAACAGAATAAAACTAGTTTTTCTCATTGTTGTATGTTTTTTAATTGCATTTACTAATAATACAATGGCCCATCATCAATAAGCAGCCGCCTTGTCCTCCTCATGGCAAGCCCAACAGAATCCTCCTCCGTAAGCTCCGGCTTCGCTTCCCATCCATCCCCGTCTTCCTCAACAAAAGGTTGCGCCACCAAGCCACGCCCAACCACTTCACGGCACTCCACTTTCTCATTCCTCTCCTGGCAACCCGCCATCAGCAGGAGCGCAAGCAGGGTGTAAATTCTTGTTGCTTTCATATTCATATTAGTCTTATTTGTCCTATAAGTCTCACTTCGTTAGCACGATAGCACGAAAGTACGAATAACGAAAATCCTATCTTCTCACAGCCACTTTCGCAAGAAAGTTTCTACCCTCCGCATCCGTAATGCGCAGCAGGTAAACGCCTTGCGGCAAGTCCGTAACGGGGATTTCATTCGCATGGCGCACAGTTTTCACCACCTGCCCAAAGGCATTATAAACCTGCACCTCAGCGGCTTCAATGCCTTCAATTATAACTTTCCCTTTGGCTGGATTGGGGTATAGCGAAACGTGCTGAAGGTCTTGCTCTTGAACCGATGTTTCATCAATATAGCAAGTGTTGTATTCCGGGTTCTCAAAGACCTGCTCACCATCTTTGTATTCGCACAGCAAATTATTCTCGCAATCATAGTAATCCAAATATCCTATTGGATAATTGTTCGGGAAAATACCCTCACGAAAGGTCAGGACATCATGATAATAATAATCATAGATGGGAGCAAAACGTATCACTTTCCTCCCGTTTTCAAATGACACGCTTTCCACGACAGCCTGATGTGTCTCCCATTCGTCAGTATATTCGAATGTGTCGCCTACTGTAAGCGTCATGTCACAAAGCAACACTTCTTCCTCGTCAAACACTGGGCAATAGCGATAGAGTCTTCCCGAGGCGGTTTCTTCGCGCAAATACAACTCAAAATAATCAAAGAATCCTCGGGGAATAGCATGAAGATAATCATGTCCGTTAATGTTGACCGTGTCGGCAGTATTGATTTCCATATAGCCAGTGGTGACCCAGTCTATACAATATTGGAGCACGTTCAATCGAGTGGAGTCTGCACCAAAATAGGATTCATACTCTTGTGCCTGCATCGTCACCCCTCCCGCCATCAGCAGGAGCGCAAGCAGGGTGTAAATTCTTGTTGCTTTCATATTCATATTAGTCTTATTTGTCCTATAAGTCTCACTTCGTTAGCACGATAGTACGCATAACGTTAGCACGAAAAAAAGTCACTCCTTAATCCATTTCCCACTCTCCACTTCCACGCCATTCACTATCACCTTCCAAACATAAGTCCCCTCACTCCAATCCGTCGTATTGATGGCCGTGACATTCTCCGTAATCTCTCGCTTATAAACCATCCTCCCATTCATATCATACACCTCCACCCGCGCATCCTTCAATCCCGTCCTGATGTTCAGCACATCCTTCCCAGGGTTGGGATAAGCCACCGCCACGGCGAATCCAGCATCATGGGCTTCGTCGATGCCATCAAATGCCGATGCAGGCACTTTATAGACAACAGACAAAGGCTCAGTCATACTTGGTTTGTTAATTTGACAACGAATAAGGACATCTCCATGAGGGCTGACACACATACCACCTGAATAAATGATTTGGGTATTGTCTTCTTTGTAGTAAATCTCATCGAGTTTGTTCAGGTCCTCGTCCAAATGAACGATATATAGGCTCTCCGAAAGAAACCCGCTTTTGTCCATGCCGCTCACCATGTAAACCCCACCTTCACTGTCAAAGTCGATGGAAACATCAAATCCATCGGTGCTGGGCGAGGGTGAAGTAATACCCCATGTGTAGGCCAACTGGTCGAAACTCTCTGCATCAAACATGCCCATAAATACATCTTGGTTGTGTATGATGATGGGAGGATAGCCATGGGGATCGTTCGGGTTAGGTATCATCTCTGTCTGCTGGTTGATGCTGTATGTCCTCCCATTGTATGGATTTAATCGGAAGCAGGCATCTTGTCCGCATAGGAAAGGATAGGAGATTCGGTCTATATTCTCTACAACGGCAACGGTATTAAGGTCTGCATCCAAAGTATGGCAGTCGTATGTCAGAGGACTTGCCGGATGTGTCATAATGATGCGCATTCCTAACGAATCAGGTGTTGGAAGGAAGATAGGCCCATCATAGCTAGTACGGGGAACATGCTCCAAGACACGCTCCCTAATTACCACACCCTTATCGCTGAACTTCAGAATTTTAATACCCATATATCCCCCAGTGAAAAGGCTATCCAAAGGATAGGCAAAGAAAAAGCTTCCGTCCTTGTTCACAATCCAATGCTCATAAATCTCACGATTCTTAAGTGCATCGACACTCTCCCAATCGTAATCATCATAAGACAGAGACAAGTCTTCTGAAATGGTCACTTTTTGCAAACGCGTTGTGTCGCCAAAGAACTTGAACAAGAAAAGACCAAGAGAGCCATTGCGGAAACGCTCGATTTGGCTCATTTTGGTATCATGCCAATTGTCTGGAGAGTGCATATTCGAAGAACTAAGGTAAGTCGTGCTAATAACATTTCCTTCATCGTCCACCAAGGAAAGATAGTAGTCGTATGTATGATCTTTTGCCGTATCAGCCCTAACCCCAGTTCCGATGATAAACTCATTCGAACTGACAAATCTCATCTGCCCATCGAAAAACACTCCTGGTAATTCTTCCGCAGACACGATAGCTTGAATTCCTTGTGCTTGCATCGTCACCCCTCCCGCCATCAGCAGGAGCGCAAGCAAAATGTAAAATCTCGTTGTTTTCATTATTCTATTGGTTTTATTAGTCGTATCAGTCCTATAAGTCCCCTTCGTAAGCACGTAAGCACGTAAGTACACATAACGATCAACTCAAAACTATAAACTCTCAACTTTCCACAACTCTCAACTCTAAACACTAAACTCTAAACTAACCCAGCCCCGGGATTATTCCTTAATCCACTTCCCACATTCCGCTTCCCTGCCATCAGCCATCACCTTCCAAACATAAGCCCCCGAAGACCAGTTTCCGGCATTTATCGAAGTGATGTTATCAGTGATTTCTTGATTGTGAACAAGCCTCCCATTCATATCATACACCTCCACCCAAGCATCCCGCAACCCCGTTCTGATATTCAGCACATCCTTCCCTGGATTGGGATAAGCGATGGCCACCTTCAGGCCGCTGGCGTGGGCCTCCTCTATGCCTACAAAAGCCTCGGCGGGGAATTTGAGGATGGAACAGCCGAATTTGTTGCCATCCAAACCTGTGATTCCAGTTACAAATATCAGCCCACCGTCACGGGTGGCGGCGACGGTCTGTGAAGTGTTGCATATCCTGTCGCGCTGCCCGTAGAAAAGGGTCGAGATGGTGTCAAACTCGGGAGTCAGCCGCTCTATCACTACCCATGAATCCCTATTGTAATAAGAACCTTCGTCCAAGGCGTATGCGAAATAGAAGGTGTTGTCGTCAAGCAAGCTGACGCCTGAGAAAACGGTCGGGAAATCGTAAGTATGGCCTGTCGTCTTTCTTTCCAAATAACGGACGATGGGCGCGTTTCCCCCGGAGCCATTGATGTCGTCGTTGTACTCATACAGGACACAGCAATACTCGTCCTGCATCTCGACGACCGAACTTGTCAGATAGGTTCGCCCTTGGCGGTTACGCACGGCATTGAAATTCTGGAAAGTGATGTTGCCGGCAAACGGATGCACTTGCGACGGATGTCGGAAACACCGGCTGCGCACCAAATTGAAATCATGGTCCAGATAGGCAAGATTGTATTCTCCGGCGATGACATCGTAAATAAGGCCGTAGTGCAGATACAGGCTGTCCGCTTTGACGATATGCTGGCGTTGGTAAACCAAATCGGGGATGACACCGCAACGGACATTCCCGCAGTAACTCTTTCTTTGCAGCAGATTACCCTCGAAATCCATCCTGAAGAACACCGTGGAGTCGTAGCCGCGAGACTCGTCCCCGACATAACTGACTGCCTTGTAATACGCGCCTACGATGCTGCCGTCATCATCAACAAAACAACTGTAGATTTGTGCTTGTCCACAGTTATAGGGATAAAAATGGTTGTCCTCGCTTCTCCATTCAAAGGTGTCAATCGGGATTTCAAACTCATGGCTCTCGGCAATGGAGAGGTCGTCGTTGAGTTTATACAAGCCAAGGATACAGTGGTCGGTAACGGGCTCAAAGTTCGTGAAATAGTTGAACGAGCAGGTGTCGTGGTCGGGACTGTATGCCATCAACGCATACACTTCGCTTGACTCATTTTCAAGTACATACGGGGAATAGGCGAAGTAACCGTCCTTATAATAATGCACGAAGGCCAATTCTGTCCCGTCGGCATCCAGCGCCAACAAGACGGGATGAGGCGACACACGGGTTCCGCAAGAATTCTCGTCACGGAATGCGCCCGTTGCGATGATTCTTCCGTCCATTAGTTCATGGGCTTCAATGAAGCCGGAATAAGTACGCTCAGGTGTGCTGTAATTCCATTCCCATTCCTGCCCGAAAGCTTCGCTTCCGAAAACCATCAGCACCGCAAGCAGGGTGTAAAGTCTTGTTGTTTTCATCGTATTATTCTTTTATCTAAACATTATTATTCTTACAAACGTTCTCTCTCCTCCTCACTAACCGATCTCGAATTAAGTCTCACCTTCGATTGGCCGAACTTATAGGTGACATTCAACATGATATTTCTATTGTCGCCATCATAGAAGACTAGCGAATTGCCGCGCAAAATATTCTGCTGCCAATAAAGTGTGGTGTTGAAGAAGTCGTTGGCACTCAACCGAATGGTCAGGTTGTTGTCCAAAAAACTCTTTTCCAAACTGGCCGACAGGCTCCACTGCTCCTTAACCGTAACACCGTTCGATGGATAAGGTGTCATGTAATAGAAATCCAAGTTGAACTTGATGTCATAAGGCAAAGTCAGCATGTTACTGACATTAAACATGGCAAAGTTCCTGTTGTTCTGCTTCAGGATGCCGTCCTCCATCTTCTCATAATAGTTCCTGCCAAAATAGACGGAACTGTAAAGATACCACCACTTGGTGACATTCCCGTTCCATGCGATGGAGCCGTAGAAGTTCTGCGAGTGGTCGCCGTTTCTGTAGCGCACTTCTCCAATATCAAGATTATCAATGCTTTGGTAATGCTCCCAATAAATCGGATTAATGAGGTAATTGTAGCCGAAGCGCACCGAGAGCGAGATGGGGAAACTGAAGAATACCTGCGCCGCATGAATGTGGGTGTTAATCAAGTTAGGGTTGCCCATCGTATTGACCAAGGAATCAATGTACATGCTGGGGTTCAGGGCATCCAACGAAGGACGCACGATGCGCTTCGAATAGGACGCACCCATCGCGTAGCCTTCGGCGGGCTTGTATTGCACGGTGGCATTCGGGAAAAGCCCGGGATTCGTGTATTTCACTTGGGGCTCGCCGTTCAAGAAGTTCTTGCGGTCCACATACTCAAAACGCAGTCCAGCCGTGGCCGACCACTTGTCAGAGAAGTTGTGCGCAACGCTGGCGTAGGCGGCAGCGTTCGACTCGTCGGAATGGTAGTGCTGCAAGAGGTTGTTGCTTCCGTTCAGGTCAACGTGGTTGTCGGTCTGAATCAAGGAGTATTTCACGCCCGCCGTGAAGGTGGTCTTGCCGTTTCGGAGCGGCAGGGTGTAGTCGGCCTTGCCCACATAAATGCCTGTGTTGCCATAGCCTCTGTTCGAGTTCAGGATGCCTTGGCTTTCGCTTCCGTCAACAATGTTGCGGAAAGTGTCCAAGTCGTCATAGCGGTTGTAGGTGTAGTCCAAAGTCACGTTGAGGTTCTGGCCGAGGCTGTCGAGGTCGTAGTTGAAAAACAGCGTGTTGTTGGTTCGCAGCCCCTTGTCATGGGTATTGGTCACGGTCTTGAAATCCGTGTGGCCAAGCCCCTCGAAATGGGTCTTTTGCTCGCGCAGGCTCGTCCCGTTGCTCAAGTTGTTGTTGCTCTGCAAGCCGATGGTCATTTTCGGGGTCAGGGCGTATTCCAGCATCAGTTTCGCGTTGTGGCCTTGGTTTTCCGAGAGGTTGTAGGCGCGGTGCTCAATCATCGAGTAGCCCATCACGTCCTCGTTGTTGAGGGTATGCGTGTTGCGTCCGTTGAAGCCGTAATAGAAGTTGGCCGAAAACTTGTTTTTCGACAGGGTGACATCGGCAAAGGCACGCTCGCTCCAACGCCGTGCCTTGGTCAGCGTGCCACCGATGCGCACCGAAAAATCATCGTTGCGCCGTATGGTGACGATTTTCACGATGGCGGTGGCGTCGGCCTCGTATTGTGAAGAAGGATTGTGGATAATTTCGATGGACTTGATGTTTTGCGGGTTCAGGTTATAGACCTCCTCCATCGAATACACGCGCCGGTTGTTGATGTAAACGATGGGCGACCCTTGCCCTATAACGGAGAGGTTGTTCTGTCCATCTACCAACAGACCTGGTGTTTTGCGCAGCATGTCGATGCCGTCCGCGCTCGATGAGAGCAGGGTGCTTTCCACCCCGACCACCGTCCTATCGGGCAAGTTGGTGATTTCAGGCCGCTTGGCGGCAATGGTCACCTCTTGCAATTGCGAGGCCGCAACCCCCATTTTCAACGTTCCCAGATTGCCTTTGGGCTGGCTGACGAACTTCGTTTCATAGCCCACGAAACTGATTTTCAGCAGGTCGCAAACCATTTCAAGGGTAAAGCGGCCATCGTTATCGGTAGTCACACCACCGAGGAAAGTGCTGTCGGGCAGTTGTATCGCCACAACCGTTGCGTAAGGAATAGGCACATCAGTTTCGTCCACTACGCGGCCACTGATGTTTTGAGCCTTCGCGCCAAGCAATGCAAAGTAAACAAATATTGCCGTCAAAATTGTTTTTTTAGTCATAGTACTATTATTTTGATGATTTACAATTGAATATTTTGAAGATTCTTACCGCTTTTAAAGCCCAAAGAACCTCACCGGCTTCTCAAAAACCACAAATTTGATTTCCAACTTATTACGGTTTTTCATGGCAACACTTTTTGTTGGTTTTCTCATTTTCCGAATCAATCCGACTGATTTTTCCAAGCATGCAGGTGCCTTTCACCTTGACACCACCATAGTAATAGATATGGCCCCATCCTGAAATGTTGTAATCCATCGATTCCAACTCGCAGCGGGTTTCCACCGAACCCGTGCCAGCCACAGAAATGTCCGCGCTTTTCACCGTACCAGCCTTGATGACGATGTCACCCGAACCGGCCACACTCAAATTCGCATGGTCGACATGGAGATTCTTGCACACCAACTTACCCACGCCTGCGACACTCAAATCCACACGGTCAGAATGGAGATCCTCGCATACTAACTTTCCTGCTCCAGCAAGGCTCATCTTAAAGTCTTGGATAGTAGCGGTTTCATCGAAAAACACGCCATACGCACCCGCCGTGCTGATTTCTAATTTATGAGCCTCAAACGGCGTGACGAAACTGAAGTCGCCGCCTCCCACAAGACTGATTTCCTCCAACGTCGGGGCGGTGATTTCGATGAGAAACTTCGTCGGCTTCAAGTCGGATTGCTGAAGCGTCTTGACCATCTCGACCCTCAAACAATCGCCTTTCTGATAGATGTCGAGACACTCGAATAGGTTCTCATCGAGGGTCACGCGGCAGGAACACTTGTCCGCCACCGCGTAGGTCACCGAAGCCGGCAGCGCGATGCTGATTTCGTCGAACGTCGCCATATCAAAGTCTCGCGTGACGACGTTACCGTTACCTTCAGCGAATATTCCCTGCGAGTACACAGTGATGGTTTTGTTGCCGTTCCCGTCAATAATGGTATCCGTCTTGTACACATTGTTTGTCTGCGCCACTGCGCCCAACACCACCATGCCAACGAGCAGTGCCGTCAAAAATGATTTCTTCATCATTTTGGGTTTCATTGTTTTGTTGTGTATCATAATACTATATTTTAATGTTCATTCTTGCGCTCGCAATCCTCATACCGTTATTATAAGCACCTAAATATCAACAATCTGTAAATAACAATCATTTTCAAGTTGTCAAATTCTTTTACACCTTTGTAAAGTTTCTTTACAGTCTCATCTGTCTTATCTGTCCTATTAGTCCCACTTCGTAAGCACGTAAGTACGCATAACGTTAGCACTAAAAAAACCACTACCTCACCATCACCTTCTCCATAAAGATTCTTCCTTCTCCATCTCTAATCCGCACCAAATAAACCCCTTGCGGCAAGTCCGCCACAGGGATTTCATTCGTGCCTTGAATGGTTTTCACCAACTGCCCAAAAGCATTGAACACTTGCACTTCTGCAGCTTCAAGGCCTTCTATCGTCACCTTTTCCTTTGCCGGATTGGGATATAGGGTTATTTCAGAATCTTTGTTTCCCTCAACGGCATCATAGGGATAAGTGCATGTGTTGTATTCAGGGTTCTGCCAAACAAGTTCTCCGTATTGATGGAAGCATAGTAGGCAGTGCCACCCGTCATAAACGCCATAGTATCCACTCCATAGCAATCCAAAATCGCTGCCGAGACCCTCAACCCATGTTTCCTTGGCGCGAGGCCTTCCCAAATTATCATATTCCAAGCCAAACCAAAACTTTCTCCTTTCAATACCTCCAATCTGTTCTGTGCTAATGGAATCAAGGACAAAAGAAGCTCCCGGCTCACCAAAACACAAAGTGTCGCCAACGCTGGCAGTGAAGTCATAAAGTAATGTTTCCACAGAAGTATTCAAATGGCGTTTCCATACCTTTCCGTCCTCTTCCCTAAGTACTGTGAACAGATGAGGGTCACCATTATTCAAGATGCCCATGATTTTCATATATCGGACATTTCCAATGATTGTGTCTCCCGAGCACCAATTGACATAGTTTGAATAACCAAACAACGTAGTAGAAAGGGTATGCCATTCGTTTCCTTTCTGGGCAATAGGTAAATACTCTTGTGCTTGCATCGTCACCTCTCCCGCCATTAGCAGGAGCGCAAGCAGGGTGTAAAATCTTGTTGCTTTCATTGTACTATTGTTTTGATTTGTTATTCCTTTATCCATTTCCCGCATTCCGCTTCTTTGCTATTGGCCATCACTTTCCAAACATACACTCCCTTAGCCCAATCCTCAGCACCAATTGCCGTCACATTCTCCGTAATGGCTTGGCTGTGGATGAGTCTTCCGTTGATGTCGTACACTTCCACGATGGCGTTCTGCAAGGCGGTGCGGATGTTGAGCACATCTTTCCCCGGATTGGGATAGGCAATCGCCACCTTCAGACCATTGTCGTGGGCTTCCTCAATGCCTACAAAAGACTCGGCGGGAAATTTTACGACAGTTGTTCTCGTCAAATTGGGATTGTTAGTTTTATGTGATTCATAAGTCAACAACACTCCTCCATCTATCGTGGTGTTTATGCTTTCTGCCATACACCAAAGTTCGTCAAAACCATTACTGATAAATACAGTGGAAATCGTGTCAAAGTTTTCATCCAACCGTTCAATCACAATCCATGAATCGCCATTGAAATTTTCGCCAAGATTCAATGTGTAGCAATACAATATCGAATGGTCATCTAGGGCAGCTACAGACTTGCTGATGCCAACGCAATCAAATTCTTCTGTTTTCCTTTCCATTTGGTGAACAATAGACAAGTACTCTTGAGTTGCATCTAAATCATCATCGAACTCAAACAAACGGCAATCTTCCGCAGATTGTGTGTAATGCACATTGGCCTGTGTTGCCATATATGTTGTGTTGTGACCGCTTCTCAAGACAGCCATATTGTCACATTGATTTTGAGTTGAATTGCCGTCTGGTTGTTGAAATTTTCTAATTCTCAAAATGTTGAAATCATTATCCAAATAGAAAACGGTTCCTGTTTCACCAGCCTTGTTTGGTTCATTATCATTGTCTAATAAAGATGCAGTGACAAAAAACGAAGGTGCCATCGGATTATAGTAGATGTAACCATAATCCGTTTTAACGATATGCTCACGCCTCAACATCTCTTGCCAGGCATAAAGCCCATGGTTAACCATCGATATACCAACATTAGCCAACAGGTCTCCCCCCAGACTCATCTTAAAGAAAAACAAGGAGTCATTGCCCTGAACAGGACTCGTGGAGTTCACATTTTTCGTGTAAGCACCAACGATGCAATCCCCATCAAGAATGGCTGAGTGAATGAAAATGTTACCGCTTGCCGCACATGGATTATATCTCCAATAGCCGCTGCTCATGTCCTCAACAGTATCAATCGGGAAAACGTATTCATAGCTTTGTTCAATTTCCAAATCGTCATTGAGTTTATAAAGCCCAAGGATGGCATCTATAGGCGGATTGTCGTAGTTTTTGAAATAGTTGAAATAGCTGTAACAATGGTCAGGGCTGTATGATGTCAGCATATAAATCTCTCCATTGTCTTTTTCAAACACATACGGAAACCAGGAGGCTCCCCAATAACCTTGCTTGAAATAGTTGTTTTGCGCCAACACCTCACCTTCAGACGATAAGGCTATCAAAGCAGGATGTGGTGGGTAAATATAGCCAGTTTGCGAACCGCTTTGAAAACATTGGGCAGCACAAACCATAACGCGTCCATCCGACATTTCGTATGCGCAATACTGGTGTGTCGCCTCTGCATCTGATAAATTATACTCGATGGAGTATTCCCACTCCTGCCCAAAGGCCTTTCCCCCGAAAACCAGCGCGAGGGCAAAAACGATTGAAATTCTGTGTTTTGTGTTCATGGTATTATTGTTTTATCCATTTTCCAGATTCAGCTAAGGTCCTTGAGCCCTGAGGTCCCTGAGCCTGTCGAAGGGTCGAAGGGCCGCCCGTGTAAACCTTCCAAACATAACTTCCCGAAGCCCAATTCTCAGCATTTATTGAAGTTAAAGTATCGGTAATTTCTTGACTGTGAATTAGTTTTCCATTCAAATCATACACCTCGACATGAGCATTTGGCAGAGCCGTGCGGATGTTGAGTGTGTTGCCGCCTGGATTGGGATAGGCGATGGCCACTTTCAGCCCTTCATCATTCATTTCTTCAACATCATCCGGCTGGATATGAATAATGGTACTCACCCGGCCTGCCAAAACATGCTGCCCCTGATGGCCAAGCCGATAGATGTCGCACGACAAAGGAAAGTCCCCTTCAGTAGAATAACTATGTTGCGTCGAAACGTCTGTCTCAACCGCCGAGCTGCCGTCACCGAAATCCCAATGGGCTTCGCTGAGGCTGTAATTAGTCAGCAGTTTCAAGGTCAGCGTTTCGTCTATGGCGGCCTCAAACCCTTCGGGATGCTCCAATTCCGAAACATTGTTCACCGTCAATTCCGAAGTCAAGGCCATCGACGCGGGCAAGAAGGCATAGCCTTCATATACGCCAAAGCCGTACACATGCGACAAAAAGCCTCCTTCGCTGTTCGACAGGCGATGCACTCCGTTCGTGAGCTGAATCCTGGCGAAAGAATACGCGGTGTTGCCTGGCACCAAATCGAATTCCGTCGCAATCTCGATGCTGTCCAACATCATGCCCGAAACATGGCTGGTCTCGCAAACGACGTTGGTATAGTGCTGGTGTGAATAATAGGTGTGGAAAGTGCAGAAAGTCGTATGCTCAATCTGCTGCTCCACGGGTGGGATGAGGACCATGGCCGGGTCGCCCACCGACCACGGGTCGCCGCAGCCCCAGAAATACAAGCCGACCATAGCTGGTTCCGAAGTCTCGAGATACATGGCTGGTTCGTCTGCTGTGATGACAATGTCGTAGGGTTGGTTCGGGTTGATGGTGCCTATCAAGGTACCGTCTCTCCAGATTTTGCAATGCTCTTTCAACGTCGTGATGCGGATCCAATCGGCGGAGCGCTCCAGGGTTTGCGTCACCACGAAACGCCGTCCCAATGCGGTCACAGGCATCAGTTGCTCTACGGCATGGTCAAGGTAACTGACGGAAATGTCGGGAACAGAAGTGTCGCGGTTTCCAGCAAAGACGGCCACCTTTTGTTTCTTGTTGCGCACCGACACGCGGCTTCCCGTGAAATTCTGGTAATTGACGGATTGCAACTGGTAGCATTGTCCGGTCTGCAAAGTCACCGAAAAAGGCTCGTTGGCATGATGTCCGTGCTTGGTGTCGCAACTGAGCAGAAAGTCAACCATGGTGTTGTTCTCCACTGCGATGACCGTAAGCACCGCCCGTTCCCCTTCCTGGTCGCCCGTGGATTTGAAAGTCTGCACTAGATAGTCGCTCCCCAACGATGAAAGGGGCAAGGCGCAAGAAACGTCAATAGAGCCTCTCCTGTAGTCGGCGACAAACACCGATACGGAATCTGTGGTCTCCACATGAAGCGCGGTTTCAAGGACGCAATCCGAGCTGTCCTGTGCGTAAGCCTGTTCAATCGGGATGTTGATGACGGTAGCTTGCCCTTCCGTAACCTCAAACGCCTCCGTCCAGCTCGTGTATGGGTTGGTCACCGTTCCCGAGCAAGCCCTGTCGCCTGTGATTTTGATGAAAGGTTCCACCGTCGACTGTGAATGCTCATCATCGCCAATCGGCAGGATGGTTACCCAGAAATCCGTGCCCACCGTGCTTTGGGCAAAAAGCTGCGTTGCTCCCAACAAAAGAAGCAGCATAAGTTGTACTTTTGCTCTCATGGTTTTGTACCTTAATCAATAAGGCACAAAACTATAGCAAAAAATTGCCAAAAAAGTCAATTCCAACTGTCAGTACAGATTTTTCTTGAAAACAAGTATTGGTAATCAGTGGATTACGAAATTTTTATCCATAAAAAAGTTAGGGCATATCCATAAGATTTAACTCAAAAATGGCCCAATCAAGCCTTCAATGGCTTCGTTTTGGGTCTTTTTCTTGATGTTGGAGCGGTATTTCGCCACAGTGTTCTCGCGCAGGTCGAGGATGTCTGCCATCTCCTTCACGCGGAAGCCAAAGAAAGAAAAAACACAGATGTCGAGTTCAGTTTCGTTCAAGTCGGGATAGGTGGCTTTCAGTTGGGCCAAAGCTTCGGGATAAGCCCCATTGAACACTTCGATGATGCGCTTGCCTGTGTTGTTGAGGCGGTCGTTATAAATGGCCACCGCTTTCAGGCGCAGCGTTTCCATTTCCTTGGCCTCCAACGTGCCGCGCGCCTCTTGCAAGTCGCGGCTGATAACTTCGTGCTGCTCAGCCATTTTTTTCTTGTAACGACGATGGTAAACGAAAAAAGCCACAAACACCATCAAAACCAACAATCCAATGACCATTGATATCCAAAGCCGAGCAGCCCTATTATTCGATGCTGCTTTGTCCCTCAGATATTCATTCAGCATCGGCATGGCTTCGCCATTATGGTTCGCCCTCAAAACCTGTTTTTCTTGATAAGTCTTCACAAGGTTGTAATAAGGCATCGCCTTCAAGGTGTCGCCCATTTCCTCATAGCAATCGGCCAGGCCAAAGGCTGCCTGTGCCTTAAAGTGTTCGTCGTTCGTCTCATAAGCTTTTTCAAGATAGGCCACTGCCAAATCATACTCTTGCCTTAGATAATAGATAAAAGCCATCTCGACACAATTCCGATAATAAAGAATGAAAGTGGTATCAATCAATTCACGGGCTTTCGCAAAATGCAAAAGTGCGGAGTCGTATTGATGGCTATGACGCAGACTGTTGGCCAATGCATTTTCCAGCATGGCCGTTTCGTAAGGGAAATGTCGGGCATCAGTTATGGCAAGTCCACCATCACAATAATAATAGGCGGAATCGCCTTCACCAGCCTTGCCGAAACGCTCATACAACAGGCTAATATTGGCCATAGATCTGAGCATCCATGATGTGTCGCCTACGGCGGAGGCATAGTCCAAGCCCAGTCGGCCAAGTTGGGTGCTGCTTTGTTCATCTGAAAAAATGTGAGCGATACGCGATGTAATGAAATGTATTTTGCTGTAGAGACGGCCAACAGGCGCTTGCGAAGCCTCGAAATGCGCATCCAACAGGTTCAAGGCTTGCAGCAGTTGCGTTGTTGCTTGCTCCATTTTGTCTTGTCCATAAAGCAAACTCCCCAAAAGATAATGGCAACGTGCCTGCATCCAAAGATGGCGACAAGTACTATCCTCATCGTAAAATGCCAGGGCTG
This sequence comes from uncultured Bacteroidales bacterium, assembly GCA_947303055.1. Classification (GTDB taxonomy): domain Bacteria; phylum Bacteroidota; class Bacteroidia; order Bacteroidales; family F082; genus Limimorpha. The sequence goes on from CAMYXV010000005.1 coordinate 42,576, forward strand.
GCATCAGGATGGTATCCGATACAAGGATACCTTTGGCATCGCAAATGATGGTTTCCACCGAATCAAGAAGCGTAGTGTATCCCTCATCTTGGCTATTGATGGGAGATAAAAAGTCGCAGTCCCGCTTGGTGCAGGCTATCAATACGACGAGAATCAAGAGTCCTATGGACAAATTCCGTTTCATCGCCGCAAAGATAGACAAAATCTTTATTTCATCACCGTCACTCGCAACGTATAATTTTTCCCTTCCGCATCCACAATCCTGAACAGATACAAACCATCCACCAAGCTTTCCACAGAGATGCGATCGGCATTCTCTGCGCTTCTCACCAACTGACCTAAGGTGTTATACACCTGTATCACAGCAGCTTCAACGCCTTCAATCGTCACCCTGTCCCTTGCGGGATTGGGATAGACCGTCACCTCGCTTGCACTCGCTTCATCCAGGCCGTCCACCGACCAATACACCCTCACGAAATACTCAAACTCGTTGTACTTCGAGCGTGCTGGTGCCGAGTAGCAGTCGATGGCTTGGTAGTAGGCCACCACCTTATACAGATAGAAAGTCTCGTCCTCCAGAGTGGTGTTATCTGTATAAGAAGTGGCACTGGCACTGAGCGTCTTGATTTTCTGCCAGTTCATGTCGGCTTCCTTGGTGCGGTAGATGTAATACCCTGAGAGGCCGTCATGCGGCTGCGGCGTTACCCAAGTCAGTTTCACCTTGTTGTTGTTGGTCATCTCAAACCAAAGGTTGGAGGCAGGCTGGCAATCGTCGCCCACGGTGGCACAAGCCTCATTGGTCGGGTCGCTTTCGCCGCCTTCACAGAAGGCCGTCACAAAATAGCAATTGCCGCCATAGCTTGGCTCTTCGTCTATAAACCCTGTTTCCTGTCCCAATATCGTGGCCAACATAGTTCCGTCTCGATACACATTGTATTTCTCTGCTTCGGCTGAATCGAACCAATCCAACACGATATGGTCGCCTTCTGCAAAGGCATACAAGTCGATAGGCATTCCACAATCCATGCCGTTGCCGCAACTATTGTTGGTCTGAAGGAAAACGCCTTCCTCGATGCCGTCCAAAGGACCGGAATAGGAATAGACAATCTGTTGCTCAGCGTCCTTGATGACGAAACTCACATCGCTGACGGTGCTGCTTCCTTTGGCCCAGGCGAACGAGACGTGGCCTAAAGGCACCGCGACGGTCAGCGTCTCGCTGCTGGAATGGGCCGTTACCGATTCCATCAATTGCATCGCGTTGTTGATTACCTGTATGGAAGCCCCTTGCCAGCCGTTGAAGAAGGTAGTGCCTGCCACAATGGTCCAGTTGCAGGAAGGCCCGAAGCGTACTCCGCTTTCAGTGGCAATCCTGCCATGGTGGCCGTCGTTCACCGCATACACTTGATAATCGTGCAGACCGTAAAACGGTACCTCGTCGGTGATTTCCATAGCCGCTCCAGGAGTAACATTGTCTTGGGTGTAAACCACCCTGCCATCACGTTTGACGACTATCTGGTCGATATGCGTCAAGTTGCTGTTGTTTAAGGCCTTCGTGGGGTTGTCCCAATGCACGGTGCAGATATAGGAGTCATCGGAAAGCGGTTGCACACTCAGATTGGTGGGTTCTTTAGGCGTGGCGTTGTAGACTCCGAGCGGTAGGGCATCTGCTATCATCTTTTGTGCCAAATTCCATGTCTGGTTATAGGTTTGCAGATTGTCGATGCTAAACCAGCCGTCAAGGGCACCGCCCCAGCTCCAGTTGATGTGAAACAGGCCGTTGTCGTCGTAGCCGTCGCAGATAAAAGAATGCCCCATGCTTCCGCCATCAGTACCGGCATACAAGATGGGAATGCCCATGTCCAAGGCATCGCGCATCATACCCACCCATTCGTCGTAGGGGTAATCGTCCCGTAGCAGGTTGTGCGAAGTGCCGTAGCCGAAATAGGCAGTCATCGCTGAAGGGATGCTCTGGTGCAAGGCACCGCTGGCCGAGGGTCCGTAGTTCATATCAACGCTTACCCCGCAATGGAATATCAGGGTGCCCACATAAGGTTCGTTCTCGTGCAACGACTCTGGCATCTCGTCCCAATGATAGATAGTTTCACCGAAATTGGCGTTGAGAGTGCCATAGAGGTAGCTGTTGTATGAATGCGAGCCGGTGCCTTGCTGGGGATAGTTCCAATACTTCATCACCTGTGCCATCGAGGTGGCTACGCAACCTGCATAAGCTTGGCCACAAGGCCCGTTCACGTCTTTTGGACAGCATGAGTTGTAGTAGCAGTCTTGGTCCCAATGCGTGGCAATCAAAGGTTGGACGACTACCGTTTTCGAGCTCTGTGTTTTGCCGCAGCGTTCAAGGTTTTCCCATTCCTGGGCGATCACAAAGTCGGCTTTTTTGAGGTTTTCTTCCGCAAAGTCAACGGATTGGCCGTAACCGTCGAGGAAGTACCTCAAGCCATCAGGGATGTTTTCCGTGTCAAAAGCTCCCGTTTCGGAATAGCCGAGAATGGGGCTGGTAAGGTCACAGGCAGAGATGATGACGAAGCCGTCAGGGATGCCGTTGAAGACATGATACGAAGGGAAGCCCTTCTCGGTGAGCGTTGTGCCGACCCATTCCAACTGGGTGCTCTCGGCAAAGTTGGCCTCGACGAATTTCATACCCAAAGCCTTAGCGCGTTGTGCATCCACGGTTCCTGCAAAGGCAGAAGCCGATGCCAGCAGCAGAACTGCCAATAAGTTGTAGAATCTGAAGTTTTTCATTGTATTCTGTTTTAATAGGTTTATTCTTTAATCCACTTTCCTGATTCTGTTAAGGTCCCTGAGCTTGTTGAAGGTCCTACCATCCTCCAAAAATACATTCCAGAGGGCCAATCTTCGGTAGCAATGCTTATCGAATAGCCCTCAATCTGCTGCTCAATCATTTTCCTGCCATTCAGGTCATAAACCGCCACAACAGCATCCTCCCAATCGGTCAAGACATGCAGCACATCCCTGCCAGGATTGGGATAAACGGTATTCGAGGCGATTTGTTCCTCCACTGCGTCCCAATCGGGAGCCTCGATGGCGCCAAGGTCGATGCGACCGTTAATGACACGCGGATTGCCTGAAAAGTCAGTGTCGGGATAGTATTGGCTCATATTAGTGGCACCCTCATTGAGGCAGGGCGAGGTCTCGGTGAGCGACCAGTGGAAAGGCACGGTTGAATGGTCATACTCGGAACCGATGCCTAAAGTAGGATGGAGGAATTGCGGGTCTTCGCAAATTGTACCTTCGTACCCATCTGGACAACTAACACAATTGTTGAAAATGGTGGGGTCGGGATGGGAAGGGTCCATGCGCTCAAAGTGGATCTGGGGTAGGGTTTGTGGATAAAAATCGTATCGGTCGTTGCCATAGACGATGTTGTTGTAGATTTTCTGCTGCCCGTTAGTCCAGATGCCAGAGCCATTGTCGTTCATGAAACCCTCACTTTGGTTGTTTACGATCGTGTTGTTATAATAATGGGAATAGTTAGGGGCCGTAGTACCCAGCACGGGCGAATAGCCTTCGTTGTTGACGATAATATTGTCGTGGAAACGCCCCACGCCTTCCCAGCCGAGATACGCCGTACTGCCGTGGTTGCCGTGGATGTAGTTGTTATAGACCTGAGGCCCTGAAGCCGACAGCGACAATTCACCGACATGCATGTCCAAGGCCGTGCCATACGTGCCAGTGTTGTTGTAAAACTCGCAATTCCTCACCGTGAAATGCCGCAAGCCGCCCATCGAAATGCTTGCACCCCACCATGCATAATTGTCGTGGAAAATGCAATGCTCTACAAGAATTGTCCCGGGATTGAGCACATATATACCGCCGCCACCACTACCACTTGGCGAACTGGTGTTGTGTTCATTACGATTCTGCGAGAAACGGCAATGGTCGAAATGACAGTATTTCTTGTTTCTCACCTCAACGCCAGCACCAAACCTCTCCCCCTCGGGTGCGCCCGAGATAATCTTTCCGAACTTCACCTCGCAATACTCCATGACCACACTGTCTTGGGCGCTGCTCTGGTCGGAAAGCAAGTGGATGCCGTGCCAGCCCGTTTCCATTGTAGGATTGTAGAAATCGGTAGTGTCGCGGGCGGTGAAGACGACTGGATACTTGTCCGCACCCAAAGCATAAAACGAGCCATTGTGTACGGTGATGCGGTAATAGCCCTCCGCAATCACCCAAGTCCCGCGTTCAATGGTAAGGCAAGCTGAGCCGCCTTCATCTGGCTCGATGACGACATCACCTATGAGTCTTACCGTGTCGGCATCCCAAAGCACTTGGCCGTGGTATTCTCCCGACACCTCGATGGTCTGTGCTGCAAGCGGAGCCGTCAGCAAGGCCATCCAAAATGCAAAAACCAAACTTTTCTTCATGGCATAAAATGTTTTTGATGGTACTTTTTTGTTCGTGCCTCCAAAATTATATAAAAAATTACGGGAAAAATCAACGGCTATGGCCAAGTACATATTTTTTCTTGAAACCCATCTTGATAATCAACGAGTTACAATAAAAAAGTACATATTTTTCTTACTCCAAAGCCGTGGAATTAGGGTCAAAATCACCCTTGTTTTTAAGGTAGGAACGGTATTTTGCCACCGTGTTTTCGCTCAGGCCGAGCAGGTCGGCCTCTTCCTTGATGCGGAAACCGAGAAACGTCAAAACGACAAGGTTGCGCTCCGTCTTGCTGAGGTCGGGGTAGGCCGACTTCATCTTCTCGATGCCTTTGGGATAAGCCGATTCAAACGCCTCCATGATGCGCTGCAGCCGATCTTTCTGTCCAGACTGGTAGATGGCATTGGCCTGTTGCTGCAGCATCTCCTTCTGCTGTGCCGTGAGTTGCTCCAATTCGGTATGTAGTAGGCTTTGTGCCTCGCGAAGGCGTGAAGCTTCGGCTTCCTTGCGTCGTCTGTAGAAATAGACGAATAGTGCCAAGAGGGCCAACACGACCAACAGCAGAGTCAACAGCACATACAGCCTCGTGCTTTTCCGTTGATGCGCCTCTTCCTGCTGTTGCAGCTCCTCTTGCTTGTCGAACTCCTCCTGTACCATCACCATATCCTTCATGTTGGCTTCGGGATGCTCCATAGTCAGCAGACGTTCGGAATACTCGATGGCGTTCTTTTCGTCGCCCAATGCCTTGTATGACTCGTAGAGATACCGATACAATTCATAGTTCTCAAAAAACCTGTCAATGGACTGGCCCACAGCGATGGATTGCTCGCCATAATAGATACAGGAGTCGTATTGCTGCATGTGGAAATATGTGTCAGAGAGCGTTTCGAGCAAGGACTGCTGATGATAGCCATACGCATAGTCCGCTGTGTCGGTCAAGCCTTCCAGTCCGGCTTTGGCTTCCTCGACGGCATGGCTGAGCAGTTGCTGCCGTTCCTCCTCGGTCTCATAATGGTTTTGGTCGACACAATAGTTGTAATAAAAAGCAAGGTTGTCGTGGAATACGGCACATTCGTTGGCGTAGCCGAGAGCTTCGGCAGATTGCAGGCCTTTTTGGAAATAGGCCAGACAGCTGTCGTATTCATTGGTGCCAAGATAGGCGTAGCCAAGCATGTAGGCCGAGCTCAGGCGGTTGTAATGGTCGCCCGTCTTGGCGAAATACGCATCTGCCTGCGTCAAAGGGGGAATGGCATCAGCGATGTAGACCGAGGCTCCGTAAATCATGCCGAGTTCGAGATAGATGAAATACTTGCTTTTCTCGATGACCTCTTGCTCATTGGTGGGCGTTGGGGAGAATGCCACTAAGCGTTTATCCACATGGCGGCAACTTTCGATGCTGCTGCGGGCTTTCAGCATGGCATCCAGGGCAATCTGCTTAGGCTGTTGCTGATTCGTTGTCTTGTTTCCCATGAGCCAATAGGTCCAGGCCTCATGGTATTTGTCCCTGCCGCCGACAAACTGCGCTTCAGCCACTTGCAGCAGCGAGTCGAACTCTACATCATATCTTTTATCGTTACCGATGAGCAGGGCCTTCAGCAGACAGTAATGCGCCCGTTCCTTCTCCGAAAGTGCCTCCACATTCAGCGTGTCGAGGATCCGCATCGCGCTGTCCGGGTTCTGTTGGTAGAAGCACTCCACGCGATAGAGCATGTCCTCCTCCTGCGGAGGCACCTCATGCTTGGCACAAGCAGCCATCATCCCAACCAAAATCAGAAGCCCTATGTAAAAAATCCGTTTCACGCCACAAAATTACTCAAAATCCATCAAATTCAATCAAAAAATTCCCCCCTTTCAAAAAGGGGTGCCACACAGCGGCAGGGGAGTCTATCGTTAGCACGTTAGCACGTAAGCACGCATAACGAAACCCCTATCCCCACTATAATCGCCTCTTAACCTCCTCATACAATTCATTATAATCAAAAAGGTGATAATTGCCCACGGCAACCTGTCCATACAGCCATT